>NZ_JBMSDZ010000013.1:0-113659 GCF_049445995.1 Dyella sp. KRB-257 | reverse complement strand
AGGCCACGCAACTGCTCGACACCGCTGGCGCCCTACGCCTCGTCCCCACCCCGGTCGACACCGGCATCCCCGAGGTTGTTACATAGAAATCTCGCGCCGTGTGTTGGGTTACTGTTGACACGTTCCGAGCCAACACCGAGTTGCCGGGGCGGCTGCCGGAGGCCATGATGGTCGAGCCCCTGCCCGACCGCGGCCACACGTGAGCGCCAACCTCGCTGAACTTCATGCACCACCCTCGACGCCATGCGTCCCGTCACTTGCCTGCCCTGATCCTGTACGCCCTGCTGGCACTGGTCACGATCGGTGCCAGCAGGGCGACCGGCAGTACGCGCTTCTTCTGGCATCCGGAAATCGCCCCCAGCGGCCCGGTAGTGGTGGTGGTGAGCCTGGACGAGCAGCAGATCTACGTGTATCGCAACGGCGTGGCGATCGGCGCCGGCCCGATCAGCTCGGGCAAGCCCGGCTACGAGACGCCGCCGGGGGTCTACACCATCCTGCAGAAGAAGCGCGAACACCGTTCCAACCTCTACGACGACGCGCCGATGCCGTACATGCAGCGGCTCACCTGGGACGGCATCGCGCTGCATGGCGGCACCCTGCCCGGCCACCCGGCTTCGCACGGCTGCGTGCGCCTGCCGCAGGCCTTCGCCGAGAAGCTGTTTGCGATCACCCGGCGCGGCGGCATCGTGGTGGTGGCCGACGCCCGCATATCACCCGCGCGGATCGCCCACCCGGCGGCCGTGGCACCGATCGACCTGAACGGCGCGCCGATGTCGGCGGCCACGGTGATCGCACCCGCATCGGCAGGCGCCACCACGCTGGCCGCCGAACCGACGCCGCCGGTCAGCGTGGTGGCGAGCACCCACGACCGCGCCGTTTACGTGCTGCGCGGCGGCCTGCTGGTCGACAGTTCACCGCTCGACATGGTGGCCGACCCTGCCCTCAGCGGCATCGTGCTGTACGTGATGACCGGCGCCCGCCCCAACGGTCCCGAGACGGCGGTGCCCCGCGGCCTGCCGAACTGGTCGGCCTACCGCATCCTGGGCGGCGGTCCGGTGCCCGAGCCAGGCCAGATGGCCAGCCACCTGCGGGTTCCTGAATCATTCGGCGCTCGCCTGCGCGAGGCGCTGGTACCTGGTTCCACCGTGCTGGTGACCGACTTGCCGGGTTACGGCAATCCGGCCGGACCGCCTTACGCCAAGCTGCTCGAATCCGAGCCCGCGGCCGGCACCGGCGCCAAGCCGGTCAAAAATCACGGAAGCCGCTGACCGTTCAGTTTTCCCTGACAATTCGTTCAGCTTGCGCTGGCCAGACTGGCCGCCGCCCGTCCCAGCTGAATGCGGTAATCCCCATGTCGATCCTTGCCCCTCGCACCCTGGTGCGTCGTGTGCTCCCCGTTGTTTCCCTGCTTTTGATGATGACGTTTGCATCCCGGGCGGCCGCCGCATCGCCCGATGCATCGCCCGATGCATCGGGTGATCTGGCCAGCGCGCTGTCCCGCGCCGCACCGGCCGCCGATCCCAAGGTGATTGCCCTGGCCACGCGTGCGCTGCAGTGCGTGCAGAAAGCGATGCCGACACGCACCTTGAGCGTGATCGACTACTCGCGGCCCTCCACCGAACCGCGCCTGTGGGTGTTCGACGTGAACCAGCGCACCCTGCTGTTCAACGAGTGGGTCGCGCACGGACGCAACAGCGGCGACAACCTGACCAGGCGTTTCTCCAACACGCCGGGCAGCCTGATGTCCAGCCTGGGCACCTTCGTCACGGACGGCACCTACCAGGGACACAACGGCTATTCGCTGCGACTGAAGGGCCTGGACGACGGCTTCAACGACAACGCCGAAAGCCGCGCCATCGTGATCCACGGCGCCAACTACGTGAGCCCGGCGTTCGCCAGGACGCAGGGACGCATCGGCCGCAGCTGGGGCTGCCCGGCGGTGCGTGCAGGCGTGGCGCACAAGCTGATCGACGCGATCCGCGAGCGTTCGGTGGTGTTCGCCTATTACCCGGACCAGCGCTGGCTGGGCAACGCCGCGACCCTGGGCAACTGCGGCGCCAGCGTCACCGCCAGCCTGGACGGCGATGCCGGCCACGCCCACGGCCAGGCCGGCACGCAGGCCGCGCTCAGCCCGTGAATGCGCGGGCGCTCAATGCGCCATCAGCAGCGGCAGATGGGTGTGATCCAGCACGTGGCGGGTCGCGCCACCGAGCACCAGCTCACTGAGCCGCGAACGTCCCCATGCGCCCATCACCAGCAGATGGGCGTCCATCGCGCGCGCTTCGTCCAGCAGCGCCTTGCCGGTGTTGGGCGCGTCGTCGAAGTGTTCCCACTCCACCGTCACGCCCTGCCTGGCCAGCCACGCGCGCAGCAGTAGCACCGGCGGTGCCAGGCCCGGCAAGCCGGCGCGCTCGCCATCGAGCACGCGCACCTTGCTCGCGCGCTGCAGCAGCGGCAGCGCCGCCTTCACGGCGTCGGCGGCCTCGCCCGAACCGTTCCATGCGATCAGCACGCGCTCCAGCGCGACTGGGCCCTGCCAGGTCTCCGGCACCAGCAGCATCGGCGCGGCGTCGCCGAACAGCGCGCGGGTGATGTTGTCGAAGCCGATCGGCGAATCGGGATTCTTCACCGGCAGCTCGGTCACGATGAACTGCGCCAGCCGCGAGCGCTTGGCCAGGATCGGCACATAGCTGCCGCGGATCACCTCCCACTCGCCCTGCACGCCGTAGCGTTCGCACAACCCCTGCCACCAGCCGCCGTGCGCCTGCGCGGCGCGTTCCTCGGTGTCGAGCAGAGCCATCGCCTCGGGCAGGCCCATGATCGGCGGATACACCGCCACCACGTGCATGCCGGTGACGAAGGCACCGATCCGACGCGCCGTGGCCATGCCGACGACGTTGGCAGGCGCGTCGTCGTCCATCCGTTCGACGTTGATGATGAGATCGAGCATGGGCTGTCCTCGCCTAGGAGCGTGCCTTTGATTGTGCACGGGGTCCATCGCTCCGTCTTGACCGGCGTCAAGCCGGCTTTGCGCCCGGCCGATGGACCCATGCGGCAAGGGCTGGCGGATCGAACGCCGGCGGATCATCCGCCGCGGACGGGTCCACCTGCCCGCACGGACCGGTCAGGCGCTGCCAAGCCATGGTGGGGCCGCGGCAAGTGCGCGGCACCCCGCGCTTGACGTCCATCAAGGCGGACAATCTCCGCGCCGTATACGTTCGAGTCCCCAGCCACTTTCCGGGAGTCGATCATGTTCAAGCACCTGCTGGTTCCCACCGACGGTTCGGAACCGTCACTGCGCGCGGCGAAGATGGCCATCGAACTGGCGCAGACCTGCCGCGCACGCATCCACGTCCTGCACGTGGTGCCGCCGTTCCACACCGTGTCGTACATGGCCGAGATGCTGGCCGCCACCGAGCTCACCTACACGCAGGAGTCCATCGCCCGCGCCGAACGTTACCTCGGCGAGGTGCGCGACCTGGCCGCCAGGGCCGGCATAGCGTGCGACAGCCACTACGCGCTCGACGACCACCCGCACAAGGTGATCGTGCAGACGGCTGCCGACAAGCACTGCGACCTGATCGTGATGGGCTCGCACGGCCGGCATGGGCTCAACCTGCTGCTGCTCGGCAGCGAGACGCACAAGGTGCTCTTGCAGTCGACGGTGCCGGTGCTGGTCTGCCACTGAGCCTTCCGGTGGATGATGTGCCGATGCGCACCGGCGTCGGGCCGGGGCGATCTTCCGGGAGTGCCGCATGCCGTCACCCTCGCCACGCGCTGCGACAGCCACCACCGCGCGCCGCGGCCTGAGCCGCGACGAGGCGGCACGGCGACTCGCCGCGCAAGGCCCCAACCTGCTGCCCGGCGGCGGGCGCAAGTCGCTGTGGCGCATCGCGCTCGGCGTGCTGGCCGAGCCGATGTTCCTGATGCTGCTGGTCGCCGGCGGCATCTACCTCGCGCTGGGCGACCGCGCCGAGGCGATGTTCCTGCTGGCCTCGGTGCTGTTCGTCATCGGCATCACGCTGGCGCAGCAGCGCAAGACGCAGCGTGCGCTGGAGGCGCTGCGCGGGCTGTCCGCACCGCGCGCGCTGGTGATCCGCGACGGCGTCGAACAACGCGTGGCCGGATTGGACGTCGTCGTCGGCGACCTGCTGGTGCTGCACGAGGGCGACCGCATCGCCGCCGACGCCCGCCTGCTCGACGGCCAGCTCGACGTGGACGAATCGCTGCTCACCGGCGAGCCGGTGCCGGTCAGCAAGTTGCCCGGCGAAGCCGGCACGCTGTCCGCCAGCACCGTGGTGACGCGCGGCGTGGGCGTGGCGGAAGTCTTCGCCACCGGCGCGAGCACCGCCGTCGGTGCGATCGGCCAGTCGCTGGCCGGCACCCGCGAGGCGGTCTCCGGCCTGCAGCGGGCGTCGCGCCGGCTGATCCGCCTGCTCACCGTCAGCGGGCTCGCGCTGGCCGTCGCCTACTTTTTGCTTGCCTGGCGGTGGGACGGCCGCGGCCTGCTGGAAAGCGTGCTCGCCGGCGTGGCGCTGAGCATGGCGATATTGCCGGAAGAGATTCCGGTGATTCTTACCGTGTTCCTCGCGCTCGGCGCGTGGCGCATCGCCCGGCAGAAGGTGCTTACCCGGCGCATGGATGCGGTGGAAACCCTCGGCGCCATCTCCGTGCTGGCGGTGGACAAGACCGGCACGCTCACCCAAAACCGCATGCGCGTGGCCGAGCTGGCCGTGGACGGCGAACACTTCGCCGCGATGGAAGCGCCGGTGCTGCCCGAACACTTCCACGCCCTGCTCGAGTTCGCCGTGCTGGCCACGCCGGCCGACCCGTTCGATCCGATGGAGAAGGCGATCCAGGACACCGGCCAGCGCTGGCTGCGCGGCACCGGGCACCTGCACGCCGAGCTGCAGCCGGAAACCGAATACGGCCTCTCGCCCGACATTCTCGCCATGACGCGCGTCTACCCGCACGGCACGCCGGACTGCCACCTGCTCGCCACCAAGGGCGCGCCGGAGGCGGTGGCGGACCTGTGCCATCTGAGCGAATCGGCGCGCGCGGCCATCCACCTCCAGGTGCAGGCGATGGCCGAACGCGGCCTGCGCGTGCTGGGCGTGGCCCGTGGCACCTGGCAGGGCGGCGCGTGGCCGGCCAGCCAGAATGACTTCGCCTTCACCTTCCTCGGCCTGGTGGGGTTGATCGATCCGCCGCGGCCGGAGGTGCCCGCCGCGCTGGCCGAATGCCGCGCCGCCGGCGTGCGGGTGATCATGCTCACCGGCGACCACCCGGCCACCGCGCAGGCGATCGCGCGAATGGTCGGCCTGGGCGAGCACCCGCAAGTGCTCACCGGCGCGGAGATCGACGCGCTGGACGACCACGCCCTGCGCACACGACTGGACACCGTGGACGTCTGCGCGCGGGTGCAGCCGATGCAGAAGCTGCGGCTGGTGCAGCAGCTGCGCCACGGCGACCGCGTGGTGGCGATGACCGGCGACGGCGTCAACGACGCGCCGGCGCTGAAGGCAGCGGACGTCGGCATCGCGATGGGCGAACGCGGCACCGACGTGGCGCGCGAGGCCGCCGCGCTGGTGCTGCTGGACGACAGCTTCGCCAGCATCGTGGCGGCGATCCGCCAGGGCCGGCGCATCTACGCCAACATCACCCTGGCCACCCGCTTCGTGTTCGCCGTGCACGTGCCGGTGATCGCGCTGGCGCTGGTGCCCACGCTGGCGCACTGGCCGCTGCTGATGATGCCGGTGAACATCATGCTGCTGGAGCTGCTGATCGATCCGGCCTGCTCGGTGGTGTTCGAGGCCGAGCCCGCGTCGGACGAGATCATGCGGCAACCGCCACGCGCACCGGGGGCATCGCCGTTCGCCTGGCGCAACCTCGCCCGCGGCGTGCTGCAGGGAGCCGGCGTGGCGTCGGTGCTGCTCGCCGGCTATGGCCTGCTGCTCGCCCACGGCGGTGATGTCGCACGGGCGCGGACGGCGGTCTTTGCCGCGCTGGTCGGCGGCGTGTTCGCGCTCACCCTGGCCAATCGCCAGGGAATGCCCGGCGCCGCGCACAATCCCGCGCACAATCCGTGGGTAGGTCGCATGCTGGTCGCGGTGCTGGTGATGCTGACGGCAGTGATCGCCGTGCCATTCCTGCGCCGGGTCATGGGGCTGGCGGTGCCGGATGGGCGCACCGTGCTGGCGATCGCCGCGATGCTGGTCGCATCGAGCGCGTGGCTGGCGGTCATGCGGCGCTGGCGGCACGATCCTGCGCTCGTGCGCCGCACCGTCTGAGCAACCGGCACTGCTATCCTGCGGCGGCTCGCGTGCCCGGCGCGACGCTTCCCGCTTCCGCTGCCGAGGGTGCCCGTCGCGTGCCTGCCGCCTCCGATCATCTGTCGAGCCCCGAAACCTGGCTCAAGAGCTTCCGGCCGCGGGTGCGCACGCAGCTGCGGCAAGCGATGCTGCTCGGCCTGGTCAACGGCATGCTGCTGGTGGCGCAGGCGTGGCTCATCGCCTGGGCGATCAACGCCGGGGTGATGCATCGCCTGCCGCTGCACCGGATGTGGCCTGCGCTGGTGGCGCTGCCACTGGTGTTCGCGGTGCGCTTCGCGCTGGCCCGCGCCGCCGAACGCGTGGCGTTCCAGGCAGGTGCCACGGTGCGCCGCACGATGCGCGCCGATCTGCTGGCCCATCTGCAGCGGCTCGGCCCGGCATGGCTGCAGGGGCAGGCACGCGGCGACCTGGTGAACAGCGTGGTCGGCGGCGTGGAAGCGCTCGAAGGCTACTACGCGCGCTACCTGCCGACGATGCGCATGACCGCGCTGGTGCCGCTGGTGATCCTGGTGGCGGTGGTGCCGGCCGACGGGGTGTCGGCGCTGGTCATGCTGGTCAGCGCGCCGCTGATACCGCTGTTCATGTGGATGATCGGCAAGGGCACCGAGGAGCTGAACCAGAAGCAGTGGCGCGTGCTCGCCTTTCTCAGTGCGCGCTTCCTGGACACGCTGCAGGGCCTGACCACGCTCAAGCTGCTCGGCGCCAGCCGGCGTGAGGCGGAAGTGGTCGCCAGGGTGTCGGACGATTATCGGCGCAGCACGATGCAGGTTCTGCGGGTGGCGTTCCTGTCCTCGGTGGTGCTGGAGTTCCTGGCCACCGTCAGCATCGCGGTGGTGGCGGTGCTGGTGGGTTTCCGGCTGATGTGGGGCGAGCTGGCGTTCCTGCCGGGCCTGTTCGCGCTGCTGCTGGCGCCCGAGTTCTTCGCTCCGCTGCGCAACATGGGCACGGTCTATCACCTGCGCATGGAAGCGATCGGCGCGGCCGAGCGCATGGTGCAGCTCCTCGCTGAGTCGGCACCCGCCGTTCGCATCGGCAGCGCCCCGGCGCCCGCTGCGCCGCCGGCGCTTACCCTGCACGAGCTGAGCTTCACGTATGCCGATGGCACCATCGCGCTGGACCGTTGCACCTTCACCGCTCCGGCCGGACGCGTCACGGCGGTGGTCGGCACCAGCGGCGCGGGCAAGAGCACCCTGCTCCATCTGCTGCTCGGCTTCATGGCTCCGGGTGCGGGAACGATCCGGCTCGACGACACCGACCTCGCCAGGATCGACGAGGACGCCTGGCTGGCACGCGTGGCCTGGGTGCCGCAGCGCGCGCATGTGTTCGAGGGCAGCGTCGCCGACAACCTGCGCCTGGGTCGCCCCGACGCCGACCTCGACGCGTTGCGCGAGGCGGCGCGCGCGGTGGGCGCCGCGGCGTTCATCGATGCCCTGCCGCAGGGCTACGACACCCCGCTGGGGGAGCGTGGCGTCGGGCTCTCCGGTGGCCAGATCCAGCGCCTGGCACTGGCGCGGGCCCTGCTCAAGGATGCCCCGGTGCTGCTGCTGGACGAACCGACCGCCCACCTGGACGCGCACAGCCAGCGCGAGGTACTCGCCGCGCTGGCGCGGATCGCCCGCGGCCGCACCGTGCTGCTGGTGACCCATCGGCTGCACGCACTGGCGCTCGCCGATCATGTGGTGGTGATGGAGGGTGGCCGCGTGGCCGAGCAGGGCCCGGTCGCCCGGCTGCGCGCCGGCTCCGGGCCGTTCGCCCGCCTGCTCGCCGCCGCACAGCAGGTGGCCGCATGAAGCGCCGGGACCTGTCCGCACAATCCCGGGCGGACATGCGTCGCCTGTGGACGCTGTTCCGGCCCTACGTCGGCTGGATGCTCGCCGGCGCACTGCTCGCCAACGCCGCCCTGCTCGCCAACGTCGGCCTGCTGGCGGTATCGGGGCACTTCATCGCGTCGATGGCGCTGGCCGGGGTCGCGGGGATCGCGTTCAACTATTTCACGCCGGCCGCGCTGATCCGCGCCTTCGCGCTCACTCGCACCGGCGGCAGATATCTGGAACGGCTGATCACCCACGAGGCCACCTTCCGCCTGCTGGCCCAGTTGCGGGTGTGGTTCTACGAGCGCCTGGAGCCGCTGGCTCCCGCCCGGCTGCAGGCACTGCGCGCGACCGACCTGCTGTCGCGCATCCAGGCCGACATCGACACGCTCAACCAGCTCTACCTGCGCCTGTTCGTGCCGGTGGCGGTCGCGGCGCTGGCCAGCGTGGCGATCGTCGCGGTGATGGCGGTTTTCAGCGTGCCGGTGGCCCTGGGCACCGCCCTGCTGCTGGCCTCGGCCGGCGTGTGGCTGCCGCGCTGGCTGCAGCGCCGCGGCGCGGCCGCCGGCGCCCGCGTGGTGCAGACACGCACGGCACTGCGCAATACCGTGGCCGATGCGCTGGGTGGCGACGCCGAACTGCGCGTCTACCGGGCGCAGGGACGCTGGCACGCCAGGGTGCAGCAGCAGTCGGAAACCCTGCTCGACGACCAGCGCCAGCTGAGCGGGCTCTCCGGCCTGGCCACCGGTGCCGTCGGCCTGTGCGCCCATCTCGCCCTGTGGTGGGCGGTGATCGCGGTCGCTCCCGCGGTTGCGCAGGGCGCGATCGCCCCGGCACAACTGGCGATGCTGGCGCTGTTCGCGATGGCCGCGTTCGAGGCGGTGATGCCGCTGCCGCTGGCGTTCCAGATGCTGGGCGAGCAACTGGCCGCGGCGCGGCGCATCTTTGCGGTGGTCGACGCCGAACCGGCCGTCAGCTCGCCGGCAGGCGAGTCGCCGACTCCGCTCGACGCGGGCGTGGTGTTCGATGGCGTGCGCTTCCGTTACGACCCGTCGCAGCCGTGGGTGCTGGACCGATTCGACCTCACGCTCGCCCCGGGCTCGCGCACCGCCCTGGTCGGCGCCAGCGGCGCCGGCAAGAGCAGCGTGCTGCAGTTGCTGGCGCGCTTCTGGGACTGCCAGGAGGGCCGGATCCTGCTGGGCGGCCATCCGCTCGACGACTACGCGCCGGACGATGCCCGCCGCCACATCGCGGTGGTCTCGCAGGACGCCTACTTGTTCAACGGCAGCGTGCTGGACAACCTGTTGCTGGCCAGACCCGATGCCGATGCCGTCAGCATCGAGGCAGCCTGCCGCGCGGCGCGCGTGCATGAGGTGATCGAGGCCCTCCCCGACGGTTACCACACGTCGCTCGGCGAGGCCGGCACGCGGCTGTCCGGCGGCCAGGCGCGTCGTCTCGCGATCGCCCGCGCCCTGCTCAAGGACGCGCCGATCCTGCTGCTGGACGAACCCACCGAAGGGCTCGATGCCGCTACCGCCGGCGCGCTGTACGACTCGCTGGCCGGCGCCATGGCCGGCCGCACCGTGCTGCTGATCACCCACCAGCTCGGCCCGCTCGCCGGTCTGGTCGACGAAGTGGCGGTGCTGGATGCCGGGCGCATCGTGCAGCGGGGCAGCCCGGCCGCGCTGGCGGCCACCGATGGTCCGTACCGGGCGCTGCAGGATCTGCTGGGCTGACAAAAACGAAGGGGACCGTTGCCGGTCCCCTCGCCCTCACCCGACGACTCTCCCGTCAGCGGGCGGCGCTGCCG
Source organism: Dyella sp. KRB-257 (assembly GCF_049445995.1). Classification (NCBI taxonomy): domain Bacteria; kingdom Pseudomonadati; phylum Pseudomonadota; class Gammaproteobacteria; order Lysobacterales; family Rhodanobacteraceae; genus Dyella; species Dyella sp. KRB-257. The sequence goes on along the minus strand of NZ_JBMSDZ010000013.1, from coordinate 103,706 downwards.
TCTTCTTCGGACGTCTCGTCGTGCGCGTCCATCCAGGCGCCGCCGGCGGCGGCCACCAGCACGATCATCGCGGTGCCCACGAACCAGGCGAAATACCACGAGCCGTAGTCGCCCAGGATCACTCCCATCACGATCGCCACCACGGCCAGCAGCATGTAGATCAGGAACTGCAGAAACGTCTTCATGGCGTGCCCCTCAGTAAGCGTGATCGTCGTGTTCGATGGCGTGGGCATCCACCTCGCCGCGCATCACCCAGAAGGCCCAGCTCGTGTACCAGATCACCAGCGGCACGAACACCGCGGCGAAGCCGGTCGCCCACAGCAGCGTGGTCTGGCTGGATACCGAGTTCCAGATGGTCAGGCTCTGCGAGGGCTCGGTGCTGGAGGGCATCAGGAACGGGAACAATGCCGCCCCCACCGTGCCGATCACGCCGATCCACGCCAGCGCGCCCAGCCACCAGGCCAGCGTCGGGCGCCGCGCCCGCACCGCCAGCAGGCCCAGCAGCATGCCGGCATAGCCCAGCGCGGGAACCGCCCACAGCAGCGGCTGCGCGCGGAAGTTGGCCAGCAGGCCGCCGGCCACCACGCTCACCTGCTGCTGCAGCGGGTTCTGCGGCAGGCCCGGCGCCGGCGAGTGATCGAGCACGTAGCCGTGCATGGTCGACACCCAGATGCCGCCGAGCGTGAACAGGCCTATCGCAGCCACTGCCGCGCCCATCGCCGCCTTGCGCGCCCGCGGGGCGATCGCGCCGCCCGTGCGGCCGAGCAGCATCACGCCGCCCATGTAGATCGACAGCGACAGCGAGAGCAGGCCGCACAGCACGGCGAACGGGTTGAACAGGGAAACGAAGCTGCCGGTGTAGTACGAGCGCATGTCCCAGTCGAAGTGGAACGGCACCCCCTGCAGCATGTTCCCCATCGCGGCGCCGTAGATGATCATCGGCACCGCGCCGCTGACCAGCAGCGCCCAGTCCCACGCGTTGCGCCAGGCCGGCGACTGCAGCTTGCTGCGGTATTCGAAACCGAGCGGGCGCACGATCATCGTCCACAACAGCAGCAGCATCACGATATAGAGCCCGGAGAACGCCGTGGCGTAGATCAGCGGGAACGCCGCGAAGATCGCCCCGCCGCCCAGGATGAACCACACCTGGTTGCCGTCCCAGTGCGGGCCGATGGCGTTGAGGCAGACCCGGCGTTCGTTGTCGTCACGCCCCACGAAGCGCAGCAGCGTGCCCACGCCCATGTCCATGCCGACCATGATCGCCAGGCCCATCAGCAGCACGCCAAGCAGCAGCCACCAGAGCAGCTTGAATGCGAAATACAGTTCCATCGCTCAGTCCTCCTTGCGCATCATGGCGACAGCCGACGCATGACCACCGCCCATGGCGGGGCGCGACGTCGGTGCCGGGCGGTGATCCGCGTCATGCGGACCCTTCTTGATGAACTTCACCATCAGGAACATCTCGATCACGATGAACACCGTGTAGAGGGCGACGAAACCGATCAGCGAGAACACCATGTAGCCGACGCTGTGGCTGGAGGCGGACATCCAGGTCGGCAGCAGGCCGTACACCGTCCATGGCTGACGGCCGATCTCGGCGGTGAGCCAGCCGAACTCGTTGGCGATGAACGGCACCGGGATCATCCATGGCGCCAGCCGCAGGAACCAGCGCTTGTGCTGCACGTCGTTGCGCACCGAATAGATCACCGCCAGCACGAAGTAGGCGAGCATCAGCAGGCCCAGGCCCACCATCGCGCGGAAACTCCAGAACATCGCGAAGACGTTCGGCACCGCGTCGTTCGCCGCCCTCCGGATGTCCGCCGGGGTGGCCTTCTCCACGTCCTGGTCGGCGGCATAACGCTTGACCAGGAAGCCATAGCCGAGGTCGGACTGGTGCGCGTTGAACCGGGCCAGCGCATCGGCATCGGTCGGGTCGGCACTGAGCACCTTCAATGCCGCCACCGCCGGAATGCCGTTGGCGATCCGCCGCGCCGCGTCCGCCTCGATGCGGTCCACGCCCGGGACTTCCTGCGTCATGGTGTGGGTCAGCAGGGGCGTCAGCACGTAGGGCACCTGCACTTCGAACAGGTTGCGCTTCTCGTCCTGCGACGGCCAGGCGATCACGTTGAACGGCGCCGGGGCCGGGGCGGTCTCCCACATCGCCTCCATCGCCGCCAGCTTGGACGGCTGCGCCTGGCCGCCGACGAAGCCGAGCGCGTCGCCCAGGGTGATCACGCCGGCGGTCGCCAGCACGCCGAACAGCGCCGCCATGCGGAACGAGCGCCGCGCCATCGCCATGTGCCGGTTGCGGACCATGTAGAACGCGCTGATGCCGGTGACGAAGATCGCCGCGGTGACGTAGCCGGCGATGCTGGTGTGCACGAACTTGGCCTGGGCATCGTGGCTGAAGATCAGTTCGGAGAAGCTGGCCAGCTCCATGCGCATGGTGACCGGGTTGAACTTCGCGCCCACCGGGTTCTGCATGAAACTGTTGGCGATCAGGATCCACAGCGCCGACAGGTTGGCGCCGAAGGCCACCAGGTACGTCACCAGCAGATGCTGCACCCTGGTCAGCCGCCTCCAGCCGAAGATCATGAGGCCCACGAAGGTGGACTCCATGAAGAACGCCATCAGCCCTTCGATCGCCAGCGGCGCGCCGAAGATGTCGCCGACGAAACCCGAATAGAACGACCAGTTGGTGCCGAACTCGAATTCCATGGTCAGGCCGGTGGCGATGCCCAGGGCCGTGTTGATGATGAACAACTTGCCCCAGAACTCGGCCATCTCGCGGTAGATGGTCTTGCCGGTGGTGACGTATACCGTCTCCACCGCCGCGATGAAGAAGCTCAAGCCGAGGGTGAGCGGAACGAACAGATAGTGGTAGAGCGCGGTGACCGCGAACTGCCACCGCGAGAGTTCAACGACCGTGCTGTCGATCATGTCCTTGGTTCCCTTGGTTCCCTAGTGGACGAAGGTGATCGCCTCGCCGGCATCAGTAGCGGTAACCGATGCTCAGGCCGTAGGCCAGCGGGTCGATGCTGGCCTTGCCGACCTTGCTGCCGTTTACCTTCACGTCATCGGCGATGCTCATCCAGCGTACATCCGCAGTGGCCAGCCAGCGATCGTTGATGCGGAAATCGAGGCCGACGTGCGCGGCTGCGCCGAAACTGTTTGCGATGCTTACATGCGTACCCTGCAGCGGACCGACACCGCGGGTTTCGAAGAAGCGGGTGTAGTTCAGGCCGACGCCGACGAACGGGGACACCATGGCATCGGGCATGAAGTGGTAGTTCACGCCCACCGTCGGCGGCAGGTGCTTGGTGGTCGCGGCGGCCGTGCCGTCGAGGCGCACGGTGTGCTTGAACGGCAGCGCGGCAAGCACATCGACACCCCAGTGGCGATCGAACATGTATTCGATGCTGAAGGTCGGCTTGGTGTCGCTGTCGATGGTGGCCTTCATGCCGGCCAGGGTGCCGTTGTTGGACTTCGGATTGACGGTGTGGACGCCGACCCGGAACACCCACGGCGAGGTATCGGCGGCGTGGGCGGCGGATGCGGCACCAAAGGCGAGGGCCAGGGCGGTCAGGGCAAGAGCGGATGCTTTCATGGGGCGTTCCTTTGTTTTTGTGTCGAAAGACGGATGCATTGTCATCAGCCCTTCGTTTCGCCTGTTGACCGCCGTCAGTTCTTTCGACCCGATCCGTCTTGCTGCGACGCCCTGCCGCAGCCCTCGATCGCCCGCCCTACTCCGCCTCGCTGTGATGGACCAGCTGGCCATCGCGGTCGCGCACGCTCACCTCCACCGGCACGCCATCGCGCACGCTGCCGGTCACCACGCAGAAGTGCTCGAACTGCGCCAGCAGGCGCTCGGCCTGCTGGTAGTCGGCCACCGCCTCGGGCAGCTCCAGCGTGACGGCGATATGCTGCACCCGCAGCCGTCCTTCCTCATTGCGGCCCAGCGTCGCACGTGCCCGGGTCACCAGCGTGCCCGGGTTGTTCTTGAACTTGCGCAGCGCGAACAGCAGGCTCGCACTGAGGCAGTTCGCCACGGCCGCCACCAGCAGGCGCGACGGGTTCGGGCCCTGGTCGCCACCCAGCGGTGCGGTCTCGTCGGTCACCAGCTCGGGGATCGGCGTGTCGTCGAAGGCGATACGGAAAACGTAGTCGCTCTCCTGGGTCAGGGTCAGGGTGAATTCCTGGGTCTCGCTCATGCGTGCGCTCCTTCATCGGCGATCGCCGCGGTCTTCCGGCGGCGCCGGTCAAGCATGGCGTAATACAGCAGCGGGATCACCAGCAGGGTGAGCACGGTGGACACCAGCACGCCGAACACCAGCGACACCGCCAGGCCCTGGAAAATCGGATCGGTGAGGATGAAGAACGCGCCGAGCATCGCCGCGATGGCGGTCAGGACGATCGGCTTGGCGCGCACCGCGCCGGCCTCGATCACCGCCTCTTCCAGCGGCAGGCCGCTGGCGATCGCGTGGTTGATGAAGTCCACCAGCAGGATCGAGTTGCGCACGATGATGCCGGCCAGCGCGATCATGCCGATCATCGAGGTGGCGGTGAACTGCGCGCCGAGCAGCCAGTGGCCCGGCATCACGCCGATCACCGTCAGCGGGATCGGCGACATGATCACCAGCGGCACCAGGTAGCTGCGGAACTGGCCGACCACCAGCAGGTAGATCAGCACCAGGCCCACCGAATAGGCGATGCCCATGTCGCGGAAAGTCTCGTAGGTGATCTCCCACTCGCCGCTCCAGCTGATCGCGTAGTGGTCGGCGCCGATCGGCGCCCCGGTGAAGTGCTGGGTGAGCGTGTTTCCGTCCACCTTGCCCGCGCCGAGCTTGCCGACCAGCCGGAACATGCCGTAGATCGGGCTGTCCTCGCTGCCGGCATCGTCCGCGGTGACGAAGGCATAGGGGCGCAGATCCTTGTGGTAGACCGCGCCGGCCCACGGCTCGTCGCTCACCTTCACCACCTCCGACAGCGGGATCAGCGCACCGCTGCGCGAACGCACCCGCAGCGAGAGGATGGTCGGGGTCGACGCCAGCGCGGCCGGCGACAGCCGCAGCAGCGCGGGCACCGCGTACTTGATGCCGGGCTCGCCCAGGTAGGTGGCGCGGTCGCCGCCCATCGCCGCCTGCAGCACCGCGACGATCTCGGCCTGGCTCACGCCCAGCGTGGCGGCATGTCCGCGGTCGATCTCGAGCACCTTGCGGCGTGCGGCCGGGCTCTCCACGCTCGAATTGATGTCGGCGATGCCGTCGGTCTTGTCGAACATCCGCTCCATCGTCAGCGCCAACTGGCGCTGCCCGCCGTAGGACGGCCCGTAGATTTCGGCCACGATCGGCGCCATCACCGGCGGACCCGGCGGCACCTCGGCCAGCACCATGTGGGCGTGGTACTTGCGCGCCACCGCGGCCAGCGCCGGATGTACCGAACTGGCGATCTCGTGGCTCTGCCGCGTACGCTCGTCCTTGTCGACCAGGTTGACCTGGATGTCGCCCTGGTACGGCTGGTTGCGCAGGTAGTACTGGCGCACCAGGCCGTTGAAGTTCATCGGCGCGGAGGTGCCGGCGTAGAGCTGGAAATCCTTCACCTCCGGCACCTTGTCGATCACCTGGCTCATCTCCACCAGCACGCGCTGGGTCTGCTCGAGGGTGGAGCCCTCGGGCATGTTGAGCACCACCTGGAACTCGCTCTTGTTGTCGAACGGCAGCATCTTCAGGATCACCGCCTTCATGCCCACCAGGCCCACCGCCAGCAGCACCAGCAGGCCCATGCCGGCGAACAGCAGGCGGCGTTTCCGCGGCGCGCCACGGCCCACCAGGAACGGCGTCATCAGGCGCATGAAGAAGCGCTGCAGGAACGCATCGACGCGCGATGGCCTGGCCGCCTCACCGATCGGCTGCGCGTGGCGCTCGTGATGACCGAGCAGGCGGAAGGCCAGCCACGGCGTGACCACGAAGGCCACCGCCAGCGAGATCAGCATGCCGGCCGAGGCGTTGATCGGGATCGGGCGCATGTACGGGCCCATCAGGCCGCCGACGAAGGCCATCGGCAGCAGCGCGGCGATCACCGTGAAGGTGGCCAGGATGGTCGGGCCGCCGACCTCGTCCACCGCCTGCGGAATCGCCTCCAGCAGACGCTTGCCGCCCCGCGCCATGTGCCGGTGGATGTTCTCCACCACCACGATGGCGTCGTCGACCAGGATGCCGATGGAGAAGATCAGCGCAAACAGCGACACGCGGTTGATGGTGAAACCGATCGCCCACGAGGCGAACAGGGTGATCGCCAGCGTCACCACCACCGCCACGCCGACCACCACCGCCTCGCGCCAGCCCAGCGCGAACAGCACCAGCGCCACCACCGCCAGCGCGGCCAGCGCCAGGTGCAGCATCAGCTCGTCGGCCTTCTGGTTGGCGGTATAGCCGTAGTCACGGGTCATCGTGACGTGCACGCTGTCCGGGATCGAGACGTTGCGCAGCGCGGCGATGCGCGCCTGCACCTCGCTGGCGATGGTGTGCGCGTTGGTGCCTGCCTTCTTGCCGATCGCGATGGTCACCGCCGGCACCAGACCGGCGAGCGGGCCGGTCTTGCCCGGCGGCGTGCCGAACGAGACGAACTGGCTGGGCTGGTCGGCGCCGGCGGCCACCTGCGCCACGTCGGACAGGTACACCGGCTTGCCACCGGACAGTCCGATCACCAGATGCGCGACCTCGTCGGCATGCATCAGCAGGCGACCGGCCTTCACCGGCACGTTGCGGTTGTCGCCGATCTCGCTGCCGACGTCGGCCGCCATGTTGGCCGCCTTCAGCGCCTGGGCAAGATCGCCGACGGTGAGCTGGTAGTTGGCCAGCCTCGACGGATCGATCTGCACCGTCACCGCGCGGTCGGGCGCACCGAGCGTGTAGACGTCACGCGTACCCGGGATGCTTTTGACCTCGGTTTCGAGGGTATGTGCGACACGGGCCAGTTGCTCGGCGTCCACCTCCGGGCGATCCGACCACAGCGTGAGTGCCATCATCGGCACGTCGTCGATGCCGTACGGCTTGACCAGCGCCTGGCCGATGCCGAGGCCCGGCGGCGCCCAGTCGGCGTTCGAATAGATCTTGTTGTACAGCCGCACCAGCGCCTCCTGGCGCGGCACGCCGACCTGGAACTCGACCGTCACCACCGCCATGCCCGGGCGGCTCATCGAGTAGACGTGCTTGATGCCGCGGATCTCCGAGAGCTTCTGCTCCAGCGGGAACGAGACCAGATGCTCGACGTTGTCCACGCTGGCGCCGGGGAACGGCACCATGACGTTGGCCATGGTGACCTCGATCTGCGGATCCTCTTCCTTGGGCGTGATGATCGCCGCGGCGATGCCCAGCAGCAGGCCCGCCAGGGCCAGCAGCGGGGTGATCTGCGAAGCCTGGAAGGCCCGTGCGATGCGCCCGGAAATGCCCATCCTCCCTGCCTCACTCATGGCCGGTCGCGTCCTTGGCGCGCTGCTGCGCAAGGTAGTTCAACGCGGCCACCGGGTCGGTGGCGATGGTCTCGCCGTCGTCCAGGCCGGCCAGCACCTGCACCCGGTCGCCCACCGGATCGCCCACGCGCAGCTGGCGCAGCGACACCCCATGATCGCCGATCACGTAGACGCCGATCAGCTCGCCACGCCGCACCAGCGCGGAAGCCGGCACCAGCAGTTGCCTCGCATCGCCGACCGGGAACGCCACCTTGACCGACGTCCCCGGGCGAAGCCCGCTGTCCTGTCCCGGCACGTCGACGCGCACGGTGAAGGTATGCGTGGCCGGGTCGGCATACGGGAACACGGTGATGTCGCCAGCCGGCACGCGGCGCCCATTGGCGATGATGGTCGCGCTCTTCGCGGCACGGATCGCGTCGACCGAACCCTGCGGCACCTGCACGCTGACCCGCAGCGCGTCGAGCGACTCCATCGCGATCAGCGGCTGCGGCGAGGGCGGGCCCGACTGCACTGCTTCGCCCACGTGCACGAAGCGGCGGGTGATCACGCCCGCGTAGGGCGCGCGCACCTCGGTGTAGTCGACGCTCTGTCTGGCCTGCGCCAGTTGCGCCTGCGCCGCGTCCAGCGCGGCCTTGGCGGCGTCGCGCCGGGCACGCACGCTGTCCATGTCCGACTTGGACACGTAGCCCTTGGGCAGCAGCGCGGCAAAGCGCTCGTACGACGCCTGCGCATCGCTGTAGCTGGCCCGCGCCGAGGCGAGCTGCGCCAGCGCCGCGTCACGCGAGGAGCGCTGCTCCACGTCGGTGAAGCGCACCAGCACCGCGCCGGCCGGCACCACGTCGTTGACGTCGTGGGGCAGGGCCAGCACGCGGGCGTTGGTCTGCGCGGTCAGGGTGACCTGGTTGACCGCCTCGACGACGCCGTCCCAGGTCTGCTCGCGGGATGCTTCGCCGGCATGGATCACCACCGAGGCCAGCGATGGCCGGGACGCCTGGCCCACTTCGGACGCGGACTTGCCGCCGCAGCCGGCGAGCAGCGCCAGCGCGAAAAAGGGAGCCAGGCGGCGCACGCGCACGGTCATGTCGGTCTCTCTCGGGGAAGGTGGATCAGCGCTCGCCGAACGCGCAGCCGGGCTTGAGGCCGACCTTGCGCAGGATCATCGCCAGCGGGCAGAAGCCGGTGAACGCCGACTGCAGCAGGTTGGCGCCGACGAACACGGTGAGCAGCAGCCACCACGGCGAGACGAAGTGGGCCAGCGCCACGCTCAGCAGCACCACGCTGCCGGCAAAGGCGAGGACGAAGCGATCGATGTTCATGACGGTTCTCCGGTGGGGAAAAATCGGTTTCAGTGCTTGCCGGTACCCGGCTTGATCCGCTCGATGCCGAGCGCCTTCATCACGTACCGCTCGTACAGCGGCTCGCTGGTGCCGGCGCGCATCTTGCGCAGGAAATACTTCTCGTAGGCCACCTTGGCCACGTGCACCCATTTGCCTTCGCGGGCCCAGGTGACGTTGCGCGGAGGGATCTGCGGCAGCGCCACGAAAGCCGCCCCGCTGTCGCCCATGTCGGCCAGGCAGACCGCGTTCCAGGTCGCTTCGGCATTGCCCTCGCGCCCTTCCAGCTCGGCCTTCAGGTTGGCCACCAGGGCGGTCACCATCGACTCGATCATGAAGCCGGTCTTGGGCGCGCCGGTGGGCACCGGCGTGGCTTCCACCGGCGGGATCGCCACGCACACGCCGGCGGAGAAGATGTTGCGGTAGGTCGGGTTGCGCTGGTGCTTGTCGATCAGCACGAAGCCGCGCGGGTTGACCAAGCCCTCGATGCCGTGCACCGCATCGACGCCGGTGAACGCCGGGATGACCATCGAGTAGGCGAACGGCAGCGTGTGCTCGCCGGCCGGTTGGCCGGCGCTGTCGAGCGTGGAAACGTGGAACTGCCCCGCCTCGACCCTGTCGATCTTCGCGCTGGTGATCCAGCGGATGTGGCGCTGGCGGAACTGGCGCTCGAGCAGGCCCTGCGAGTCGCCGATGCCGCCCAGCCCCATGTGGCCGATGTACGGCTCGCTGGTGACGAAGGTCATCGGCACCCGGTCGCGGATCCTGCGCCGGCGCAGGTCGGTGTCGAGCATCAGGGCAAACTCATAGGCCGGGCCGAAGCAGCTGGCGCCCTGCGCCGCACCCACCACCACCGGCCCGGGGTTCTTCACGAATGCCTCGTAGTTCGCCCAGGCGTCCTTGGCATGGGGCGTGGTGCACACCGACTGGGTGTGTCCGCCATGCGGACCCAGCCCCGGCACCTCGTCGAACGCCAGCCGCGGTCCGGTGGTGATCACCAGGTAGTCGTAGGCCAGGCTGCGCCCGTCCTTCAGCTCGATGCGGTTCTCCTGCGGGACCACGCGCGCTGCGCCGCAGTCGATGTAGCCGATGTCGCGGCGCTCCAGGACCGGAGCCACCTCGACCTGGATGTCGGCAGGCTCGCGCCAGCCGATCGCCACCCAGGGATTGGACGGCGTGAACGAGAAGTTCGGTGCCTCGCCCACGACCGTGAGGGTGTGGCTTCCACCGATCGCGGCGCGCAGCTCGTAAGCCGCGCACATGCCGCCGATGCCGGCGCCGATGACGATGACGTGTGCCATGAGTTGACTCCTGTGGGTGACGCGCCGGAAAGGCCGCAGTGCCAGCGACCATGCGCCGGGCTATCCACCCCCGCCTTGCCGCCGATCAAATGCTCACTAAATTAGCTTATTCTAATGTAGTGACATCTTAATTAGCTTCAAGCTAGCATGTCAACGCTTTTCCATGGGACGCGCGGCGCCCCGCGGATCCGCCACGAGACGACTGCCATGACACGCCCCCATTCCCCTGCGCTGCCCGCGATGGACATCGATGCGATGCGCGAGAACGCCGACCAGGCCGCCGCACTGCTGAAGGTGCTGGCCAATGGGCAGCGGCTGCGCATTCTCTGCCTGCTGCTGGGCGGCGAACGCTCGGTGAGCGACATGCATGCGTCGATGACGCTCAGCCAGTCCGCGCTGTCGCAGCACCTGGCCCGGCTGCGCCAGGACGGCCTGGTCACCACCCGCCGAGAGGCGCAGACCATCTACTACGCACTGGCCGCCGGCCCCGCCCCCAAGGTCATCGAGGCGCTGCACGGCATCTACTGCGCGCCGCACGAGGGAGACGGCTGCCCGTCCATGGGGTAACCTGCGTGGGCGTGCGTGCCCGCCTGGCGCATGTCTTGCCCTGGAAGGCCGGGAGGCCACCGCATGGAAACCAGCAGCGTCCTCGACCTGAACCAGCTGCGTCGCAGTTGTGCCTCCTGCGCGCTCAGCGAACTGTGCCTGCCGGCCGGCATCGATGGCGACGACCTCAGGCGGCTGGACGACACCATCCGCGACAAGCGCACGCTGGATCCCGGCGAGGCGCTGTACCGCCAGGGCGGGCAGTTCCACGCCCTGTATGTGGTGCGCTCCGGCTCGCTGCGCACCTTCGTCGAGGACGCCTCGGGCAACGTGCAGGTGCTGGGCTTCCACCTGCCCGGCGAGCTGGTCGGCATGGACGCGCTGGCCCACGACCACCATGCCAGCCAGGCCGAGGCGCTGGAACGCTCGAGCATCTGCGAACTGCCCTACGACCGGCTCAACCTGCTGCTGGCCCAGATGCCCTCGCTGCAGCGCCAGCTGATGCGCGTGATCAGCCGCGAGGTGGCCGCCGAGCACCAGCACATGATGATGATGGGCCGGCAGCCGGCGCAGGAGCGCATGGCGATCTTCCTGCGCAGCCTGTCCGACCGCTACGCGCGACTGCACCGCGACGGCAGCACGCTGAACCTGTCCATGTCGCGCTACGACATCGCCAGCTACCTCGGGCTGGCAGTGGAGACGGTGAGCCGGCTGTTCACCCGCATGGGGGAAGCCGGCATCCTGGAGGTGGACCGCAAGTCGATCACCATCCTGCGTCCCGACCTGCTTGAGGAGATGTGCAGCAGTTCGCGCGACGCTGGCAGGAAGGGCGGCGCCATCTGAGAGGCTGAGAAAAATCGCCCGTCTACTGCGACCGCCGCCAAACGCCCGTGCCGGCGGCGCGCTGGGCGCAAATCCGGGTCATTTGGTTCACCAAACTCCCCGGATTTGCGCCCAATGCACCTTGTCACGAACGCTTGGCGGCGCTCTCGCTACGGCGGTCGAATTTTTCTCAACCTCTGAGGCTCCGGGCCCCGGCCTTGACCGAGGTCAACCCGACCTCCCGGGCAGTTGCCTAGCATCGGCGGCATCTCCCCCGGAGTCCGCCATGAACGCACAACCCCCTGCTGCCTCGCACGAACCGCCGCTGCCGCCGACGGCCCTCGAGGGCACGCACTGGATCGACACCCTGCGCGACGGCACGCGCGTGCTGATCCGACCATTGCGCGCCGAGGACCGCGAGCGCGAGGAGGCCTTCATCGAACGCCTCTCCGGGGAATCCCGACGCTACCGGTTCCTGTCCGACTTCAAGGAGGTCAGCCCCGCGCTGATGCAGCAGCTGATGGACGTGCACTACCCCGAGCGGATGGCGTTCGTGGCGCTGGCGCACGACAACGGTGAGCTGCGCGAGGTCGGCATAAGCCGCTACAGCGCCACCGCCGACGGCAAGCGTTGCGAGTGCGCGGTGACGGTGGCCGAGGACTGGCGCCACCGCGGCCTGGGCGTGACGCTGATGCAGCACCTGATCAAGCTGGCGCGCCGCAACGGCTTCAAGCAGATGTTCTCGATCGACGACGCCGACAACGAGCCGATGCGCGAGCTGGCCCGGCATCTGGGTTTCGAGCGCCGGCTCGATCCGGACGACGGCTCGCAGGTCATCCACACCCTTGCACTGTGAGTGACGCGCCGATGTCGGGTGTCCGCGTCGCGCCATCGCAAACGCCGCCTGCCCCCGGCGCGATGCACGGCGCGGGCACGCCGGCCCCATATCCTGCCGGCACGCCGGCCGATATGCTGGCGATGGGCGGCTATACAGCCACTCGCGGGTGCGCGAACGTGTGCCGGGCGGCGCCACCCGCCACGTGCGGCAACATCCCCCGCGGGCCGTGCCGATGCGACACCAGCAGCGCACGCGACGGCGATCCGGCGGGAGCGAGTCGATGGAGACCGGCATGGCAGATCCAGGCACCACGCATCGTCCCACCGTGGGCGGCGATCGCCTGCGGCGGCTGGGCATCGATACCGGCGCCGAGCACATGGTCTACCTGCACCACGCCTCGCCGATCTGCCGCAGCGAAGGTCTCGGCGCCCATGCGCGCGTGCAGCTGCAGGTGGGCGAGCGCCGGCTGCTGGCCACGCTGGCGATCGTGCACGGCGAGCTGCTGGCGTCGGACGAGGCCGGCCTCAGCGAATCGGCGTGGCGCGCACTGCAGCCGCAACCGCACGAGCACGTGGTGATCGCCCACCCGGCCAGCGTCGAGTCGCTCGCCAGCGTGCGGGCGAAGATCTACGGTCGCACGCTCGACGATGCGCAGCTGCACGCGATCGTGCGCGACATCGTCGAGCATCGCTACAGCCACCTGGAGCTGGCCGCCTTCATCACCGCCTGCAGCGGCGACCATCTCGCCACCGACGAGGTGATCGCGCTGACCCGCGCCATGGTCGACACCGGCACCCGGCTGCGCTGGCCGCAGCCCACCGTGGTGGACAAGCACTGCATCGGCGGCCTGGCCGGCAACCGCACCACGCCGATCGTGGTGGCGATCGTCACCGCGCTGGGGCTGGTGATGCCCAAGACCTCCTCGCGCGCCATCACCTCGCCGGCCGGCACCGCCGACACCATGGCCATGCTCGCACCGGTGGAGCTGGACCTCGCCCGGATGCGCCACGCCGTGGAGCGCTGCGGCGGCTGCATCGTCTGGGGTGGCGCGATGAACCTCGCTCCCGCCGACGATCTGCTGATCCGGGTGGAGCGCGCGCTCGACGTGGACAGCGCCGGCCAGCTGGTGGCCTCGGTGCTGTCCAAGAAGATCGCCGCCGGCTCCACCCACGTCGTTATCGACGTGCCGGTCGGCCCCACCGCAAAAATACGCAGCGACGCCGAAGCGGGCGACCTCAGGCGCCTGCTCGAAGAAGTGGCCGCGGCGTTCGGGCTGCAGCTGCGCGTGCTGCTCAGCGACGGCCGTGAACCGATCGGCCGCGGTATCGGCCCTGCGCTGGAAGCACACGACGTGCTCGCCGTACTGCAGAACCACGCCGACGCCCCGGCCGACCTGCGCGCACGCGCGTTGCAGATTGCCGCCGCGGTGCTCGAACTCGGCGGCGTGGCCAGCGCCTTGGGCGCCGGTGCCGTGGCCGCCGAGTGTCTGGACTCCGGCCGCGCGTGGGTGCAGTTCCAGGCGATCTGCACGGCACAGGGTGGCTTGCGCGTGCCGGGCAGTGCCCCCTGGCAGCAGCCGGTGCTGGCCCCGCGCGACGGCGTCGTCGCGGCGATCGACAACCGTCGACTGTCGCGCGTGGCCAAGCTCGCCGGCGCACCCTCCGCACCGCTGGCCGGGCTCACCCTGCAGGCGCACGGGCGCGACCGCGTGAGCACCGGCCAACCTCTGTTCACCGTGCACGCACAGAGCCCCGGCGAGCTGGCCTACGCGATGGAATACGTGGCGCGGCACCCCACCATCATTTCGCTGGAGGACACGCCGTGAGCGCCATCTACGCCCTGCCCGGCAACGAGGATTTCGCCGACCGACTGGCGCAGCACAGCGGCCTGCCGCGCCGGGTGGTGCAGGTGCATCGCTTTCCCGACGGCGAGAGCCGCGTGCGCATCGAGCCGCCGTTGCCGCGCAGCGTGGCGGTGATCGTGTGCACGCTCGATCATCCCGACGCCAAGCTGCTGCCGCTGGTGATGGCCGCGGCCACCGCCCGCGAACTGGGCGCTTCGCGCGTGGGCCTGATCGCGCCCTATCTGGCCTACATGCGCCAGGACACGCGCTTCCACACCGGCGAGGCGGTGTCGGCGCGTGTCTTCGGCCAGTTGCTGGGCGGCGCGTTCAACTGGCTGATCACGGCGGACCCGCACCTGCACCGCTATCGCCGCCTCGGCGACGTCTACCCGCTGGACGGTTACGTGGTGCACGCGGCCGCACGGCTGGCCGAGTGGATCGCCCGCGAAGTGCCGCAGCCGCTGCTGATCGGCCCCGACGGCGAGAGCGCGCAGTGGGTGGGCGCGGTGGCGCGCATGCTCGGCGCGCCGTGGGCCGTGGCCGCCAAGCAGCGCCACGGCGACCGCGACGTGCGCATCACCCTGCCCGCGCTGGATCGCTGGGAAGGCCATACACCGGTGGTGCTGGACGACATCATCGCCAGCGGCCACACCATGATCGCCACCGTGCAGTGCCTGCGCGAGCGCTCGCTGCCGCCACCGGTGTGCGTGGCCGTGCACGGCATCTTCGCCGACGGCGCGCTGCAGGCCCTGCACGCCGCGGGCGCGGGCCGCGTGGTCACCAGCAACACCATCGCCTCGCCGCAGGCGCAGATCGACCTCAGCGGGGATCTGGCGCAGGTGATGCTCGAGCGTTGCGGCGGCCGCCTGCGCACCGTCGCCCCACCCCACCGGAGAACGTCCCCATGAACCCGCGCATCGTCTACAGCGCGCATGGCGCCGCCAAGCAGGTCACCGGATCGTGCCACCTGCTGCGCTTCGGCAAGTTCAGCGTGCTGGTGGACTGCGGCCTGTTCCAGGGCAGCGACGAGGAGGAACGGGCCAACGCCGAGCCGTTTGGCTTCGAGCCGGCCAGCGTCGACGTGCTGCTGCTCACGCACGCGCACCTGGATCATTGCGGCCGCATTCCCAAGCTGGTGCGCGAGGGCTTCCGTGGCCACATTCTCGCCACCGCGGCCACGCGCGATCTCGCCCGCGTGGTACTGCTGGACGCCGCCGGGCTGCAGGAAGAGGAGGCCCGCCGCGCCCAGCGCAGCGGCCGGCGGCGCGACGAGGCAGCCGGCACGCCGCTGTACACGCTCGACGACGCCTTCCACGCGCTGGATTTCTTCGCCGACCCGGTGTCCTACGGCGAGATCGTGCCGCTGGCGCCGGGCGTGCAGGCGCAGTTCCTGGATGCCGGCCACATCCTCGGCTCGGCCTCGATCCTGCTCACCCTGGACGATGGCGAGCAGGTGCGGCGCATCGTGTTCTCCGGCGACCAGGGCAACCCCGGGCGCCCGCTGCTGCGCGACCCGGTGCCGGCGCCCGCGGCCGACTACGTGGTGATGGAAACCACCTACGGCAACCGGCCGCACCGCTCGCTGCCGGATACGGTGGACGAGCTGTACCGGGCAATCCGCGAAACCATGGCGCGCCACGGCAACGTGATCATCCCCACCTTCGCGCTGGAACGCGCGCAGGAGATTCTCTACTACCTGCATCAGGGCATCCGCGACGGACACATCCCGGCGCACACCTCGGTGTTTCTCGATTCACCGATGGCGATCTCCGCCACCGAGATCTTCCGCCGCCATCCGGAGTGCTTCGACGACGGCTTCCGCGAGGAGCTGCAGCGCGGCGACCCGTTCGCCATGCCGAACCTGCACTTCGCACGCGAAACGGCCGAGTCGATGGCGATCAACCGGATGGAGGGCGGCGCGGTGATCCTCGCCGGTTCGGGCATGTGCAACGGCGGGCGGGTGCGCCACCACCTCAAGCACAACCTGTGGCGCGAGCGCTGCAGTGTGGTGTTCGTCGGCTATGCGGCGCAGGGCACGTTGGCGCGACGCATCGTGGACGGCGCCGAGATCGTGCGCATCTTCAACGAGGAGATTCGCGTGCGCGCGCAGATCTGGACCATCAACGGATTTTCCGCCCACGCCGACCAGACCACCCTGCTGCATTGGCTGGGCCAGTCGCCGCGGCGCAAGGTGCTGCTGGTGCACGGTGACTACGACGTGGGCATGCGCGCGATGCGCGAGCGACTGGACCAACTGGGCATCCCCAGCCAGATGCCGGGGATGCACGAGCCGATCCTGCTGGATTGACGGGCCGGACGGCCCGCGCGCCCGCGGGTCAGAGGCTGTGAAAAATTCGACCGCCGTAGCGAGAGCGCCGCCAAGCGTTCGTGACAAGGTGCGTTGGGCGCAAATCCGGGGAGTTTGGTGAGCCAAATGACCCGGATTTGCGCCCAGCGCGCCGCCGGCACGGGCGTTTGGCGGCGGTCGCAGTAGACGGGCGATTTTTTCACAGCCTCTCAGGCGAGGTCCGGCACCGGCACGCCGGCCGGATGGCCGCGCAGCCAGTCGCCCGCGGCGGCCGCGTTCATCGGATAGCCGATCAGATAGCCCTGCAGCACGTCGCAGCCCAGCCCCGCAAGCAGGCGCGCCTGCTCGGGGGTTTCCACGCCTTCGGCGACCACGTCCATCTGCAACTGGTGGCCCACCGCAATGATCGTGCGGGCGATCGCCACGCTGTCCTCGTCGTCGGGCAGATCAAGCACGAAGG
Source organism: Dyella sp. KRB-257 (assembly GCF_049445995.1). Lineage (NCBI taxonomy): Bacteria > Pseudomonadati > Pseudomonadota > Gammaproteobacteria > Lysobacterales > Rhodanobacteraceae > Dyella > Dyella sp. KRB-257. Next base: position 86,783 of record NZ_JBMSDZ010000013.1, on the reverse strand, counting down.
ACTTGTCGATCTTCAGCCGATCCACCTTGAACTGGCGCAGGTAGGACAGGCTGGAATAACCGGTGCCGAAGTCGTCGAACGCCAGCCGTACGCCGAGCGCGGAGAGTTTGCGGATCGAGTGCAGGCCGCGTTCGATGTTCTCCATCAGCGAGCTTTCGGTGAACTCCAGTTCCAGCTGCGCCGGCTGCAGTCCATGACGCCGCAGCGTATCGGTGACGCGCTCGGCAAAATCCGTTCGCTGCACCTGCTGCGCCGCCACGTTCACCGCCATTACCAGGCCGTCGGCCAGGCCGCCGTCGATCCACGTGCGCATCTGCGCGCAGGCCCGTTCGAGCACCCATTGGCCCAGCTCGGGCATCAGGCCCATGCCTTCGGCCACCGCGATGAAGCGGTCGGGCATTACCAGGCCCAGCTCGGGACTGTGCCAGCGCAGCAAGGCCTCGAAACCCTGCATGCGGCCGCTGGCGGCGCTCACCTGGGGCTGGTAGTCCAGGAACAGCTCGCCGCCCTGCAGCGCGGCGCGCAGGCGCGCGCCAAGCGTGCGGCGATCCTCCTCGCGCCGCATGTCGTCGTGCGAATAGGCGCACACCTGATCGCGCCCCAGGTGCTTGGCGCGCGTCATCGACGCCTCGGCGCGCAGCAGCAGGTCGGCCAGCGGGTTGACCCGCTGCGGGTAGGTGGCGACGCCGATGCTCATGGTCACCAGCACCTCGCCGGTGGCGATGGCGATCGGCATCGCCGCGCGCTGGCGCAGCTGCTCGGCCAGTTCCATCGCGTCGTCCAGCGGCATGCCGGGCAGCGCGATCACGAACTCGTCGCCGGCGAAGCGCGCCACCCGCCCGCGCTCGCCCACCAGCTCGCGCATGCGCCGGGCCAGCGCCACGATCACCTGGTCGCCGATCTCGTGCCCCATGGTCTCGTTGATCGCGTGAAAACGGTCCACGTCGGCATAGACCAGCGTCATCGGACAGTCGGCACGATGCAGCGCGTGCTCTTCCAGCATCGCCTCGATCACCGGGTAGCGCGCCAGCCCGGTCCCGCTATCGTGGGTGGCCGCATAGGCGAGGCGCGCCTCGGTGTCGCGCTGGGCGGTGACATCCATCTGGATGCCCACGTAATGCGTGACCTCGCCTCCGGCGTCGGTCACCGGCGAGATGTACAGCTGGTTCCAGAACAACGTGCCGTCCTTGCGCACATTGCGCAGCAGGATGCTGCATTCCTGGCGCGCGGCCAGCGCCTGGCGGATCGCGGCGCGCTCGGCCTGGTTGTCCTCGCCGTCCTGCAGGAAGCGGCAGTTGCGGCCGATCGCCTCGTCCGCGCTGTAGCCGGTCATGCGCTCGAACGCGCGGTTGACGAAGATGATCGGTTGATCGGGCTGGCGTGCCGCGGTGATGACCACGCCGTTGCCGGTGCACTGGATGGCCCGGTTGAACAGGTGCAGCTGGGCGTCGGCCAGGACCCGCGCGCTGACATCCTGCACGTGCGCCAGTACGGTCCGCCTGCCGCGGAAATCCATGGCGTGGAAGATGCCCTCGACATGGCGCAGCGCATGCCCGTCGCGGCGATATTCCCAGGCGCTGAGCTCGCCGTTGGTGAGCTGACCGGACGCCAGCTGCGCCAGGAACCGATCGTGCTCGTGCGGGGCGAGCAGTGCATCGAAGCGCTGGCCGACCAGCTCCGGCAGCAGGTCGGCGTATTCGGCCTGGGCCGCGGCGTTGGCGGTGAGGATTTCCCGGCTGTGCGCATCGAACAGCAGCAGCGGCACCGGTCCCTCGTCGAACAGCAGCCGATGGCAGGTTTCGCTGTCGCGCAGCACCTCGACGAAACGGGTGTGGTCCACCGCGTAGCGGATGCTGCGCGCCAGCCGCTCGGCGTCGATCAGCCCCTTGACCAGGTAATCGCTGGCGCCGGCTTCCATCGCGGCCATGTCCACCGAGGGGTTGCCGCGGCCGGTGAGCACGATGAACGCGCGGATCAGGCCCTCGCGGTTCACCGTCTCGATCAGGTCCAGCCCGCTGGCCGGGCCGAGCAGGTAATCCACCAGGTAGACGTCGTGGTCGCCGCGTCGGAGCGCGGCCAGTCCCTGTTCCGGCGTGGGGCACCACTCGAAGATGTAGCCGCCCTCGCTGACGTCCCGCAGCATGTCGCGGATCAGGATGTAATCGTCCTCGTCGTCGTCGACGACCAATACGCGCAGGGGGTGCCGCCTCATGACTGCCCCCGGCGAGTATCGGAAGGAAGCTGCACGATATCCATCCAGTAACGCTCCAGTGAACGCAGCACCGCGATCAGCTCGTCGAAGCGGCGCGGCTTGGTGACGTAGGAATTGGCGCCCAGCTGGTAGCTCACGCGGATATCCAGCTCGGCGCTGGACGTGGTGAGGATGATTACCGGCAGGTGCCGCAGCCGCGCGTGCCCGCGGATGGCGCGCAACGCCTCGCGGCCGTCCATGCGCGGCATGTTTAGATCCAGCAGCACGAGATCCGGCAGCCCCAGGTTCACGTCGGCGTCGAGCTGCGCCAGACGCTGCATCAGTTCGACACCGTCGGAAACGAAGTCCAGCGCCACCACCACGCCGCTCTCGGCGAAGGCGTCGGCGAGCAGGACGCGGTCGTCGGCATCGTCCTCGGCCATCAGTATCGACAACGATCCGTGCAATTTGGTCATGTTCCGGCTCCCGACGAATCCGTGTTCACCAAGGGCGCATCCTCGGCCATGCGCGTGAGCGTGGCGGACGCCTGTACCGGCAGGATCACGATGAAACGGGCACCTTCGCCGCTGCGGCTCTCGGCGTGGATCGATCCTCCGTGTCGCTCAACGATACGCCGGACGATGGCCAGACCGATACCCGTGCCGGCATAGACATTCCGCGGATGCAGGCGCTGGAACGGGGCGAAGATGCGCTCGGCATAGGTCGGATCGAAGCCGATGCCGTTGTCCTCCACCCGGATCTCCCAGCGCTCCGGCATGTGCTCGTGCTCGCCCAGCGGATGGGCGGTGACCCGGATATGACAGGGCCGGTCGGCCGCGCGGAACTTCAGCGCATTGGCCAGCAGGTTCTGCAGCAGCTGGCGCATCTGCGAGGCGTCGGCATGGATGGTCGGCAGCGGCTCGACCTCCACCGTCGCGGCCGCCTCCTGCACGCGCGCGTCCAGGTCGTCGAGCACGGTGGCCAGCTCGGCGGACAGGTCGACCGCCACCGGCATGCCGGTGCGCGTGCCCACGCGCGAATAGGCCAGCAGGTCGTCGATCAGCGTCTGCATGCGCGAGGCGGCGTCGCCCATGCGCTGCAGGTAATCGCGCGCCGATTCGTCCAGCGTGTCGGCGAGGCGGGACTGCAGGCGGTCGGAAAACGTCTGGATCTTGCGCAGCGGCTCCTGCAGGTCGTGCGAGGCGACATAGGCGAAGTCCTGCAGCTCGCGGTTGCGGATGCGCAGGTCGTCCATCGCCCTGGCCAGCGCCGCATCGGCCCGGCGCTTGGCGGTGACGTCGCGGGCCACGGCGAAGATCAGCCCTTCCGGCGACAGCCGCGAGGTCCACTCCAGCCACACGTCGCTGCCATCGGCGCGGCGCAGGCGGTTGACGAAGCCGGTCAGCAGTTCGCCGCTTTCCTGCTGCCAGTGGACGGCATCCTCGGTGGCCAGGCGATCCTGCGGGTGGATCAACGCGAAAAGCGGCATCGCACGGATCGTCTCCTCCTCGTACCCAAGCAGGCGGCAGAACGCCTGGTTGACCTGCACGAAATGGCCGCTCGCGGCGTCGAGGATGCAGAACACTTCGAGCGACAGCTCGAAGAAACGCTGCCGCTCGTGCAGCGTGCGGCGGGTCTGCTTGATGTCGCCGATGTCGCGGAACGCCAGCACCGCGCCGGACAGCCGGCCGTCGATGCGCAATGGCGTGGCGACATAGGACACGTCGAGCGCGCGTCCTTCGCCCAGCGAGAAGCGCGCGTCGTCGCTGCTGGCATAGCCGCTGCCGGCGAGGATGCCGGCCAGCGCATCGCGTGCCTCCGCCGGCAGCGCATGCGCCTGCGGCAGGCCGTACGCCGGCAGCTCCAGCCACCGCGCGGCGGTGCGGTTGAGAAATGTCGGCGCGCCGTCGACGTTCACGGCCAGCAGGCCTTCGCCCACGCTGTCGGCCACCGCGGCCAGCAGGGCCAGCTGGCTGGCCGTGGCCTGCTGGGCCCGGCGCAGTTCGCGGCGGTCCTGCAGCACGGCGAACATGCCGTGCGCCTGCCCCTGCACCATGATCGGCAAGGTGATCAGGGCGGCGGGGAAGTGCCCGCCCGCACCGTCGTGCACCGACACGTCCAGCCGCTCGGCGTCGCCGGCCGCCGCTGCCGCAAGCGCCGCGTCGAGGCGATCGCGGTCGCCGTGCAGGAAGTGCCGCAGCGGTCGCTGGCGCAGTGCATCCGGCGACAGGCCCAGCAGCGCCGCCGCCGCGGCGTTGGCCTGCCGCACGCGCCCTTCGCCGTCCAGCGCGAACACCGCGTCGGGGTGGTGCTCGAACAACGAGCGGAAACGCTGCTCGCTGGCGCTGAGCTGTCGGAAGGCATGCTCGTGTTCGATCGCGATGGCGGCCAGCGCGGTCAGGCCGTCGATGCTGTCCAGTTCCGCCGCGGAGGGTTCGTGCGGTTCGCCGTGATACACCGCGAACGTGCCCAGCACGACGCCGTCGCGTGCCACGATCGGGGTCGACCAGCACGCCTGCAGGCCGTGCGGCAGCGCCAGCGAGGCATAGTCCTGCCACAGCGGATCGGTCGCGATGTCGGCCACGATCACCCGCTCGCCCCGCCATGCCGCCGTGCCGCAGGAACCGGCCTCCGGCCCGATCCTGCTGCCGTCGATCGCCTGCATGTACAGCCGCGGCAGATGCGGCGCCGCGCCATGATGGAGGCAGCCCTCGCGCAGCAGCAGCACGGAGCACAGCGCATCGGGCCACTGCGCCTCGTAGGCCAGCACGATGGCCTCGAGCACGTCGGCCAGTGGCTGCCCGCTGGCGATCGCGGTGAGGATGCGGCGCTGCGCGGCATCCATCTGCTCCGCGCGGTGCATCTCGGTGTGGTCGCGTCCCACCACGTACAGGCACTGCGCCTGCGCGGACCACACGCCGGACCACTGCATGTGGAGCACTCGGCCGTCGCGGGTGACATTGCGGTTGCGGAAATTGGCGTTGGGGTGCCCGCTGGCGATGCGCACCACCTCGGCGAAGCTGGATGCGCGGTCGTCGGGATGGATCAGGCTGCCCATCGATTCGCCGATCAGCTCTTCCGGCGCATAGCCCCACAGCCGCCTGGCGGCGGCACTCACGCGCAGGAAGCGGCCCTCGCGATCGAGCACGATGATCACGTCCGGCGCGCTGTCCATCACCAGTTGGGTGGCCTCCATCGCCCGCGACAGGTCTTCGCTGGCGCGCTGCTGCTCGGTGATGTCCTGCACCGCGCCGGCGACGACCGGATCGCCGTCCTTGTCCACCCGTTCGGCCAGCGCGCGGATCACGCGCAGCTCGCCGTCGGGACGGATCATGCGGTAGCGGCGATCGACCACGCCCTCGCCACGGCGCAGCACGTCCTGGTCTTCCATCAGGGAGGCCCAGTCATCGGGATGGACGAGGCGACGAAGAGCCTCCATGCCCTCCTCCTCCGGGCTGCGCTCGACACCGAAGATCGCGCAGGTTTCCGCCGACCAGTGCAGGCGACCGCTGCGCAGATCCAGCTCCCAGCTGCCCATGCGACCAAGCTGCAGCGCATGGCGTGATTCGGCATCGCGCTTGAGCAGCTCGCGCTCCTGTCGCTTGCGCGAGGAGACGTCGTGCAGGTAGACGGTCAGGCCGTGCGCGTGCGGATACGCGCGCAATTCGTACCAGCGCTGGCTCGATCCGTGAGCAGCTTCGATGCTGAGCGGCGTGCCGTCGCGCAGGGCGCGCACCCACATGCGCCGCAGATGGCCCTGCGGCCCGCCCTCGTCCAGCACATCGGGAAGCACGTCCCAGCAGCGCAAGCCGAGCAGGGATGACGCGGTCGCGCCGAACATGCGCGCGGCCTGCGGATTGACGTAGGTGAAACGCCATTCGCGATCGACCATGAACACGCCGTCGCTGATGCTCTCCAGCACCGCGATCATGTCGCGTTCGGCGTCCACCAGGGCGGCCTGCACCACCTCGCGCGCCTCGATCTGGTCGCGCAGCTCCCCACTCACCGCCTCGGCCTGGCGCGCCCGCTCACGCGCCAGCGCCGACAGGCGCAGCGCCACCGCCAGCAGCCCACCCAGGGCGAAACCCAGCAGCAGCACGAGCGAGGCGTAAGCGGGAGGCGATCCGCTGCGCCTGCCCAGCTCCACCTGCCACGTCCGGCCGTACATCGGCAGGGACCGGCTCGCCGTCGGCGCGAACGCGGGCGCGGCGGCGGTGACCGCGCCACTTGCATACAGCGTGTGGCCATCCTCGAGCACGCGCACCTGGCCGACGTCACGCTGTGCCGCCAGCAGCGCCGGGAAGAGATGGTCGTAGACCACCACGCCCACCACGTATCCACGCGATCCGGTGGCGGCATGGACGGGCGACACGATCAACGCGCCGGTGCCGTCACGCCGCAATGGCGTGGGACCGCTCAACCGCACGTCGCCGATGGCATCCACCGCGTCGAAGACCCGGCGGCGCGCGGGCACGTCATCCATCTGTCCATCCGGCAGTGCCGGCAGTGCCGGCAGGCCTCCGCGCGATTGGATCATTCGCAACACGTGTCCGCGGTCGGCGTAGCCCACGGCGCGCAGCCCGGGCAGGTCATCCAGATACTGCGCGGCGTCGACGGTGAAGAGCTGGCGCTGCGTCGCCTCGTCCACGCTCGCCAGGCGCCACGCCATCCGGCGGATCGCCATGACCTGGGCATCCATGCCGCCTCGCAGCGCGGTGAGCACGCTGTCCTGCCGGCTGGTCTGCTCGCGCTGCTCGACCGCCTGCTGCTGGCGCACGAGCGCGATCCACAGCATCACCGCCAACAGCACCAGGCCCAGCCCCATGCCCGCCGGGAAAAGATAGGTGCGGTAATTGCTCTCCCACGGCGAGCGGGGGCATGCGGCCACCAGACCGAGGCCAAGCACGATCAGCCCCAGTGCGGTGGGCCAGGAGACCTGGTCGTAACCGCCCAGGACGTCCATGGTCCGCATCCCGAGCACAAGCCCCGTCACCGACAACAGGCCGAGCATCGCCACCAGCAGACCCAGCGCCCACACCAGCGTCCACGCACCGGCCCGCCGATTGACCAGAGCGGCGGCAGCCAACGCAGCCACCGCGAGCAGCACAAAGGCGATGGCCGCGCTCAGCGCCATGGGGACCGGACCCACACCGCCCCGGCTCAGCCAGGGCAAGCGAAGCGCCAGGCCGACCAACCCCATCCAGCCCAGACCCGCCAGCAGGGAGGAAAAGATCAGCCTCGGTGCACCAGCCGGCATCAGGACGAACCGCGCGCCGAGCAGGACCATGCCCACATCGAGCAGTTGCGACGGGCCCGCGGCGCCACCTTGCGCGGCGGCAAGCCCGGCAAGCGCGGACATCCCGGCCCCCAGGGCCCACCCGCGCGCCAGGGAAGCGACGCCCGGGGAACCGCTGGACAGGGCGTGGGCGAGCGCCGCGATCCACAGCATGGCGAGCAGCCACCGCGCGGCGCCCGATTCGCCGGCAAGCGGACCGATGAGGCCAATCCCCGCGATCGTGGCACCGGCCAGCACCGCCCACAGCACACGTGCGCGGCGGCTGGCCGGTGCGGGCGACAGCATCACCAGGAGCGCCACGCCGGCCAGCGACAGGCCCGGCACGATCCCCGCCCACCGGGCCGATTGCGCCGCTATCCGGCCGGCATCGAGGAGCCCCGCCAGCATGGCCGCCCATGCCAGCGCGCGCGCAAGCTCACGCCCGCCCGCCCATCGCTGCCTCCCAGGCTGCTCCACCATGCCGTTCTCCCTGGAGCCCGCAGATGCGGACCCACCGGTGAACTTTCTAGCACGTCACACGCCACCGCATGCAGCGGCAGGCACGGGCTGAGTGTCGATCCGTTGGGACGGCGCACGCGGGCGACGACAGGGCCACGCCTGCGGGCAAGACCCGCACGAACGCCCGGGGCGCTCACCTGGGCGTCGGCGCCCGGAGCGGGGCCAGGACAGGCGACACAAGTGAGCAATCGGGTGAGCCCAATGACCCGGATTTGCGCCCAGCGCGCCGCCGGCACGGGCGTTTGGCGGCGGCCGCAGCAGGCGGGCGATTTTTTCCTCTCAGCGCCAGCAATCCGACAAGGCCCCGGTACCGCTGACCGTGCGCGTACCCGCCTGATCGAGCGACAGCGTGCCGCAACTGGCGTCGCGCGTGGCCTGCGCCCCTTGCGGAACGGCCTCGATGACGAAGGTGGATCGGGTCGGCTGGCCCGCCTTGAACTGGTATGTGTAGTCATTCCCCGTCTGGGCGGCGCCCTCGCAATCGAAGCCGGTGATCGAGGGCGCCGTGGCCGAACTGTCCTGGTCGTAACGCAGGTTGGTCGTGTAGAAGCGCTCCATGTAGTTGCCCAGCTCCGACAGGCAGCCCTCGGCTGCCACACGGTGCGTGCGCGTGACGTAGCGCGTGTAGGACGGAAAGGCGATGGCCGCCAGGATCGCGATGATCGCCACCACGATCATCAACTCGATCAGCGAGAAGCCGGCGCCACGGTGCTTGGACTGGAATTTACGGTGCGGGTGGGACATCGATCGTTCTCCTGGATCCTTGCCCGACTCGCCGGGCGGGCGGCGGCGCCAGATGCGCCGCTGCCGATTGCCTTGCACTGCACGCTGTCAGTTCGAACGCAGCTCGCGCCACGACACGCGGGACGGGTTCTCGTTGTTCGGCGGATTGACCTTGCTGAGCTTGGCGGCGCCTTGCACGGTCTGGGTGACGATGTAGGTGTCGCCACCGTACTTGACCGTCGTCACCGTACCCACCGCGTCTAACCGGATGCCCGAGGTGACCGAACCATCGTCCCCGGCGCCGAAGCCACCGCTGATGCCCGGAAAGAAGCCATTCTTCACGCCGCCACCGGAGGCCGGATCGAACGCCATGGTCCAACCGGTCTGCAGGCCCGGGTTGCACTGGATGGCCGAAATGGTCGGCGGGACCGCGGTGTTCACCACCACCGCACCCTCCACGATGGTCGGATTGTAGATGATCTGCTCATGGGTATCGGGCAGGTCGAAATACCAGCCGTACTCGTTGTTGTTGCTGGCGCAATCGGTCGATCCCTTCCAGCAGACCTTGCTGGAGGTCGGCAGCGTGCGGTAGCCGAGCACCTGCCCGTTGCCGCTGCCGGTCGTCTGCGACACCAGCGCCTGCTGCAGCAGCGTGCTGCGCGAGATCGACTGGGTTCCGGAAAGCGTCGCGTACTTGATCGACGCCATGCTGTTCCAGTTGCTCATGTCGTAGTCCCAGATGCCATAGAAGGTCTGGGTGCCGCTGGCGTACTGGTCGCCCTGGCTGGCGGTGAACGGGGTCTTATGACCCGTGCCGAAAAAAACCATGAGCCGGTTGGTGTTGCCGGTGCGCACGCTGGCCACCACCGGCGAGGTGGTGATCGGCTGCAGGTTGCTGGAGGCGTCCTTGGCGACGAACAGCGGATTGAAGTTGTTGGCGCCGCTTGCGCCGAACTTGGATACCGACCAGCTGTTGCTGTTCTTGCTGGTCACATCGAAGCGCCAGACGTTGCCCTGCAGGTCGCCGCCGTACAGGTAGTCGACGATGTGGTCGCCGTCGAGGTCGGCCGAGGTCACGTAGGCGATGCCGTTGGCGGACGTGGAGCTCCCGATCTTGGTATCGAGGAACTGGAACGTCACCGCACCGGTGGTCGAGTCGACCAGCCCGATGTAGACGCCTGCTGTCTGCCCGCTGTCCAGGCCGTTGCCGAAGATGATCGCCCACTGGCCGTTGTGCATGCGCACGATGATCGGCGTCCCCACGGTCTTGCCCAGGTGGCTGAGCGAACCGGAACCGCCGATCCAATCACCCTTCACCAGGCTGGCGGCATTGGGCTCGGAGAAGTTGCCCGGATTGGTGATGTCCAGCGCGTAGATCTCGCTGCCGGCCGTACCCACACCGCCCACCAGCCAGGTGTGCCAGGCGTTGCCGTAGAACAGGTCACCCACACCCGGTGTCGCATCGACATAGAAGTCGTGCGTATAGACCGGGCTGGTGAGGTTGACCAGCTTGCTGCCCGTCAACAGGCCGGACGGCAGGTAACCGAGCAGTTCCTTACCGTCGTTGAGGGTGCTGACGTAGCTGCCGGAGCTGTCGTAGGCACCAGCCTCGAAGCCGTGCAGGAAGCCGTCATTGGCACCCACGTAGACCATGTTGGTGCGCCCGGTCTGCGCGGTCACGAAAGCGCTGTAGCTTTGTGCCCCGCTTGCCGCCTCGGGGATGCTCGCATTGCTGTACAGCGCATCGGCGAACGAGTCAGGCAAGGTGCCCGAAACCGGCGCACCGACGAAGGTCGGACTGGAGTCAATGACGTCGCCGAGCACCTTGGTACGCGCCCGCAGGTTGCCCGGCGGCGACTGCAGCTGCTCGACGCTGCGGGTGCCGCGCAGCCAGCTCACGCGGTCCTGGCCGAGGCTGTCGGTGCTGTTGAGGGCGGTCTGCTGCGTGGTGGTCAGGTTGGACCACTGCAGACCCACACCCTGCCCGCTGGTCGGATTCCAGGTCATCAGCTGGCGCGAGGACGGCGACTCGGCGGTCACCGTGGTGGTGGCATTGCCGTTGGCATCGGTCCCCATGGCCGGGCAGGCACCGCCGGTCAGCACGCAGCTGGCGTCCCAGTTCGCCTGGGTGGAAATACTCAGCGTTCCGTTGGTGGTCACCAGGGGCAGCGATTGCACCGAACCCCACCAGTTGTCGGGCGTGTAGGTGGCCAGGTAGACCTGCGACCCGATCTTCACTTCGCCGGACTGGATCGTGTTGGTCGCCGCGCTGGAGTTGGACTGCAGCGGCGAAGCCTGGAAACAGGTGATCTCGTGGACGTTGTTGCTGCCGCCCGTACCGGACGAGAAGCCGAAGCGCAGCGCGCTGGGCAGCGGGCCGTTGTCCTGGGTGATCAGGCGGTTGGCAAGAACTGGGGTGAACGCGCCGTTGTTGTAGCTGTAGGCGAAGTTGAGCAAACCCGACGGCGAGATGGTGATCTTGTAGGTGATCGGGTATGCGTCGGTGCGCGTGGTGGCACTCTCCTTGGCGATCTTCTGCGAATTCGGGAGCACCCGATAGCCTCCAGGGATGACCGCGTAATTGGTGTAGGCGGGCAACCACGCATGGTCGCCATCGTCATTGACGTATTTGCCACTCCTGCAAACCGCGGTCAGCTTGCTCTTGTTCGGCGAACCGGAGTAGTAGTCGGGATTCAGCGACTGCAGATAAGCCCAGGTCAGGTTTCCTGCGCCACGCAGGCCAATGCGCATCGGCTGATATTGGTGTCCGCCGTTGTACCAGGTGTTGAAGCCGAACGAGGTATCGCCCGAGTAATGGGTATTTACCACACCGGTGTTGGTGTTATCGCCACTGTTCAGAAAGTTTCCGAATTCATCGATACCCAGACCGAGGTAGGCGTTGGCCAGGCCTTCGTATTTGGAGTTGATGTTCGAGCAGCTGTAACCCAGGCTGCCACCCAGCGCACCGGCCGTGGACGGTACCGGCTGGGTGCCGTCGGTCATGAAGAACGTGATGCCATCGGCACCATCCCCTGCCGTACCGCCACTGTCGCCACCATAGGTGTAGGTGGTGAACGTGACCTGCAGGCCCTGATTCAGGGGAAAACTGAAGTTGGAAAGGATCGCGCCGGTTTTCTCGTTTACGGCAGGAGTGAGCCGGAGGGCACCATATCCCGGATTGTCATTCGGGCTGGCGCACTTGGGAATGCTGCCCGTGCCGGAACCGGCGGTGAGGCAGGCGTAGTCCAGCGCTTTCCAGTCGAGTGTCGCCTGCGCACCCGAGAAGTTGTCGGTATAGGTGGTGGCGTGCGCCACCCCGCCGAAGCAGAGGAGCGTCAGCAGCGGGCTGGCGATGAGGAAATTGCGCTTCATGGTGGTTTCCCAATCAGGACAGGACGACGTTCGCCGTTACTTGCGGTAGATCGACTGCAGGGTCACCGTGGCACGGTCGCCGGCATTGGCCGGACCGCTGCGCGCGGTAATGCGGAAGAAATCGGCGGTGCTGTTGGAACTGCACGGACCGTAGCCCGAGCAGCTGGATACCTGGCTGACGGCCGGCGAGGGAATCTGGAAATTCCCGAGGTACTCGACCACATACTGGGGCTGGCTTGCCGAGAGCGCCCCTGCGTCAAATGCGGTTTGTGCGACCGTCACATACTGGCTGGTCGGCACATTGGCATCAGCCATGGGATTGACCAAACAGTTGTTTCCTCCCGTGGGCGTGCAGTTGTAGAAGTTTCCCGGTGACGTGGCTGCCTGCACCGCTACCTCGCCTTGCCGCAGCGCCGCCTCGGCCGCCTGGAAGGCGATCTGACGGTCGAGGAAGTTGGAGGTCATCTTCTGCTGCATGGTCGTGCTGCGCACGGCGGCCAGGCCTACGATCGTGATGACCAGTAGCAGCAGCAGCGCAACGACCAGGGCGACGCCTCGCTGCCGTCGCGCGAGCAGAATGGTGGAATACCGAGGGCTGGTATGCATCATTTCAGTTCACCCGGTTGCGAATGGTGGCGGTGGCCGTGAACTTGCGGCTGATTGCCTGCTGGGCGGTACTGGCACGCTTGTTGGTGCTCTCCAGCGTCAGCGTCGCCTGGACCGCGTCGACTCTCGACCAGTCGGCGACGAGGTCGGCGGTCTTGAAGCGCGCCTCGCCCTGCACGTGGTAGCGCAGCTGCATGTCGGTGACGTCGCGCACCATTTCATCGGAGATCGCCGGCGCGCTCGTATTGCTCGAGTGAGTATTGACCGAACCGCGAAACAGCGACTTGGTGCCCGCAGAGTTGTAGCCGATGTACCAGTCGTGGGCCTGCAGCTTGATGATCTGCGAATTGGACTGGAACACGTACTGGTTGCCGTTGGGGGTGCACACCGGCGGGAAACCGAGACCTTTGGAGCAGTTGCCGGGATACACCGTGTTGCCGGTGTTGCTCACCACCTCGACGTTGGTACTGCTGGCGCTGCTCGGCCCGGTCACCTGGGTGATCGCCGTGTGGGTGGGGTCACACACCACGATGATGTCGCCCGGCACCAGGGGCGAGGGTTGATTGAGCGTGAACTGCGCCGAATTCTTGTCGTAGGTCTTGATGCTGAGCCCAGCGTCGTTCGCACTGAGGATCTGTACCGAATCGGTACCAGTCACCCGCTGCCCGAGCGCAGTGCCGGTGGTGACGGCCGGATCGGTCTGGCTACCGGTATAGCCGTGCACCGCGTTGCCGAAGTTCGCGTACCACTGCGTGTCCTGGTCCTGCAGCACGTTGGCCACCGGGGCGGCGTTGTCGCAACCGGTGAGTCCGGCTGCGCGCAAGTCCTGCATGAGCATCTCGAACGCCACGCGGGAGTTCTCCTGGACATCGGCCAAGGCTGTGTTCGTGGTGTAGGTGTTCTGTCCGGCCAGGAACACGCTCACCGCGCCACCCACGACGATGAGCCCCAGCAGCATCGCGATCATCAGCTCGACGAGGGTGAAGCCGGCGGCCTGCCGGAGAGACCGATACTTCTTCATAGCTGGGCCTGCGTGGTCACGGTCTGGTTATTGACTCCACCCTTCCCCGCACGACTGTCGTCGAACACCACCTGCACCTGACAGATGCCCAGCGTCGTGCAGTTGATGATGCCCTGCGTATTGGCCGTCTGGCCGAAGTACGTCCCGAGCTGGCCGCACCAGCCAGCCAGCTGAGCAGCGGCCAGCGTGCCCTGCCCGGTGGGACAAGCATCGGCCGTCACCGTGGTGTTGTACTGGCCCGCCTTGGCGTTGGTGCTGTCGGCACGCATCGCATCGAGAATGGAGTAGCTGGACACAACGGCCATGCTGCGCGACATCGCGCTGTTGTTGGTGGAGAGCGAGGTCGCCAAGAGCGCGGCGACGCCGAGCAGGCCGATCGAGAGCACCACCAAGGCAACCAGCACTTCGATCAGACCGACTCCGGCCTGCAAACGGGTCACTATTCGATGGCGGCCAGGCGAGATCATGGGCAGGCTCCGCTGGAAGGATCGGCCACGGTAACAATCGACCCGGCTGCGAGCTGCACGAGGCGATGATTGTTGGTCGACAGCGCCGAGGTGCAGATATCGGCGATCGTGCCCGTGTAGTTCGCCGTACTGCCCACGGCGTGGGCGATGCCGTTGCTGTCGAACTGCAGCGCCGTCAGACCGCCCTTCAGCTGCACCGGCGACTTGATCCCGGGTAAGCCCGAGCGGATGACGCCCACGCCGGTGGACGAGACGATCGCGCCCGCCGTCTGCGTGCTGCAGTTGGTCGCCAGCGTACCGGTGCCGTTGGTGGATTGCGGGCTTCCGCAAAGCTGGATGGTCGCATTGCGCTTGATCGCTTCGAGGCGGGCCGTGTTCACCGCGCTGTACACGTCGTCGGCGGCCGAACGCAGCTGGCTGGAGGCGATGATCGAGCGAAAGCTGGGTACCGCGATGACCGCCAGGATCGCCGCGACGAACACCGTCACCATCAGCTCGATCAGCGTGAAACCCCGCTCGCGCCGCTGCGGTCGAGCGGCGCGGGGCGGAGCGACGGATCGCCCCGCACAGACGCCCGATCGCCCCGCACGGCTGCCGGCCGCGCCCCCGGCGTGATCGGGTTGCCTGAAAAACTGGCCCATGGTCATCCCCCATCTGAAGGCACGGAGAATAATCATGGCGGGCCGCGGATCCGGTCTTGCATCCGACAAGCGGCGCCATTCCCCCGATCAGCGGTCGACGCGCTCCGGCATGGCGCGACGGGCGTCACAGGTTCGGCCGGCGCTCAAAATCCGCCTCTCACTGCTTGACTTTCAACACGGTTACTCAGAGGGACTCCGTCCGGTTTCGCCCCTGCCGCTTCGCTGCGTAGAGCGCCTGGTCCGCGCGCGTCAGCAATTGGTTGAACTCCTTGTCCGATTCGCGGCGCTCGGTGACGCCGATGCTTACCGTGATGCGCAGGCCTGGCACCAGATCGTCGAGCACCAGTGCGGACACCGACTCGCGAAGCCGCTCCGCAATGGGTCGCGCCGCATCGAGGGCCGTACCGGGAAGAACCACCAGGAATTCCTCGCCGCCCATGCGCCCGATGCGATCGATCTGCCGCAGGCTCTCGGTGCACAGGCTGCAGAACCGCTTCAGAACCTCGTCGCCCACTGGATGGCCGTGGTCGTCGTTGACCTGCTTGAAGTGGTCCAGATCCATCGCCAGCAGCGCCATCGGCTCGTCCATCGTGCAAGCGTGCCGCAGCGCCCGCTCTCCGACGTATTCCAGCCCCCGCCGATTGGCCACCCCGGTCAGCGGATCGGTCATCGCCATGCGGTGCAGGCGGCGGGACCGACGCAGCTGGCGCTGCGCCTGCCACAGCAGCAGCACGATCAGCACGCCGCCCAGGGCCAGGGCGGTGCGCTGCCAGTGGCGCACGCGCTTGAGCGAGGCGAGCTGCTCATCGCGGAGCTTGCGATCGGCTTCGAGCCTGCGGTTTTCCTGCTCCTTGCGTGCGGTATCGAACTGGTAGCTCATCAGCGTGGTGTTGTACGACTGCGCCTTGCGATCCAGCGCCTCGTGCACCTTCACCATCCGCCGCAGGTCCGCCAGCGCCTGCGCGGTTTTTCCCAGCGCCTCGTAACTGCGCGAGCGGTGATCGAGCAGCTGCGCGAGATAACGCAGGTTGCCGCTCTTCCGCAGGAGGGCCTCGGAACGGTTGAAGTCGGCGATGGCCCGGGCGTGATCGCCCAGGCCGGCGTGCGCCACGCCCTCCTGCAGGGCAAACATGTCGCCATCGGATTGATCGCCCGAGATGGCGTCCTCGGCATGCGCCGCGTCCAGTTCACGCAAGGCGCCGTGGTAGTCGCCCATCTGGTTGAGCACCTGCGCCAGCGCCATGTGGGCCGAGCCCTGCGCCACATGGCTGCCGGTGGTGCGGGCCATCTGCAGCGCCGCCGTGAAATGTTTCCGCGCCGACTGCAGTTGCCGCGGGCTCGACTCGGCGTCGAGGAAACCGAGTTCCATGTGCGCGGCCATCTGCTGCGGCAGATCCTTGCGCGCCATGCCCAGCTTCATCAGGTTGTCGAGATGACCGCGTGCCTCCTCGAGCTCGCCCAGCCGACGGTAGGCCACGGCGATATTGAGCAGATTCTGCTCGCTCTCGATCGGCTCACCGGCACGGTCGTAGAACTTCTGTGCCTCCAGAAAGTCGACGAGCGCAAGCGCGTGTTCGCCAAGCAGGGACTGCACGGAGCCCCGCCAGGTGAGGCCGTCGGCCACCAGCCGGGTGTTTTCCGCGTGACGGGCGATCTCGATGCCGGCGTTGTAGTCGGGCAGCGCATCGCGGGGGGTGGTGAGCGACTCCAGCATGGAACCGCGGCAGAAATGGAAGTTGATTTCCGCATCCGTGTAGCCGATGCGGCGGGCATCGGCGATACCCTGCTCGGCATACGCCACGCCCTTGGCGGGGTCGCCATCCATGCCCAGGATGCAGAACATGTAGCGGTAACGCAGCTCGCGGCGGGCGTCCCGCGGCGGCAGCTCGCGCTTGAGCCGGTCGAGCAGCCGCAGCGCATCGTCGTGCGTGTTGATGACCAGCGCACCGCGTTCGAGCTGATCGGCCAGGCGATCGAACCCGGCGCCGGACGGCGCCACCGCGCCCTGCCCCGTCGCTGCCGCGACGGAAAGCATGCACAGCGCCACGAGGCAGGCGGCAAGCATTCGCGGTGAGGGCGCATATCGCAGCACGGAGGGCGCTCGTCGGCTGCCACTCCATGGCCATGGGACACCGGTCGGTGCAGGGATAGTAACGGCTCGTGCTCCGTCAGCTTGAATGTCGCAAACCGAATGTCGCAAACCGCATCCGCGGAACTTGCGCTGCCCTGCAGCGCCCCGTAAAATCCGCGGCTCTTTGCCGGAATAGCTCAGTTGGTAGAGCGGCGCATTCGTAATGCGTAGGTCGTAGGTTCGATTCCTATTTCCGGCACCAAAATCAAGCACTTACAGAAAGGCCGAGGATGCGAACTCTCGGCCTTTTTGTTTTTGGTGTCCCCGAATTGTCCCCATCTGTACCTCGCGTACACCGCCTTTTATGTCCCCAAAGTGTCCCGGACATAGGCACTTGCCACCAGCAACGTCTGCGCGGCTTCGGAGCGAGACTGTCCCAGAGATTCGGCATCTACAGCCCTTCGCCCGCTAGCCAGTTTGGCCTTGCGATGCGGCCCTGCTCCACTCGCCTCACTGCGAGGCGCCCCGGGATCGGCACGCGGCGATTTGCGCTCAGTTGTCGTTGAGACCGAATGGATAGCGTGTGTGCAGCCGCTTCTTCCACTGGGCCTCAAGCACCTGTACGGCCTCAGCGCCCATGTCTGGCGACACCCGCTCCAGAATGCTGAACTCGAAGTAGTTAGGATCTCGGCCGATCAACCGACGATTGCCGCCATCTCCCGATCGCGCGTAGTTCTTCCAGCGACCAAGGACATTCTCGTTGCCATAAGCCGCCCCGACATAACCCAGGTGCTCGGCGGTGTCGAAGATGTAGTAGATCCCTCGCCACTCGGCGAGGCGGCTTGCCCAACTGCCCGGCAAGGCCTTCAACTCCTGCCAACTCAGCACTAGTTCCTGCCAGTCAGGCATGTCTCGAGCGAGCTGGTTTTCGCCATGGATCGCGGTGACGGGAAATTCGTTCTTTTCGGCAAGGCGCCACCACGAGCGATCGATGCCCGTCCATTCCAACTCCAGGCGGCCTTTCCAAGAAGACAGCTCGTCGCGAAGCTGGAGCTCAAACCAAAGTGGATCGTGCCCATCTGCGGGTCCACGCGTGCCGTAGTCCAGCAGCGCCTGGTTCCCGGGCATGCCCAGAAACTGCCTGCGGCTGATCCGGCGACTCCCCCGGTTCTCATACAGACCCACAAAGAGCGCACGCCCAGGCTTCCAGCCGATGAACGAAGCGAGATACTTCCTCTTTGCAAGGGATTGCTCCACCCGCGGCCCGTGCTGGGACTGGTAAGCGTTGTAGACCTCCGGCTGATCCTGAGCCAACCACGGCAGCGCGCGGTGCAGTTTTGGCTCGGTCGGCCGATGGCGCATCACCATGACCTCGTGCGGGGCGAGGCCGCTTTTCTCCAAAAGGTCGTTCAGCTGGATCACCATGCTCTCCCTGCGTCCGGGTATCAGGCCGCTGCTCGCCGCTTGATCTCACCGAGCACCCCGATGATTGCGTCGGCGTCGCTATCGCCGAAGGTGCCGTCCAGTCCCTCGTGGTGGATGCTGGTGAACGGCGGATCGTAGAGCTGCCCCGGCTCCATGACACCGGCCGCGGTGAGGCGGTCGATCACCATCTCGATGAAGCGAATCTGCTGGCTGGTGTAGCGGCTGGTGTCGAGGAACTGGCCGAAGGCTTCCTTGGCGGCCGCGCGATCCAGGCCGACCAGTGAACGGATGAAGGCGGGCAGCGAGCGCTCGGTGCCAAACACCTGCTCGAAGCGTGCCCGGCTCTCCACGGGCTCGGACTCATAGACAAAGCGCTCCAGCTCGGCCAGGTCAGTGGGCGTCAGCGGCTTGTTGTGTTTGAGCTTGGCGATGGCGACGTGGTTCTCGTTGGCACGGATGTACGCCTCCACCTTCTTCTTGTACTGGGCCAGGTTGATGCCGGTGCTGAAGTCCTTCAGCACGACGCGCGTCGCCTCGCCGATCTCGTCGGTCAACACGCTGTAGACCGGCTTGATCGACTTGCGCTCGATGAACTGGATCAGCCCGCGCAGGTGGCGGCGCACCTGCTCGATCATCGGCAGGGTGATGTCCTTCCAGAACTCCTCGGACTGCACGTCCTGGATCAGGGCCAGCTCGGCGCGCACCGCCGGAATGGTGTCCTTGGTCTCCAGCTCGCTGGCCAGCTCGATGATCTTGTCGCGGTAGCCGACGAAGTCAGCGGTAGAGCGCACCAGCGCCAGCTGTAGGTTGAGGCAGATCAGGTCGAACAGTTTGGCGGTGATGTGCTCGGGCTCGCGCTCGCTGGGCAGGCCCGCCACATGACCGCGCAGGTCGCCCAACGCCGAATCGTCCAGCGCCTTCCATTGCTCCCGTTCGCGAAAGCGCGAGACGTGCTCGCGCTCGGTGCGCACGATGAAGTTGTCCAGGTTCATCGCTGCTACTTCGCCATGCAGCTCGTCGGTCAGTCCTTCGCGCAGGAACATCAGGGTGTCGTAGCCACCGACGCCATCGGAGAGCGGATGGGCCTCGTCACCCTTCCCATCCGGCAGCAGCGACAGCAGATCCAGCCGCGCCTTGAACAGCCGCTTGCCCAGCGGCTCGGCCAGCCCGCCCAGCGCGCCGCGCGGATTCTCGTTGAAGTATTCGAAGTTGGCGCAGAAGTCGAAGATGTAGAACTCGGTCTTGTCCACGCCCGGCGCGAACAGATCCGGACACAGGCGGGTGCCGCGACCGATCATCTGCAGGAACTTCACCTTCGAGCGTACGGCCTTGAAGAACACCAGGTTCAACACCTGCGGCACGTCGATGCCGGTATCCAGCATGTCCACCGAAATGGCGATCTGCGGCAGCTTGTTGAGCTTGCTGCCGAAGTCGTCGATCAGGCTCTGCGCGTAGTTCACCGCGTGGGTGATCACGCGGGCGAACTCGCCTTTGTAATGCGGATAGTTGTCGTTGAAGCGCTTGGCGACGAACTCGGCATGCTTCTGGTTCACCGCGAAGATGATGGTCTTGCCCAGCTTGTCGCCACCCTCCACCTTCAGGCCGTGCTCCATCAGGTGGCGGAGCATCTTGTCGACGGTGTCCTGGTTGAACAGCTTCTTGTTGATGTCGGGGGCGGCCACCTCGCTGGGGGCCTCCTCGCTCTCGCCGGCGCGGTCGCCCCAGTCCAGCGATTCCCAGTGCTCCTTTTCCTCGTCGCTCAGCTCGTCGTACTTGATGCCTTCGCGCACGAACTTCATCGGCACCGAATGCGCCTTCGGCGGCACCAGGAAGCCGTCCGCCACCGCCTCGTCCAGCGAGTAGGCGTCGGTGGGCACGCCGGTTTCCAGGCCAAACAGGTGGTAGGTGTCGCGGTCCACCTCGTCGCGCGGGGTAGCGGTGAGGCCCACCAGGTAGCTGTCGAAGTAGCGGAAGATCGCGCCGTATTTCTGGTACACGCTGCGGTGCGCCTCGTCGACGATCACCAGGTCGAAATACCCGACGCCGTAGCGGCGGGTGTCGCCGTCCATCTGGTCGATCAGCCCCATCATGGTCGGGTAGGTGCTGAGGTACACCCGGCCCTGCCCGTGCTTCTCGGTCACCAGGTTCACCGGGCTGGAGTCCGGCAGGTGTTCCTTGAACGCCCCGGCCGCCTGGTTCACCAGTGCCACGCGGTCGGCCAGGAACAGCACGCGCTTGACCCAGTTGGAGCGCATCAGCAGCTCCACCAGCGCGATGGCGGTGCGGGTCTTGCCGGTGCCGGTGGCCATGGTCAGCAGGCCGGCGCGGCGGCCACTGGCCAGCGCCTCGACCATCGCGCGGATGGCCCGGTGCTGGTAGGGGCGCTCCACGATGGCGGTGTTGATCGCCAGCGTGCGCGGGTCGCCCTGCATGCCCCGGCGCTGGATCGCCAGCTCCAGTTCCTCGCGGGTGTAGAACCCCTGCACCTCGCGTGGCGGCGCGCGGCGGTCGTCCCACAGCCAGGTGGTGTTGCCGTTGGTGTAGAAGATCAGCGGGCGGCGGCCTTTCTCGACCTCCAGGCAGTCGGCGTAGAGCTTGGCCTGCTGCTGCCCCACGTCCGGGTCTTTCAGGCTGCGCTTGGCCTCCACCACGGCCAGCGGCAGGCCGTCCCTGCCCCACAGCACGTAGTCGACGAAGCCCTCGCCCTGGTTGTTGGGCATGCCGGCCACCGGCACTTCCACTGAGGCGTTGCCGCCCACCGTCCAGCCGGCCTCGCGCAGCAGCACGTCGATGAAGAAGCGGCGCGTGTCCGCCTCGTCGTAGTCGTGCGTGTCGGGCACGGCGATGTTGGCGGCCTTGGCCTGCGCCAGCTCGGCACGGGCTTCCGCCAGCTTGGCGTTGACCTGGGCCAGCAGCGCCTCGCGTTCGGCCAGCGTGGCGGCCTGCTCGGCAATCGCCGCCTCGCGCTGTTCCAGCGTGGCGTGCTGGGCAGCGATCTGCTGCTGGAAGGTGGCTTCCTGTTTCTTCAGCTCGTCGCGGGTCAGCGCGATGGCTTCGTCGGCGCGCACCAGCTTTGGAACAAGCTTCTCATCGAAGCTCGCCTCCAGCGACTTGGGGTCGCTGGCGCGGGTGTAACTGCGCGCCAGCCAGAACAGCACGTGGAACAGCTCGCGCACCAGCCGCAGCGCATCCAGCTGGCCGATCGGCTGGCCGGCATGCACCGCCTGGTTGCCCAGCTTCTGGATCAGCCGGGTCTTCTGGTGGATGTGCGGCGGCAGCAGCCGTTGGAAGTCGCGGTCCGTCAGCAGCACATTGAGTGCGCTGTCGTACGGCATGCGCAGGTCGCGGTCGTGCTCGTACAGCCAATGCACCGCCTGCTCCAGCGCATGGCGGGTGCGCATGCAGCAGGCCCGCGGATCGGAATAAACCAGTTGCTCCGCGCCCTTGGCCGGCTCGTAGAGGGCTTTGAACTCGGGGAGGAGGAACTGGAAGTTGGTCATGGGTTAGAGCGTCCCTGCAAAAGCTCGTGACTGGATACCCGAGAACAATGCTTCAAAATGCGTAGATCCCGCTGTCAATCGCTTCTCCAGATCACCAACACATCTGGCAAATGCGAGAAACCTTTTTTGCTCATCCAGCGGAGGGAGAGGAATCTCAGCCTCCGATAGCTGCTTCACGTTTAGATGCTTTTGCACCTGCCCGCGCTGCTCTTTAAGGACAAGCTTTTTCCCTGCCGCGGAGTTCAGGAAGTATGCGAGGAATTCGGGGAGGAGTAGCGAATCGTCGGTGCGCGTAATCAATACATCGATAGCGTTCGCCCCATCCAACTCAGGCGGTACAACCGCAGCTTTGCCTGGCTGCCCAGAGCGGACAGCCACTACGTCTCCTGTTCGAAGCACTGTCTTCTTCAATGGTCCATTGTTATCGCGCTCGCTGAAATAGACAAAGTCGTCGGCGATGATGCGATTGACGCCGATGTTCAACGATCGGATTGCCGGCACACCAACATCCACATAGTAGGAAGCTGGCCTAACAACGATTCCCACGGTCACCTTTTCGCAGCAACTGCCCACGGTGGGATTCGGCCAGCCCTTTGGGTTTGTCACCGGGTCACCGAACATGTCCAGGAACACGGACTGCAGCAGCTGATCGAGCTTGGCGATGGCTTCGCGGCGCTTGGCGCGCAGCGCGTCGGCCTTGTCCAGAATCGCCGCGATGTGGCGTTGCTCGGCCAGCGGCGGCAATGGGAGGCGCAGCTCCTTTAGGAACTTGTAGTGCCGGCTATAGCCAGCGTTCGGGATACGAACTTGGCGTAGATAGTGATAGAGAAACTTTGCATCACACTCTTCGGTAGGCTTAAGAACCTTCACACCATCCGCACCCATGGCGAACGGAAAGTCAACGTACTTAACGGCGCGAGTGTGATCGCCAAAAACGACGACCGGAAGCTTCTCACTCCGGAACGAATAGTTCTCGTCGTCCGTGAAGCCGGCCACGAAATCCTTCCCTTGATCGACAACGGGAAGCGAGCCGACGGCCTGATATTCAGACTGAGGAATCTTTAAATTGCCGCCCGATACGTCACGGACAGCATCGGTGAAACGAACTGAGCTTGCGCTCACTTGAGCATCCCCTCCAGCTCATCCATCCCCCGCATGATCTCCGCCTCCAGCGCCTTCAGTTCGGCCAGGATCACCTGCGGCGAGGCATGCTGCACTTCCTCGTACACCACCTGTTTGTAGCGGTTGATCGACAGGTCGTAGTCGTTGCCGGCGATTTCGGCCTTGGGCACCAGGAAGCTCTGCTCGGTGCGGGCGCGCTTGATTTCCTTGTCCCGATGCTGCCAGCGGGTGAGGACGTCCGGCAGGTTGTTGGTTTCGTGCTTGTCCGCATCCAGCGGGTTGCGCTTGTCGTCCAGCGAGTAGCCATCGGCCTGCATGTCGTAGAACCACACCTGGTCGGTGCCGCCGGAGTTGGTCTTGGTGAACAGCAGGATGGCCGTGGACACACCGGCATAGGGGCGGAACACGCCCGAGGGCATGGAGACGATGCCGTCCAGCTTGTGCTCCTCCACCAGCAGGCGGCGCAGCGTCTTGTGCGCCTTGGAGGAGCCGAACAACACGCCGTCCGGCACGATCACCGCCGCGCGACCGCCGGCTTTGAGCAGGCGCAGGAACAGCGCCACGAACAGCAGCTCGGTCTTCTTGGTCTTGACGATGGCCTGCAAGTCCTTGGCCGTGCTTTCGTAGTCCAGGCTGCCTGCGAACGGCGGGTTGGCCAGGATCAGGCTGAACTGGTCCTCGACGCTGGCGTGGCTTTCGCTGAGGGAGTCGCGGTTCTCGATGGCCGGATCTTCCACGCCATGCAGCAGCATGTTCATGGAGCCGACGCGCAGCATGGTGCTGTCGAAGTCGAAGCCATGGAAGGTGTCGTGGTTGAAGCGCTTGAGGGCCTTCTTGTTCGCGTAGATTTCGTCGCGGTGATGCTGATCGAGGTATTCGGCCGCCGCCACCAGGAAACCGGCCGTGCCGCAGGCGGGGTCGCAGATCACGTCGCTGGGCTTGGGCGCCATCATCTCCACCATCAGCTTGATGATGTGGCGCGGCGTGCGGAACTGGCCGTTCTGCCCGGCGCTGGCGATCTTGCCGAGCATGTACTCGTAGAGGTCGCCCTTGGTGTCGCGATCCTCCATGGGGATGGCGTCGAGCATGTCCACCACCCTTGCCAGCAGCGCGGGCGTAGGGATGGTGAAGCGCGCATCCTTCATGTGGGTGGCATAGGTGGACTCGCCGTGCGTGCCGCCCAGCTTCTTGATGAAGGGGAACACCTCTTCCGAAACGATGTGGTACAGCAGGCCCGGATCGCCCAGATCCTTGAAGTGCGACCAGCGCAGCTTCTGCTGGTTGCGGTTGAAGATGAGGTTCTCGATAGGCTGCCCGAGGCGATTGGCCTTTTTCTCGCGCACCGTGTGCAGCTCGTCCAGCCGCTTGATGAAAAGCAGGTAGGTCATCTGCTCGATGACCTCCATGGGGTTGGAGATGCCGCCGCTCCAGAACGCGTTCCAGATCTGGTCGACCTGGGATTTGATGGTGCCTGTGATCACGATAGGTACTGCCTGGTTTGATTGCTGACCGATGTGGCTGAGGTTTTACTGGCCGCAGCGCCAATCCTCGGCCGCCAGTTTCGCAGAACTCTCCCTCGATCAAAGATCCTCGAAATCTTCGACCGAAAGCTCTTTCGAACCCGCCAGCATGTCTCGGGACAGATCTCTCTTGTAATCCAGGCGCTCCGCGAGCCGCTCCTCGAAGGAGGCGAAGCCCGGCCCTGCCACTGTCGGGCAGTAGACGTACACGTCACGCCGCTGGCCAATGCGATAGGCACGGTCGGTCGCCTGGTCTTCCTTGGCCGGGTTCCATGTCCGGGTGAAATGGATGACGTGGTTGGCCTCCTGGATATTCACGCCGAAGCCCACGGCGGACGCGGAGAGGATCAACACGCCGAAGCCGGGCGTGGCCTGGAAGGCGTCGATCAGGCCCTGGCGGGATTCGCCCCGGCTCGTGCCGATCGCGGTGGAACCATTGATGATTTGCGGCCGGAAGCCGAAATGATGTTCGATCGCGCGCTGAAGCAGGCGCTGCAGATCCCGATAGTCGGTGAATACGATGGCCTTTTCGCCCCGCGCCTTGATCTGGGCGAGACGACCAAGCAGCCACGCCAGCTTGGGCGAAGCGGCGATGTGCTCCTTCACGTGGACGCGCTCATGGTCATCCCGCAAGGCCGCCAGCGGGTGTGCGCAGATCATGCGCAGACGGTGCAGCAGATTCAGCATGGACACGCTGCGGCCCTGCCCTTCCTGCTCCTTGGCCTGTCGGTAAGCCGCAACCGCATCCATGTAGGCCAGGCGCTGCGCGGGCGACATCTGAAGCGCGACTGCGGTGCGGTCGGCCTCCTGCCCCATGACCTTGCGGGGCAGCCCCTCGTGCACCTCATTCTTCATCCGTCGCAGGACCCACGGCTGGATCATGGCGCGGAGGCGTTCGACCAGGGCCTCATGCCCTTCCTGCCGGGACTCGATGGACTCCCGGTAGACCTTGGTGAACTCGTTCAAAGCCCCCAGACAGCCCGGCTGGAAAAAGTCGAACAGGCACCAGAGATCGGCCAGCGAGTTCTCGACCGGCGTGCCGGTACAGGCGATCTTGAAGTTGGCGTGCAAGGCCTTGGCCGCCTGGGTCACGAAGGCGGTGGGATTCTTGATCTTCTGGGCCTCGTCGCAGACTACGATATCCCAATGCTGGCGAGCGATCGACAGCTCGTAATCGCGCAGGGTTTCGTAGGTGGTCAGCACGAGCCGGTAGCCGTCGGCAAAGCCCGGCCGGAGCAGCTTGGTCACGCCGAGCTGACGCAGATCATCGTCCAGCGCGTCGCCACCGGAACGTTTCAAAGCCAGGTCCGAACCATACAGGCTGAGAACGACTCCATCGGGCCAATCGAGGAACTTGTCGACCTCCTGCTTCCAGTTCTCCAGCAGGGAAACGGGGGCCACCACCAGGCTTGGACGCGCCGATTGGGAGCGCTGCCAGGCCCACGCGATCAGCGAGAGGGACTGGAGCGTCTTTCCCAAACCCATGTCATCGGCCAACAGGCATCCGGCGATGCCCACGCCCTGGTTGCGGTAGCGCTGCTGCATCCAAGCCAGACCGTACGCCTGATGCGGCAACAGGGAGATTTCCGGACGGAGCGCGGCGGGAGGCTCGACATCCTCCGCGCTGACTGCCCCGACGAGATCCTCGACCGTCTCGACGTACTCAAGCGACTCGATGTTGTGATGGATGCGAAGCCCGACCCGCTGGTTCGGCTTCGGATCGGACAGCGGCTTGGGCAGTGTCTTGCCGCCGGACTTGATGCCGAGCTCGCGGAACTCATCCACCAGTGACTCGGCCTGCGGGACCGGCAGATCCACGTCGGATCCGGGGAGGCGCACGGACGCCAGACCCTGTTCCTTGGCCTGCCCGATCGCCTCCTCGAGCTCGTCGATGGAAGCCGGCGTCATGGCGTGATTTCGGACCTCGCCTGACGAGTGATCGACCGTGACCACGCCCACGTCATCGCCGGGAAGCCACTCCTTGCCCTGAGTGCGATGCGGAACGTAGGGCACGGCCTGGACTTTGGAATCAAAGCCGATCACCCGGCTGCTGAAAGCCCTTAGGTCCAGCACGTCTCCGGCGGCCTGATGCATCCGGGCCACTTCGCTTCGCCCGACCCACTCGGCCAGCTGCGCCAACTGATGCTCGGCCGCCTGATCGAGCAGCAGCTCGCTGCCATCCCAGTGGAAGACGGGGAGACCCCGGGCACGAGATCGGCCTGCCGCCGCCAGCCATTGCTTGGCCTGGCCGAGATTCAGCGACAGATCTTCGTATGCCGTCTCGCCCTGCGCCTGAGGGATGCGCAGCGCGACATGTGCCGGGGTGGAGGCCTCCGGGACGACCTCGAACCGGGCGGGGAGCAACCCCGCATCGCGCCGAGCGGCATTGAACTGCTCCTCATCGAGCGCCTCGGCGGCGTCATCCCCCAGCACGGCGTACGGGTTGTGGGTGAACATCCTCGCCTGTTCCGCGGAAAGGCGTCGTGCCGGCATCCCTTTCACGACTTCCAGCACGCGGCGCACCGCTGGGCCGGGAGCCACATGGGTCAGACGCCCTCCGGGCTGGACTAGGTCGTAACGCCCCCTCACCTGGCCATAGCGATCGAAGGTCTCCACAAAGTTGTCCGGGGCGCCATCGGGTAGCGGCCGGACCTCGATTACGGGCAAGCCGAGAGCCTCATCACGCCGAAGGTCAAGCTTCAGCGTGTCCGGCGTACGAATGTCGGTCTTGTCGAGAAAATCGTCCAGCACGGCCCTGCCTGCGATGGCGGCTTGCCTGATCTCGCCGACGGCTCGGAGTCGCTGGTCGGCGTCCAGCGACGCCTGCTCGCGGGCGAACCGGGATAACAAGCCAAGCAACTTCCACGAGGGCTCCGGCATCAACCATTGGTCGCTGGAGCGCGTGAGCACGGCCCCCTGTCGATCCAACGAGGTCTCGCCCCATTGGGCCGAAGACCAGCCCTGGACGGCGATCCGGAAGTCGGGATCGGATATCGCCCCCGTCGACTCCAGCCGAGGAACCCAGTCCGATCGCTCGGGGAGAGCCAGGAGTGGCACGCTTCCCAGGTGGGATTCATCGGAAAGCAGCGAATAGACGCTTGTCCAAGGAAGCAGGAGCGCGTCATCCGCCTCGAGCGCCGCACCTTCGAACACCAGCTGCTGAAGATAGGCGACGAGCGGGCGTTCATCCGGCGCGAGATGATCGCCGGCCCACCACCGTGGCGTGGCATCGGCACCGCGGAAAAAGCGGACTCCATCGTCGGTGTATGCACGTTGGATCGTCTCGCTCGGTAGCTTGGATTTACCCCACTTCATGGCAGGTAGAACCCTTGCTTACTGTCCTTCCATCGAAAACCCATGCTGCGGATCTGCGCGAGTTTTTCAGCGGTTGTCCCACGGTCTGTATAGACCCAGAGCGCACCACCCTTCGGCCGGTTGTCGATGACCTCAAGACCCAAACTCTTGAGTTTGCTTACCATGGAATCCTCCGTGGGTACCTGCGCAGCACTGGGCTTTGGCGTGACTTCGCGCTCGGATCCGGAAGTCGTACGCACGGACCGCTTCATCTTCGAATCGTCGGGAGAAACGCCAACCTCCCGAAGCAGGCCGAGGAACTTTTCCTCCCATGTGGTACTGGGCTGATGAGTCCACTGATCGCCCGTGTGCCGGAGTGTCGTCAGCGGGTAGAAGTCCATTCCCGTTTTGATGACCCCATCGCTCAGTCGAATCGCGCGCGCTGCCGTGCCCACCTCGCTGAACTCGATGAACAACCAGCCACCGATCTGCATCAGGATGGCGTTGTTGGCCGAAGTGCTGGCCGTAAGGTCACCCAGGCGCTCACCCTTTTTTGCGATAAACGCGCGTACGTCCGGATCGCGGCTACTCCGCAAACGCCCACCCAGCAGTATCTGGGTGTAGGTCATCTGGTCCTTAAAGCGAAGCCAGAACTCCAGCCGCCGCTCGTCGACCATCTTTTCCGTGTTGCATAGCCGGTAGAAATCCTCGAGGTCATCCTTGGCCAGCCAACCGTTGACCATCTGTCGAACGGAGGGTCGGCAGAGATCCCACTTTGTGTTTCTCGACAGCTGGGGACTGCCCCAGGCCTTCAGGGAAAAATCCATCAGCGACGGATGTAGCGACCGATCCTTCCCCGCGTCATAGCGCTCCAGGATCGCTTTCAGGAGCTCATCCCCCACGAGGGGAATCAGGCGGTCAAGCTCGAGGAACGCATCGATCGATGCTCGAAAGGCGGCCTCGCCGATGGAAGCGATCTGCTGGAAGAGCCGCGACTTGAGCTGGTGCCAGAACCAGCTGGTGGATGGAATATCCACGTGATCACGCAGGTCGGTCAGCAGACCGTGCTCTCCGGCCACCATCTCGTCAACATAAGGAAGGCAGGGCTCGTCACCCAGCAGGTGCTCGTGCCGAGTCAAGGTATCCAGCCAGGCGGGACGACCCCGGCGACGCTTCACCACCGGTTC
Organism: Dyella sp. KRB-257; assembly: GCF_049445995.1. NCBI lineage: Bacteria > Pseudomonadati > Pseudomonadota > Gammaproteobacteria > Lysobacterales > Rhodanobacteraceae > Dyella > Dyella sp. KRB-257. The sequence continues at coordinate 57,849 of NZ_JBMSDZ010000013.1, read as the reverse complement.
GAGCGTCCGCGAGAGCAGGAGTCTCAAGCGCTTCTGCCAGTCACCGGCCGGAGCCTGCATGTAGGAGCGGAACAGGCCGCGCCAGTGCGACAGTTTCAGGACCTGGTCGCGTGCCGCCGACTCCCAGTCGTTGAGCAGTTGCTGAGCTACACGATCGTGATCGAGGACCGATCGGCCACCGAGACCATCAATCGGCTGCGCTAGCGAGTGTGCAAGGACGAAACGATGACTGGGCCGCAACTTCCCCACGTCGGACAGTGCCTGGCGCGCAGCGGCCTCCACCCGATCCGACCGGATGGCTGCAGAGGTTCCGCCGAAACGCTCTTTGACCTCGGCGACCCGCTCCGCCAACGGCAGATCCGAGGCGGACGGGATCCGTTCCAGGACTAGCTCGGCGAGCAGCATGTCCAGGAAACCCAGATCCAGCATCCGAGTTTTCAGCGGAGCATGCATCGGTCGGTCGCCATGACTTGGAAGACAGGCCTGGCCTGGGCGCTGTCGGTATCCGAGCCATAGAACTGCAGCTTGAGCTCCACTCGACGACTGGCGTCTTTGGTGGACTTGGCTCCGTTGAACGACACGCCGCCGGCCAGGAACAGATCCCGAACGCGCTGAAGCTGCTGTGGCGCCAGGGAAAGGTCGGTATTGCGCTGCGGATCCAGGAGCAGACACATCACCCATTCCGAGCGCTCGAGACTCAGATGAAGGTTGTACAGGTAGGAACCATCGGTATCGGTAAAGCCCTCGATGACGACCTGCTTGAGCCACTTGCGGCCCAGAGGATCATCTGCGGCTTGAAGCACCACCGGGACCAGCCGGGCCAGCGCCGGACCTGCGGCGGGAGGGAGGTGGTAGTCATCGTGGCCGAACCGCCCGGCTTCGCCGAAGCTGATGCGGTTGTCTTCGCAGTCCACCTGAACCACGCCGTCGCCGGCTAGCCGGCCCTGGATATTGCTGCAGATCTGCTTGATCTGCTTGGCACGAACGACCTCCTTGTTCTCGACCTGTCGAACCTTGTGCGTGATGGCAACCATGGTGACGGCCATGGCCGCGAGGAACAGCGTCATCATCGCGGTCATGAGATCGGCGTAAGAGATCCAGAAGGGCTTCTCCCCCTCGCTCTTGCCTTTGCTGCTGCGTTTTACGGCTTTGGCGAACATCGTCAGCTCGCCGCATCCACGGACTCGGCGATCTCCTCGAAGGCGCTCTTGAGCATGCCGACTGCATCGCTGAGTTGCTTGTTGTACGTGGCAAGGTTGTGTTCAAGCGCCTGGCTGACACCCGTACCGAACTTCTCGACCATCTCCACCAATTTGTCCCGAACCTCATCGGTCAGCGACGTGAGCGACTGCCCGGTCTGCTCGGCTTGTTGAGTCAGACGACGCAAATCCTCGAGCATGCCGCTCCGGGCCTCGCCCTCGGCCTGAACCAGCTTGCCGAGCCCCTCGAGCCGCGACGTCGCAGTTCCGAGAGAGCCCGTGGCCGTGCTGAGCGACTGTGCCGCACCACTCAGGACGTTGCTGGATTGCGCAATCTGCTGCGCCGACTGGCCAAGCCCCGACTGCAGTGAGGACATCTTTTCGGTCAGCGTGCCAAGGCGCTCCACCGCCGCGCGCACGCTGTCCAGCGCCTGCCCGACAGCCAAGGCGCCCTCCTCAAGACCCGAGATCGCCTTGGTGGATACCTCGCCCAGCGACGTCGCCAAGGCGATCCCCCGCTCCTGGGTCTCGCGATTGCTGTTGGCCAGCTGGTCGACGCGGTCATGCATCGCCTCCATGAGCGCCGCGACCGACTGCTCCGAACGCTGACTCATGCTCTCCTGCTGACGCGCCACCTCCTTGACGGACGACTCGACCTGAGCAAGGAGGTTGTTCATGCTGGTGGTCGACTGGCTGGCCTGGAGGCGCTGCTGCTCGCCCATCTGTTCGATCAGGTCGCGTACGGCCTGCTGCATGCCCGAGGTCGACTCGCCGCTGACCCGCTGCATGTCCGTCACAAGCGAGCGCATAGCCGCCTCAACCTGAGCCATGGACTGTGCCGAGGTACGCATCATCTCGTTGAGGCCGTCCATCTGGCCCCCGAGCGTTTCCTGCATCTTGTCGATGAAGGCACGCATTAGCGTCTCGATCGCCGTGGTCGCCACGCTGGTCTGTTGGCCGCTGGCGGTGCGCACCGTGTCGGCAATATGAGCGAGAGGCTCCTTCAGGCTCCCTTCGATCCGCTCACCGATCTCGGTGGAAAGCTTCTGAGTTGCTGCGATCTGACGGTCTGCCAGCTGCGTCAGTAGTTCCTTCAGGTCCTGGACCAGGCTCTCCTTCAACTGGCGGGTCTGCGTGGCGTTGTCCTGCGACGAGCGCAGCAGATCTGACAGGTACTCCTCGCCGACGCCAGCACGGAACAAGCCATCCAGCTTCTGCGACACCCGACCGACCCACTTGGAACAGGCGGCGTAGATCCATTTCTCGGTAACGGTGACGGTCATCGCCAGGATGATCGCCATCATCGAGAAGGAGAAGGCGTGCAGAACATGGCTGAAAAGCCCGCTCAGCCCCACCTTGAGCGCGTCCGCATCCACATCGGGATTGAACGCCACGAGTCCTTGGATCAGTCCGTTGAACGTGCCGATGATGCCCAGGCCGGTAAAGATTCCTGGCAGATGTTTGAAGTATTCCGACCCGATCCTTGGATCAACCGTCGTTTCCAGGTTGATGAAGGATTCCGAGGGTACGGTGGCGCGGACATCGCGCACTTTGCGCTCTCCATCACGGAGATCGTACTGGTTATGAAGTGTTTCTTCGTACTCGCTCCAGGCGTGGTGGCATGCCGTGCCATCGAACACCTTTTCGAGCTCTCCCCGCAGCGTGGGGCGAGGCTTGTTTGCGAGGGCCTCGATGCGCTCGGCAACGGTCTTGAGCTGTCGCCGAAGCAGCAAGCCACGGGTGGCATAGCGCCACAGATAGTCGAGCAGAAGTACTGCCGAGATCACGGCCAGCGTGACCACGAGAACGCCGCCTGCCAGGACGTCGTGAATAAAGTTCATTGGATTCCCCCCGCTGCCGGTTCTGTCAGGAACCAGCGGTACTGCCATCACTACAAGATTGGAACGGTCAGACCGCTCCTCTACTGAAACAACTGCTCAGACGCTTCCATGCCATGCCGCTGACGATGCCCCAGTTCCCTTGCGGATTTGGGCGGCGCCAGCGGGGTACTTTCATTTTCCTTAGCGCTTCGAGCGCGTCCGGGAAGCTGTCCACTCTAATCTCTTCGCCTTTAGCCCCGATCGTGAACTGACCGGCCTTGAGTAGATGAGGTCCGAACCAGCTTTGATCCTTAGCCACCGGGACCAGAGGATCATCCAAATCGCCGGGGAGGACGAACCCTGTAGTCCTGGCGCCCGCGCTGAAATCGCGGCTTGCTGCTGCCTCGGGACCGAGGGTGACCGAAGGCCGCTGAGTACTCGACAGGACAGACAGATCGATCTGCATCAAAATTTGAGCAGACGTCCCCTCGTCCAGATCCACCCAGGTCACGGCGCCGAGTGGATGGCGATACCGGACTGGCCGAGGAAGCGGCGTACTACCCGCAAGCTCCCACGCAATATTCCAGGCGATGGCCCGACCGCTGCGGAACTCTGCCAGCGGCACGCGATGGCGGTCGAGGGACTCTTCCAGCTCAGACAGAGACAGCGGACCGCGGGTCCCCATGACCTGGGAGACACCCACGACTAGTCCGCTACCCTTTCGAATGAGAGCAATAGGGCCTCGACGCTGGGTGTGCCGACTGCGCATTTCCCACGTCTTCTGCCCTCCAAGGATCAAGCCGATCCAGGGCTCGTCTACCACCAATCCCTTCATGCACGCTCTGCCGCCGCCATGGCGAACAACCTCCGACCTTCAGGCGAGGACTTATGCATCAATCGGCGATGCTCGACAAGATCTTGCGCGTGCGGCGACGCTATGCTCGGAGCGCGTCACGGAATCAGGTCGTAGGTTCGATTCCTATTTCCGGCACCAACAAATCGCCTTCAAGGCCTGTGGCACGAGGATTCCGATGGGCAATGCCCGTGCCGGATTCCCGGAACCACACAAGAAGCCCCGCACCGCGGGGCTTCTTTTCAACCTCAGGTAGTAGATGACGCGAACACCGCCTCGAATGCCGTGGCTGGTGCCTCACACCATCGGCAGCCTCAAACCCTGTTCCCTCGCGCACGCCACCGCCACCTCATACCCCGCATCCGCATGCCGCATCACGCCGGTCGCCGGATCGTTCCACAGCACCCGCGCAATGCGCCTGTCCGCCTCGACCGTGCCGTCGCACACGATCACCACGCCGGAGTGCTGGCTGTAGCCCATGCCCACCCCGCCGCCGTGATGCAGCGACACCCAGGTCGCCCCACCGGCCACGTTCAACATCGCATTGAGCAACGGCCAGTCGGACACCGCATCGGAGCCGTCCTTCATCGCCTCGGTCTCGCGGTTCGGTGACGCCACCGAGCCGGAATCCAGGTGATCGCGCCCGATCACCACCGGGGCCTTCAGTTCGCCGTTGCGCACCATCTGGTTGAACGCGAGGCCCAGCTTGTCGCGCAGGCCCAGGCCCACCCAGCAGATGCGCGCGGGCAGGCCCTGGAAGCGGATGCGCTCCCTGGCCATGTCCAGCCAGCGGTGCAGGTGGGCGTCGTCGGGGATCAGCTCCTTCACTTTCTGGTCGGTCTTGTAGATGTCTTCCGGGTCGCCGCTGAGCGCCACCCAGCGGAACGGGCCGATGCCGCGGCAGAACAGCGGACGCACGTAGGCGGGCACGAAGCCGGGGAAGGCGAAGGCGTTGGCGCAGCCTTCGTCCTTGGCCATCTGGCGGATGTTGTTGCCGTAGTCGAAGGTGGGGATGCCCTGGGCATGGAAGGCGAGCATGGCCTCCACGTGCACCTTCATCGACTGCTTGGCGGCCCTGGCGGTACCGGCCGGATCGCTGTTGCGGCGCTCGAACCACTGCTCCACCGTCCAGCCCTGCGGCAGGTAGCCGTTGACCGGGTCGTGCGCGCTGGTCTGGTCGGTGACGGCATCGGGGCGCACGCCGCGCTTGACCAGCTCGGGCAGCACATCCGCGGCGTTGCCGAGCAGCGCGATGGACTTGGCTTCGCCGGCGGCGGTGTACTTGGCGATGCGCGCCAGCGCGTCGTCGAGGTCGCTGGCCTGCTCGTCGACGTAGCGGGTCTTGAGGCGGAAGTCGATGCTCTTCTGCTGGCACTCGATGGTGAGGCTGCAGGCGCCGGCCAGGGTGGCGGCCAGCGGCTGCGCGCCGCCCATGCCGCCCAGGCCCGCGGTGAGGATCCACTTGCCCTTGAGATTCCCGCCGTAGTGCTGGCGGCCCATCTCCACGAAGGTTTCGTAGGTGCCCTGCACGATGCCCTGCGAGCCGATGTAGATCCAGCTGCCGGCCGTCATCTGGCCGTACATCATCAGGCCCTTCTTATCGAGCTCGTTGAAGTGCTCCCAGGTGGCCCAGTGCGGCACCAGGTTGGAGTTGGCGATGAGCACGCGCGGCGCGTCGGCATGGGTGCGGAACACGCCGACCGGCTTGCCGGACTGCACCAGCAGGGTTTCGTCGTCGTTGAGGTCGCGCAGGGCGCGCAGGATGGCGTCGAAGCACTCCCAGTTGCGCGCGGCGCGGCCGATGCCGCCGTACACCACCAGCTCGGCCGGGTTCTCGGCCACCTCGGGGTCGAGGTTGTTCTGCAGCATGCGCAACGGCGCCTCGGTGAGCCAGCTCTTGCAGCTCAGCTCGGTGCCGCGCGGCGCGCGGATGGTGCGGGTGGTGTCGATGCGGGTGGGGGCGTTCATGGGCGATCTCGCAGGTCGAACAAAAAAGTGATTGTGGCGAGCGGCCGGCATCGCGGAAAGCGGCAGTGCGGCAAGGGCTCAGCCAGTGCGTACAGTGGCGCGTGCGACAGCAGCAGCGGCCCTGGTGTCGCGGGGGCTGGAGATCGGTGGCCGGTCGTGGCTTTGCTGACGAGGTGATGGGTGCTTCCTTCCTGCGAAAAAGTGTGGTGCACAAGAGCTCGTCATCCCGGCGAAAGCCGGAAGAGCTCTTCAACGACGAATGTCGGTCATCCAGTGACTTTAGGTGTTCCCGAAGTGCAAAGACGCTGGATCCCGGCTTTCGCCGGGATGACGACTCGGGGGCGTGGAGTGTTTCATCGCGAAGCGCAGTCGAAGGGCCGATGCTGCAGGCCTCAGTGAACCGAATCCACGGGCTCGCCACCCCCGGCATCCCTGTCCGAAAACGCGAGTTCGCCCGGATGCGCGGTGCTAGCCTGCGCCGCATGGACGCTCCCCTGCCCCCGGTACTGCCCGATGCGCGCACCTGCGAGCGCGCCCGGCTGAGTCGTGACGCCCGCTTCGACGGGCTGTTCTTCACCGCCGTCACCAGCACGCGCATCTACTGCCGGCCGGTGTGCCCGGCACCGTCGCCGAAGCCCGCGAACGTGCGCTATTACGCGAGCGCCGCGGCGGCGGAAGCGGACGGGTTCCGGCCGTGCCTGCGCTGCCGGCCGGAGCTGGCGCCGGGCAACGGCGACTGGCGGCGCGGCGGGCACGTGGTGGCGCGGGCGCTCACGCTGATCGAGCACGGCGCGCTGGAAACCGGCTCGGTGGACGAGCTCGCCGCGCGCGTGGAACTCGGCGCGCGGCAGTTGCGGCGCTTGTTCGTGGAGCATGTGGGCGTGCCGCCGTTGAGCGTGCACACCACGCGGCGCCTGCTGTTCGCCAGGCAGCTGCTGACCGAGACGGCGATGCCGGTGACCGAGGTGGCGCTGGCCGCCGGGTTCGGCAGCCTGCGCCGGTTCAACGCGGCGTTCGCGCAGGCGAACCGGCTGCCGCCGCGCGAGCTGCGCCGGCAGCCGCGGGCGCCGGCCGGCGCGCCGCTGGTGTTGCGATTGGGCTACCGGCCGCCGTACGACTTCGCTGCGCTGCTGGCGTTTCTGCGCGGCCGTGCGCTGCCCGGCGTGGAGGCGGTGGACGAGAGCGGCTATGCGCGCGTGTTCGGCGATCCCACGGCGCCGTCGTGGCTGCGCTTGAGCGCGTGGCCGCAGGGCGAGCACGCGCTCAGGCTGGAGCTGCACGGCGTGGCGCCGGCGCAGTTGCTGGGCGTGGTGACGCGGCTGCGCCGCATGTTCGACCTGGACGCCTCGCCGCAGGCGATCGCCGCGGTGTTCAGGCGCGACGCCGTGCTGGGGCCGCTGGCGAGGAAGCATCCGGGCCAGCGCCTGCCCGGCGGCTGGGACGGTTTCGAGATCGCGGTGCGCGCGATCCTCGGCCAGCAGGTGAGCGTGGCCGCGGCGCGCACGCTGGCCTCGCGCGTGGTACATCGCTTCGGCGCGCCGCTGGCGGAGGCGCCGCTGCCGGGGCTGGCGCGGATCTTTCCCACCCCGGCGCAACTGGCCGAGGCGGACCTGGGCGCACTGGGCATCACCGGCGCGCGCATCGCCACGATCCGCGCGGTGGCGCAGGCGCTGCTGGACGGGCGCATCGACTTTCGCCCGGAGCAGCCGCTGGAGACGTTCGTGGAGCGCTGGGTGGCGCTGCCGGGCATCGGCGCGTGGACCGCGCACTACATGGCGATGCGCGCGCTGAGCCATCCGGACGCGTTCCCCGCGGCGGATCTGATCCTGCGTCGCGCGGCAGCGCCGGGTGGAGAGGAACTGGGCACGCGCGCATTGGAGCAGCGCGCCGAAGCATGGCGGCCGTGGCGCGCCTACGCGGTGATGCACCTGTGGCGCAGCGTGGGCGAGGCGACCGTGGCGGCAGGAGACAAGCGATGAGCGGCAGTACCTGCTGGCGATGGAGCGGCGCGTGGCGCAGGGCGACCTGTTCGGCTGAGGGTGGCCTGCCGCACGGCGATCACTGGCTTTTGTCGTTCGCCTTGGTGGCCTGCGGCACCGGCTGCGGCAGCAGCGCGTCGCTGTAGCGCTGCACGCGATCGCGCTGCTGTGCCTGGTAGATCTGATCCTGCGCCTGCTGCGCCTTGTCCACCTGGGCGTCGTTGGCGTTGCTGCCGCTCGACGCGGGGCGACGGGTGCGCTCGATCGACTCTTGCCGGATCAGCTGTTCCACCCGGCCTTTCTGCAGCTGGTCGCGCACCTGGCTCTGCTGCACCGCCTGGCGGAAGCGCTGCTGCGCGGCGGTGGGCTGGATCAGCACCGGGCGCGGCGGCGATGTGGTGGGCCGGGTCTGCCGCGCCCATGCCGGTGCGCAGGCGACGATCGCAAGAACCGACGCGGCAAGCGACCAGGTAAAAGCCTTGCGAGATGTCATTGTCACACCTATGCGCGAACATGGCGCGTTGCCATGTTCGCGATCATAGGTTCCAACGCATGAAAATCCTGTTCCGTTTGTTCGCCTGTTCGCTGCTGCTGGTGGTCGCCGGCTGCGCCCGGGCGCCGGTGCCGCGCACGGCGATGCCGGCCGCGCGCGTGCCGCTGCTGCTGATCTCCATCGACGGCTACCGCCACGACTACCTCGACCGCGGCCTCAGCCCCGTCCTCGCCGCGCTGGCGAAGGACGGCGTGCGCGCCGACGGCATGCAGCCCTCGTTTCCCTCGCTGACCTTTCCCAACCACTACACGCTGGTGACCGGCCTGCGCCCGGACCACCACGGCATCGTGCACAACACGATGGAAGATCCCGCGCTGGGCCACTTCGCGCTGAAGGATCGCGCCGCGGTGAGCGACGGCCGCTGGTGGGCCGAGGCCACGCCGCTGTGGGAAAGCGCCGACCGTGCCGGGCTGAAGACCGCCACCATGTTCTGGCCCGGTACCGAGGCCGACATCCACGGCATGCACCCGGACCACTGGCGGCCGTACGACGGCAGCGTGACGCCCGACCAGCGCGTGGACCAGGTGCTGGCCTGGCTCGATCTTCCCGCCGGGCAGCGACCGACCTTCCTCACGCTGTACTTCGACGCGGTGGACCACGCCGGCCACGACCATGGCCCGGAGTCGGCGCAGGTGAACCTGGCGCTGCGCGACACCGACCGGGCGCTGGGCCGGCTGGTGAACGGCCTGCGCCAGCGCGGCCTGCTCGATCGCATCAACCTGATCGTGCTGGCCGATCACGGCATGGCCGAGGTGCCGATGGGCCACACCGTGGTGCTCGACGACCTGCTGCCGCTGGACCGGGTGGATCGCGTCACCACCGGCGTGCTCGCCGGGTTCAATCCCAGACCCGGCCACGAAGCGGAGTTCGCCGCCATCGAGGCGCGCATGGAAAAACCGCAGCAACACATGCAGTGCTGGGACAAGACGCGCGTGCCGGCCCGCCTCGCCTACGGCCGCAACCCGCGCGTGCCGCAGCTGCTGTGCCTGGCCGACGTGGGCTGGACGATCACCACCCGCCACTACCTCGCCCGGCACCCGATCGATCACATGCGCGGCGAACACGGCTACGACAACGCCGACCCGCGCATGCAGGCGCTGTTCGTGGCGCACGGCCCGGCGTTCGAACGCGGCGTGCGGCACGCGGTGTTCCCGAACGTGGACGTCTATCCGCTGATGGCGCACCTGCTGGGCATCACCCCGGCAGCGAACGACGGCGACTACGACGCGGTGAAGGACATGCTGGTGCCGGCGGCACGTTGACCGATCGCGCACCGGCGTGCCCGGCACAGCGCATCCACCGGTCGACCTGCCATAGGCCGATCGGGCTATGACGCCGCGCACGCGCTCGCCCATCATCCACCGTTTCTCTACCGAACTGCCCTGCCCATGAACCTGTTCTCCCGATGGATTCCCTGCGCCGCGCTGGCCCTGCTCGCCGGCTGCGCCACGCAGCGTCCGGCCATGCAGGCCGCTGCCGCGTCGCCCGCGCCGGTGCTGCTGGTGTCGATCGACGGCTTTCGCGCCGACTACCTCGATCGCGGCTTCTCGCCCACGCTGTCCGCGCTGGCCAGCGACGGCGTGCGGGCGCAGGCGATGGAACCTTCGTTTCCCTCGCTGACCTTTCCCAACCACTACACCATGGTCACCGGTCGCTACCCGGACGACCACGGCATCGTCGACAACGCGATGTACGACCCGGTGCTGGGCAGCTTCACCCTCGGCAATCGCCAGGCGGTGGGTGACGGCCGCTGGTGGAACGAGGCCGAGCCGATCTGGGTCACCGCCGAAAAACAGGGGCTGCACACGGCCACCATGTTCTGGCCCGGCTCCGAGGCGGCGATCCACGGCGTACGCCCCGAGCACTGGCTCACCTACGACGGCGACATGCCGTACGACGTGCGCGTGGACAAGCTGCTGTCCTGGCTGGATCTTCCCGCGGCCAAGCGGCCGCAGCTGCTCACGCTGTACTTCGAAGCGGTGGACACCGCCGGCCACTACCACGGCCCCGATGCGCCGGAAACCAGCGCCGCGATCGGCGAGGTGGATACCGCGCTGGGTCGCCTGGTCGCCGGGCTGAAGCAGCGCGGCCTGTTCGATCGCATCAACCTCATTGTGGTCGCCGACCACGGTATGGCCTCGACTCCGCCGGACCAGCGCATCTTTCTCGACGACCTGATCACCCCGGGCCATGCGCGCGTGGTATCGACCGGCGCGATCTCCGGGATCATCCCGGCGCCGGGTCGCGAGGCGGAAGTGGAGGCCGCCCTGCTCAAGCCGCACAAGCACATGCAGTGCTGGAAGAAGGCGCAGATTCCCGCCCGCCTGCACTACGGCCAAAACCAGCGCGTGCCGCCGCTGTTCTGCCTGGCCCAGGTCGGCTGGCTGATCACCAGCAACACCACCACGATGCTTCACCACGGCAAGGCGATCTACGGCGAGCACGGCTTCGACAATGCCGATCCGGCGATGCGCGCGCTGTTCCTGGCGCACGGCCCGGCGTTCCGCCAGCACCTGGTGGTACCGGAATTCCCGAACGTGGACGTCTATCCGCTGATGACCCACCTGCTGCACATCACTCCGGTGCCGAATGACGGCGACTACCGGGCGGTGGAGGAGATGTTGGTGCCGGCGGCACGGTGAGGTGTGTGTGCGGGATTGGGAGGACGGGGTTGCGGCATCGGGTGGTGGTGGAAAGTGACCGCACACTTTCCTCGTACTCTCTAGCTCTGCGAACCCAGGCTCTCGATGCGACACGCTGAGGCTGCTCATCAGTGCGCTTACGAAGAGCAAGGGCTTTCGTGCGCCTTCGGCGCGCGAGTCACTTTCTCTTGGGTCGCCAAGAGAAAGTAACCAAAGAGAAGGCGACCCTCCTCGGCACTTGCCGGGCTACGCCCGGCAAGTTCGTGAGCCGCGGCCGGGCTTTTCGACAGGGCTCCTGCCCTGGCGAAAAGGCATCGGCATCCATGCCGATGCCCCTGCGGGCCTGATCGCCCCCGACTCACTGCCTCACAAGGGGGTGAAGATCAAAAGCAACGGCAACGGCAACGGCCACAGCCACAGCCACAGCCACAGCAGCGGCAGCGGCAGCGGCAGCGGCAACAGCAACAGCAACAGCGACGGCAGCGGTCGCGGTCGCGGCAACAACAGCGGCTACAGCCTCAGCAACAGCAGCGGCACGGACAACAATGCAAAAGCGATGGCGATCGCGTGAGCGATCGCCGAGCCCGGGCGCGCGTCGCGCGCTGCTCTTGACCTTTCCTCCCCTCTGCAGCGGCGTCCGGGCGGAGGATCAGCCCGAAGGGTGGCCGGCACGGATGCCGGCCAGTTTGGCGTCAGGGCAGGAGGCCCTGTCGACAAACCCCGCAGCCCGGACGCGAACCTCGCGGGCCGTAGGCCCGCGAGGCGCGGAAGCGGGGTGGCCTTTCTCTTGGTTACTTCTCTTTGGCCACGCAAAGAGAAGTGACTCGGCGTCCGAAGGAGGACGAAACGCTCTTCGCTTTTGATCCGGCCTTGCGCAAAGAGTCAAGATCAAGGTGGATTCCCGCGTTCGCGGGAATGACGGCAAGAGAGCGTGTGGCGTGTGGCGTGTGGCGTGTGGCGAGAAGCGTGGGCCTATGGCGGTCGGCGAAGCGCGGCGTGGACGCGCCGATCCCGTCGCCGGCACAGCCTGCTCAGGGCATTGCGCCCTGACTGGTCGGCGTGGGCAGCGTGGGCACGTTGACCAAAGGCGGCACGCGGTAGAGCCGCCACGCCACGAGCAGGCCGGCCAGCACCAGCGCGCCGACGAACGCCGCCACGCCGTGCCAGCCGTGCGAGGCGTAGAACAGCCCGCCACCGGCACCGGCCAGGCTCGACCCCATGTAGTACGAGAACAGGTACATCGAGGAGGCCTGCGCCCTGGACGCGCCCGCGCGGCGGCCGACCCAGCTGCTGGCGATGGAGTGGCCGCCGAAGAAGCCGAAGGTGATCGCCACGATGCCCGGCACGATCAGCCACAGCGGCGTGAGCGCGGTGAGCGCCACGCCGGCCAGCATCAGCGCGAACGCCGTCCACAGCACCTTGCGCCGGCCGAGCCGGCCGGCCAGGTGACCCATCCACGCGGAGCTGAAGGTGCCGATCAGGTACACGCTGAAGATCGCCCCGACCAATGTCTGGCTCAGCGAATACGGCGGCGCCAGCAGCCGGTAACCGATGTAGTTGTAGATGGTGACGAACGCGCCCAGCAGCAGAAAGCCGGTGGCGAACAGCCACGGCAGCGCGGCGTCGCGGAACATCGCGGCGAAGCGCGCCAGCAGGCTGCGCAGGTCGAGCGGCTGACGCACGAAATGCCGCGACGGCGGCAGGCTGGCCCAGAACAGCAGCGCCGACACCAGCCCGATGCCGCCCACCGTGGCCACGCCCACGCGCCAGCCGAACCAGTCGGCCATCACCCCGGCCACCAATCGCCCGCCCATGCCGCCGATCGCGTTGCCGGCGATGTACAGGCCCATCCCCAGGCCGATGGAATCGGCGTGCATCTCCTCGCTCAGATACGTCATCGCCACCGCGGGCAGGCCGCTCAGGGTGAGGCCGAGCAGCGTGCGCAGCACCAGCAGCATATGCCAGTCCGGCACCAGCGCGGTGGCCAGCACCAGCACCGCCGAGGACAGCAGCGAGGCCGCCATCACCGACTTGCGTCCCACCGCATCGGACAGCGCCCCGGCAAACAGCATGGCGAAGGCGAGCACGCCGGTGGTGAGCGACAGCGACAGTGCGCTGGCCGCCGCGCTCACGCCGTAGTCGCGGCTGAACTGCGGCATCAACGGCTGCACGCAGTACAGCAGGCCGAACGTGGCCAGACCGGCGGCGAACAGCGCGAGGTTGGTGCGACGGAACGCCGGCGTGCCGTGGCGGATGGCTGCATGTGGGGCCAAAGCGAAGGTCAAGGCACTGATATCAATGGATGTGCTGCATATGAGATGAGAGCAAGCAAGCCGACGAGCACCAAGTCTACGCTGGGGGGCAAGGTCATACTTCGTTGCCTTGATCTGCCAGCGCCCACTTGTGCGGGAAAGCGTCTGACCGGCGGCTCATCCCCGCTCGCGCGGGAAACACCAGTCCCCGGTGATGAGGCCCCTGAGGGAACCTCGAAAATCCGCTTTTTGCTCGTCATTCCCGCGAAAGCGGGAATCCAGTGTCTTTGTTCTTCAGGGCCTTAGAGCCACCGGATCCCCGCTGTCGCGCTGTCGCGGGGATGCGAGCCTGATTTCGAGTTTTCAGATTCAGACTGGTTCATGCCCGCTCGCGCGCGGAACACAACCAGATGCTCCGGCACCTGCGCGCGCACGGCGGTTCATCCCCGCTCGCGCGGGGAACACGATCACGGGGCGGGCGTCAGCGCCAGCTCGTACGGTTCATCCCCGCTCGCGCGGGGAACACCGTAATGCCCGGGCCGCGCATCAGGTTGAACTCGGTTCATCCCCGCTCGCGCGGGGAACACGTAGATGGCCATGATGGCTTCGAAAAAGACGTTCGGTTCATCCCCGCTCGCGCGGGGAACACCCCCCGACGCTGGCCAGTGCGGGTAGCTGGGCCGGTTCATCCCCGCTCGCGCGGGGAACACGTACCGCGCCGCGGACACGTTTGCGGATCGGGCGGTTCATCCCCGCTCGCGCGGGGAACACCCGTGGCCGATGCGTTCGGTTGCGCACCCGCCCGGTTCATCCCCGCTCGCGCGGGGAACACGATGTTGTTGCCTTGCGAGACGCTGATTTCGCCGGTTCATCCCCGCTCGCGCGGGGAACACCTGCTGGCCCGATTGAACCCGAAGAACGCCCGCGGTTCATCCCCGCTCGCGCGGGGAACACGTCGGCAATCTCAAGCGCGATGTCGTACGCACCGGTTCATCCCCGCTCGCGCGGGGAACACTGACGAGTTGCACGATGCGTTCTGCCGAAGGTTCGGTTCATCCCCGCTCGCGCGGGGAACACCCTTCAAAAACCTGTTTGCATCGGTGCACGGGCGGTTCATCCCCGCTCGCGCGGGGAACACTTGTCCAGCACGTCCAACTGAAGGTGTGGTAGCGGTTCATCCCCGCTCGCGCGGGGAACACTGCGGCTCGCCCAGGGCGACCATCAGCAGCGCCGGTTCATCCCCGCTCGCGCGGGGAACACGACGTGCCGCGATTGGCGTGGTCGGTGAACGTCGGTTCATCCCCGCTCGCGCGGGGAACACGCATCGTAGGTAACTGCAAAGCGGTTGGCGCCGCGGTTCATCCCCGCTCGCGCGGGGAACACCCGAATGCGATGGCCATGCGGGCTTTTTCGAGCGGTTCATCCCCGCTCGCGCGGGGAACACGCGAGCCTTCTTGCTCCAGTGGCATCTCTTGTTGGTTCATCCCCGCTCGCGCGGGGAACACAACTGCGCCCACGCGGCCATCAGCTGCCGGCGCGGTTCATCCCCGCTCGCGCGGGGAACACTCGCCAAGGCGGTGCAGCAGACCGGCGGCGCGCGGTTCATCCCCGCTCGCGCGGGGAACACTTGTCGTACTCCGCCCAGGCCGCGGCGCAGACCGGTTCATCCCCGCTCGCGCGGGGAACACTCCACAGCGCCGCGCATGACGTGCCGTGCCTGCGGTTCATCCCCGCTCGCGCGGGGAACACGAGACACGCGCGCAACGGGATTTCGTCGGTCGCCGGTTCATCCCCGCTCGCGCGGGGAACACGAAATCCAAAGGTTTTGGCGAAGTGCTGCGCACGGTTCATCCCCGCTCGCGCGGGGAACACAGCATTGCAGGCCGCCAAACAGGCGGCACTGGAGGTTCATCCCCGCTCGCGCGGGGAACACTGCCATGGTGTCGCTGTCCTCCGGGTCGATATCGGTTCATCCCCGCTCGCGCGGGGAACACGATCGGCGATGCGCGCGGCGATCCATGCCTCCACGGTTCATCCCCGCTCGCGCGGGGAACACCGCATCCAACATGGCCCACACGTCGGCAATCTCGGTTCATCCCCGCTCGCGCGGGGAACACGAGGGCTACGCTATGACACGTCGAGCAACCACGCGGTTCATCCCCGCTCGCGCGGGGAACACGAAGAAACGAGGTTTGGACGGTCCAGTAAGGGCGGTTCATCCCCGCTCGCGCGGGGAACACGCGGCCTCGCGTGGTACGGGCACCAGGCGCTCCGGTTCATCCCCGCTCGCGCGGGGAACACGGCTTCGATACCTTCATGCTGGTGTGGCAGGCCGGTTCATCCCCGCTCGCGCGGGGAACACGCAATCGCCCATATCGCCTCTATGACGCAACTCGGTTCATCCCCGCTCGCGCGGGGAACACCTCAAAAACCTCGTAATAGGCCGACTGCCAATCGGTTCATCCCCGCTCGCGCGGGGAACACGCCCATATCCGGTAGGCGCCGCCTCCAATATCCGGTTCATCCCCGCTCGCGCGGGGAACACTGCGTGCCGCCATCGGCCACCGCAAAAACCGTGCGGTTCATCCCCGCTCGCGCGGGGAACACGCGTACCGTCACCACAGGCGAGTCGTCGAACGCGGTTCATCCCCGCTCGCGCGGGGAACACTACCGCACGCTGGGCGAGGAAGCCGCGTTGACCGGTTCATCCCCGCTCGCGCGGGGAACACGCCTACCGTGATCCGCGACTGGAACGTGATCAGGGTTCATCCCCGCTCGCGCGGGGAACACACTTCCCTCAAACCAATGTTATCAAAGAACTTTTGCGCTATCGATATTTCTACCGACCTGAACGCCCTTTACGGCTTCACTATTGGAGGGCAATTCGGGCATGAAGGAGACGAGTTTTGCGCCGTCCAATTCAACGGGTATCCGGCGATTGCTTCCCAAGGTCTTGAAGTCGAAGCCCGCCTCATTACCCACGCGCCAAGCCATCACAGCATTGCCCTCGCCAATGCCGGCTTCGACATGGCTCCAGATGTGGTCGCGCACCTTGGCCGAATAGCTGCCCACGTAGACGCCAGCCCGTATTTCCAACAGCCAGATGGCGAGGCGCCCACGCAGGCGTGGCGGCGCATTTTCAAGCACGATGACCAGCATCGCCGATACCCTCCGGGTTGGGAATGGCGGGGCCGACTTGTTCCTCGAAGCGTTCGGGTGGCTTGATTTCGCCGGCGGACAGCATCTCTTCGATGCCCGGGATGATGCGTTCCAACAGATGCGATTCACGGAACACGTCGCGGCAGGCCAATCGCACCTGCTGCTCGGGGTTATGCGGACTGCGCGCGGCGATGCGAAAGGCGACCGGCACCACGGTGTCGAACTTGTAGACGTCGGCCACGTCGTAGACGAAGGACAACGGTTTGCCGGTGTGAATGAAGCCGATGGCCGGAGCATAACCGGCGGCCAGCACGGCCGCTTCGGTTACGCCATACAAGCAGGCGGTGGCGGCGGAGAGGCAGCGATTGGGCAGGTCGCCCTTGTCCCACTGGCTAGTGTCGTAGTTGCGCGCCTTCCAGGCCACACCATGCTGGGCGGCCAGGCGCTTGTAGGTTTCGCGCACGCGCGCACCTTCAATGCCACGCAGTTGCTCCACCGAACGCCGCTGCGGCGGCTCCTCGCCGAAACGCAGCGCATACATCTTGCGCACCACCTTCAGGCGCAGGTTGTCGTCCAGCGCCAGCTGCGCCTGATACAGCAACTTGTCGGAACGGGCGCCGCCGGGCTGACCCGCGGAGTACAGCCGCACGCCAGCCTCGCCGATCCATACCAGCAAGGTGCCGACCCGCGCGGCCAGCGCGCACGCCATGTGCGAAACGCGAGTGCCCGGCTCCAGCATCAGGCACACCACGCCACCCACGGGGATATGCGTGCGTACACCATTCTTGTCGACCACCACGAAAGCACCATCGAGCACATCGAGACTGCCATACTCGATGTACAGAATGGACAGCCGATCCTTGATCGCAATGGGCTTGAGTGGTGGCAGCAGATCGGCCATCAGGAGGCCGCAGGCAAGGCTCGCCGCCGGATGGCTTTGCTGCCAAGGGTAATGAAACAGCCCGATTGCAGCTCCGGATCCGACAATAGGCCGGCCAGCCATTCAGCGGGGGCATCGGGAGGAATCGGCTCCTGCCGGATGTAAACAATGGCAGGTGGCGGCGGCAGTTCGTGGAGAAACACCAGTTCGCCATAGTCACGGTCGAACGTAACCAACCAACGCCCAAGCTCGTGGGCCCGTTCGAGCACCGTACGGTCTGATGCGCCAGGCATCTCCTCGGTCACGGCGACAACATCGAAACCGTCAGCCCGTAATCGCCTGAGCGCGGGTGCTGGAAAATTCTCGTTGACCAGCAATAGTGGTTTCACGCAGCGGCCTTGTGGCGGGCGATATACTTTTCTTCCTGCATCATCTCGGCCGCAAAAGCCAACGCCGCCAGAATGTCTTCGCGGGTGATGTGCGGGTAAGACTCCAGCAGCTGCTCAAACGTCCAGCCGTTGGCCAGCCAGCCGATGATGAGCTCGACGGAAATGCGCGTGCCTTTGATGACGGGTTTACCCGCCAGGATTTCTGGGTCGGAAACAATGCGGTCTCGCCATTCCATGATTCGCTCCTTATTCGCATGTGAGGATTCCTCGTTGTTGCCAGGAGTCTGTCGGGCTTTGGTGGTCGAGGCGAGAATTCGGCTGTGCGAGGACAGATTTTCGACGATTCTTGGCTCATAGTGGTTCTATGGGCCAAGAAGCGGCGGAAATATGGACCGCGCAGACGGACTCGCAGCCCGGCCAACCAAAGCCCGACAGACTCCTGGCATGATTCTCCGCCCTCCCTGCGTATCTACTCAAGCCTTGCCGCGATCCCGCTACAACGCAGTTTTGCCGAGGTTTGCCGTGGTCCACGGCTGATCCGTCGCCGGCACAATGGACAGCAACCCGAGTCCCATGACTTTGCCGTGGCCGATCCCCGTCGCCAATACCTTCCTGAATTGCACGGCATCGGTGACGGCAAGCCGCCCTTCGAACAGCACCGAGTACACCCGGATAGCATGACCGCCGTGCTGGGTTCCCCTGAGCATTTGCTCGTGCGAGACACGGACATCGCGATACGCGAGGCCATCTGGCCTCTGCATGGCATCGAAGTAATCTGGTGTATCGGATTCCGGTAGCGCGAAGCCGTGTTGTTCGCCCTTGCGCACCAGCCATTCCCGCTGCGCGTCGGGATGAACGAGCCCTTGTCGCTTGCCCTGCACCATCTTGCAGGGATTGGCGCGCAGCCGGAATCGAAACACCTGCCCTGGCTTGATCGTATCGAGCGCGAGCTTCTGCACGAGGTCGATACCGGGCTCGGCCCGGGCAAGCCATGCGGAAACAGGAATCCGCGACCAGTCGGGCGTCGCGCGGGATTGAATCAATACACGAGGTCGGCCTTCGGCGTCGGTCTCCGGCTCCAGTCGCCACAGCAATGAACCAGCCGGGCACGGCGTTTCCGGCGGAAAGAACGCGCGGCAGAGCGTTGCGTGCATCTGGTAGGCGTCGGCGAGGTCACGGCGCGCCTCCCTGCAGCGCGGGTTCAGGTGGATTCTATGCAGGCGCATGAGCGTCCTCCCGCTGCAAATCCACCCATTCGGCGTGCACGTAGCGCGCGCCGAAACGCCGCTCGGCAAACGAAGACAAGGGCTGATCCATGCGCAATGCGCCGCTGCCGTCCTGCGATTCCATCGACACCAGCAAACGCTCGGGCGAAATTTCGCCGCGCCGCGTCGTGGTGCTCCAGGGCCATGCGGCGAGTGCTTCGAGCAACGGCGCGTCGACGAGACCGCCCTCAAGCCACACAGGTTCAGACGGCACGTAGGATTTGCGCCCCAGTGCCAGCGGCCAGAACGGGTTTTGCAAAGCGGCGTGCACACGTTCGAGCAGGCTGCGCTCCGGACTCTCCAACCCAACCAGGAACACCGCATCGGCGAGGTAATCGCGAGTGGTCACGGCGGTTTCATGAACCTTCGAGCGATCAGCGGAAATGATGTTCTGCGCGGTTTGATAGTCACGCTTCAAAACGCCGGGTCGATCATGCCGCACGCCCATCGTCAGCCGCGTCAACGGTTCGAGGTCGTTCCAGTTTTCCCGGCCTATCCCCAGCGCAGCAGCGAGCAGGCCGATCACGCCGGACTTGCTCGGCTCCTTGCCGGTATCGCGCTGGTCGAAGCGACTGGTCGTGCCCCAGGATTGCATCGGCCCCGCCAGTCGTAAAAGCAGAGTGGGCATGACTTCAACCCCGCACGGCTGTGAGCGTTGCTTCCAGCACATCGTCCAGCGAGGTTTGTTCCGTACCGAAGCTGCCCAGATCGGCTTGGGCAAGATTGAGCAGGAAGGTCTGGCACTTTCTCGGGTAAGCCGTTTCCAACACGCGGCCCTTGCTGGCCAGCGCCTCCGCTGATTTGCGCGTCAACGATTCGCCGGGTTTTGCGCGAACCGCCGTCTCGAAGGCGTTGGCGAGGTTCCGAGGGGCGGCATCATGGCTCACCGTCACCGCCACGAACTCCGGTGGGTTGTGCGCCGCGAAACTGTTCTGCTTGCCGGTGGGCTCGGCCATGACAAAACCCTGAAGGAACGTGCGCAAGCCCTTGGCGGCGAGTTCCACGTCGCCCTGCAGGTTCTCGGTGAGCTTCGCCCAATCGACCACGGCGTAGCGGTAGTAACAGGCCGAATTGAATTCCACCGTACCCATCATGTCGACGCCTGTGGTGTCCTCCGGCTTCAGGTCGTCGACCGCCGTGTAGAAGTCGAATTCACGCTCGACGGCATGCGTCGAAATCGCGTGCGCGACCTGGCAGGCGGCGTTCTGGTTTTTCTCGGGCATGTCGGCCAGCATGCGGCCGAACAGGGCCACGTCGACGGCCTTGCCACCGTCGAAAGCCGACTCGATACGCACCAGGACTGCCTTGGGCGCGCTGCTTGCGGCGGCTTTCTTGGCCTTGCCCTTGGGCTTTTCGACGAGGCTCTCCTCGGCGGCCACAATCTGGTCCCAGCAATCATCGATCGTTTCTGCCAGTGCCGAAATTTCCCGGCGACCAAGGAACAACAGATACTGCGTTTTGCCGCCTTCCGCCGCTTTGAGTTTGACGTACGACAGCGCAATTTCAGCTTTTGTACGCGTCTCCACCGGATCACGCTTGCCAGCCAGCGCATCTACAATGGCCTGATAGACACGCTTGGTGCGCACTGCCAGTTCATCCTCACTGAAGACACCCTCGCGTACTTTCCCATCGAAAAACTGTCGCACCGCTCGTTTGTCGCACTGACTCGATACCCGTGCCCGACGAGTGCCACCGAACAGTGCATCCTTGGGCGCACCGGTGTCGTCGCGGTTGAGGTTGGAAGGCGCGAAGTTTTGCAGGACGTGAATTTCGATCAGGGTTTTCATGCGGCGGTCTCCGTGGCGGCGTCAGGTTCATTCTGGGAAAAAGGACTGATGGTGCGATAGAACTCGCGCGCCCACTTGTTCTGGATGCGCTTGTCGTCGCAGTTCCAGTCGAGCAGGTCGCGTAGCAACGCGCTGAAGTCGATGGGCTGCTCGCCCAGCAGCGCGATCATCTGGCGCATGCGGTGCGGCAGTTGCTCACGGTCGGCGTCCAGCAAATTGATGAAGCGGCGCTCGGTGCTTGCCGAGCCGCTGTTGAGCTGATGAATCGCGCAAGCCTTGGCAAGGGGCAGCGGCATGCCCACCCTGCCTTCGCGCCAGTGCGCGGCCCACAGGCCGGCGACGAGGTAGTGCATCTGTCTGTGCCAACCTTCTGCCTCGCCTTTGAGAAACGACTCAACGTAAGGAAAGGCGGGGATATGCTGCCCGGGATCGAAGGCCAAACTGCGTCGCAATACCGCCTTGGCCTTGCTATCCGCCTCGTTCAACTGTTCCAGCCACGCGATGAGTCCGCTCATGCTGTTTCCTCCGTAGGCTTGCGACGCGATTCGTATTTCTGGATTTCTTCGTTCAGGGTTTTCAGTTGCTTGCCGACAGCACCTTCGGCTCGAACCAGTGCCCGGATTGCCCAAGCATCCCCGGTAGAGACCGAGGCGGCGTGCTGTGCCCAGGCGTCGCGCAAGGCCGCGCGCACGCTTTTCAGCCAGTCGAGGCGGATGTCGTCTGGATCACGCTCCCGCGTGTAGTGATGCAGCATGTCGTGGAACGCGGCTTCCAGCCGGGACCAATAGCGGGCGCTGGCGGACATCTGCTCAACAAATTTGCCGACATCCTTGCCATCAGGCTCGCGTTCGCCACGGCTCAAGAGATCGCGGGCAAACCTGCGGCAGGCCTGCCACAGCGCTTTCTGGGTTTCTTCAGCGTCGGTGAGGAGTTGGCGGATTTCGGTGCGGATGTGAGTCGAACGGTCGCCCAACAGGGCTTGCGGCAAAGCAAAGCGCTCCATGCGCCAATACTCGATCTTCGCCTTGTTGTTGAACTGCCCCAGCACCATGATCGAACGTGGGAAACGATCGCGCGCAAAGCGGGTGAGCGCGGCAACGTGTTCGATCACACTCGGTGCAAGGCGCGCGTCGTCGGGTAGCAAGGAATCGAAATCACGCCACAAGCCACGCTCTTTGAATTGAATCGGCAAGCGGCCTTTGTCCTTGTCTACGCGGTAAGCGAGCATGGGATCGATGCCGTCCTTCGAGGTGTTTTCCACGCCGGAAGCAAAAGCCAACGAGTTCACGTTGCCAGTCTCATTTCTTCGCAGCCGTATCGAGCGGGTTCGCCAGGTGTAACGGTCGGCGAATCCACCGATGGCGCGTTCGATGCCCGACTTCAGACTTGCCGACGATTCGGCGCTGCGCTCCCAGATCGGCAGATCCTGGGAAAATACCGCCCGGTTCTGGGGGACGAGGCTCAATAGCAGCGTGTCCTCCAGATTGCGTCCCAACGGCAAGGCCATCGCCGCCGTCGCCGATGGCGCGGTGCCAGTGTGTGACAGTTCGCTCTTGCCCGCACTCACCGAAAAAGTCTGCGTCGCCAGCATCCAGCGAACCGTTGCGCTGGCCGGCACGGCGTCCGGGCGTGTCACGTCGATATGGTCGAACAGCACTTTGGCGTTGTCAGCGTTGTGCTCGGCAGCCAGTACCGTCCAGGCACGCCACGTTTTCGGCTCGAAATCGGAAATCTGCCCAAAGGGATATTTCTCATCAAACAACCAGAACCGCTCCCGCCAGCGCTCCAGATAGGTCGCGATCTTCTCTGCGGGCAGACCCGACTTGAACCAGGTTCTGGCTTGATCGATGTCGGTCGGCCCTTCCAGCGCGCGATAGAGAACAGCCAGCAGGAAGCGATGCAGGCTGGCCACGACCAGCGGCGAAGGATCTTCGATGACCGCGATGTCCTTCGCCCGCAGCAGCGCCTCGCGCAGACCCAGTTCCGCACGCGTTCCATCCGGAAAACGCACGGGAATCCAGGATTCGTCGATCAGGTTGTAGCGGCTCATTGGATCTCCTCGGTCACGTAAACCAGCCCCAGATCGTCGGTGAGGCGCACATGGATGTCGTCGATCCAGCATGAATCGGCGTCCAGTCGCAGTGGATAGGCGTTGCGAAGCAAGGCGCTCTTTTTCCAGCCTTCCGGCACGCCTGCCTTTTGGAACGGCTTGACGATGCGCTTGCTGGACAGGCTCATGGCGCGCAGAAACCAGTTTTTGGCCTGCGCAAAATCAGGCTCGACGGCGGCATCGAAAGCGTCCGCCTCCCACAAGGGAATGGCAACGACGGAGTCTTCGCCAAGGCGGGTTTGCGCCATCAGGGTGCGGTGCACGCCGGGCTCGCCCTCATCGTAGAGACTGAACCGCGCCGGATCGTTCCACGATGCGTCGTCGGGAAAACCGATGATGGCTTTGTTCGCCACGGACGTCTGGGCGTAGATTTTTCCTTCGCCCTCTTCCAGGGCTTTTTGCAGCCGGGACTGCAACGACTCGGGGATCACGACGTCTTCCTCGTACACCGCAGTCACCAGCCTGTCGATGTCGCCTGGCAGGTGCAGGTTCGGCCGATCGCGCAACAGACACCAGGTTCGCAGCAACACGTCCTCGCGATAAACCGCACCCCACCAGAGCGGCTTGCCAAACGAAGGCGGCGCGTCATCGGCCAGCCCGGCCACGATCAGGATCGGGAAAGCCAGGGGGCGTACGCCTCGCGGATGCCGCCACAGGCGGCCCGCGCGTTGCAACAGCAGGTCGATGGGTGCCAGGTCGGTGGCGATCAGATCGAAATCGAGATCGAGACTTTGCTCGGCCACCTGGGTGGCGATGAGGATTTTTCGCCCGCTGCGCAGGATGGGAGCTTCGCGATCTGGCGGGCCGAAGAGCTTCAGCACGGCGTCCTCACGCCGCTGTCGCTGATCGGCGGGAAAGCGCGCATGGAACAGAAAAATCTCGGTGCCATCCTCCAGCCGTTTGCCAACCGTCTGACCGTCGAACAACAAGGGAATGCCTGCGCCATAGTCCCGGTATAGATCCTGGGCGCGTTGCACGGTATTGAGCAGCACAAGTGCATAGCCGCCCCAGGCAAGGCGCTCGTCGATGGCAATCCGCAATGTGGTCAACTCGGCGGTAACGGCCTGGACTGCAAGCTCCAACCGTCGCGCGGGATCGGCGTCGAATGCGATTTGGCACACGCCCTGCCCGGGCTGGTAAACGGAGAGGCGCGGGTAGCTTGCGTCTTGCTCAGGCGGCGTTGCATCGGTCAACTCGGCAAGCTTGCGTCGAATCTGCGGAGGCAGGGTCGCCGACAGCAGCACGACGGACGAACCCAGCGCCAGCAGCCAGCGCAACAGGTGCAGCAACAGCGTTCCGGTATAGGCATCATAGGCGTGGATTTCGTCAAACACGACGACGCGGTTCGCCAGCCCCCACAGCCGCACGAACTGATGGCGCACCGGCAAGATGGTCAAAAGCGCCTGGTCTACGGTGCCGACACCGTACTCCGAGAGCAACGCGCGCTTCTTGTGGGTGAACCACTCGCCCGCACGCACGTCACCACCGGCGGTGGCATCGAAAATGCCGCCCGGCTTGAGTTGCTGAAAGTCGTCGATGAGCAGCGCGCCGCCATGCAGCAATTGCATGTCGAGCGGGCGGTCGCAATGCTGGCTGCGCAAAAACTTCAGGACGCGGCGGAACATCGCGTTTCCCGTCGCTTTGGTCGGCAAGGCCACGTACAGCCCACGATGGCCGAGTCGACGCTGCAATTCCAGATGGGCGTAGAGAGCGGCTTCGGTCTTGCCTTCGCCCATCGGGGCTTCGACCAGCAGGATCGCGGGCTGATCGATGCTGCCGAGCGCATCGACCACCGCTTGCTGCAAGGGGCGCGGGGCGAAGCCGAACACGGTGTCGAACGCGTGATGTGTCGTGGCCAGCGGCAAGCGCGGTAGCCAACCGGTTTGGTCCAGCGCTTCTTCGACGTTGTGGCGGCGTCGCGTTTCAAACCAGCCGTGCGGGTCGGTGCACTCGTCGGGTGTGCCGAACGGGAAATGCTGCTCGTTGGAACCGATCCAGTCGGCAAAGCTGGTCAATCCGGCGAGCAGCATGAAATCCGGGCCGGTGAGCGTGGGTTTGGTGGGCGGTTCGGTCGGCGCGAAGACTGCGATCAGGGCTTCGAAGATGGTGCGGCGCGCCTTGCCCCATTCCGGTTTGCCGAGCGTGCTTTTGAACGGGTTGGCTTCGATTCTTTCGATTTCTCTGGGGCTTGCACGCTCGCCGTGATGGCAGCCCACCGCATCCGCCAGCAGATCCGCCGCGTCTTCCGGCCAGCCGAGTTCGTGCAGCAATCCGAAGAGTTCGACCTGGCTGACGAAAGCATGATTGACCGTCGTGTCCGGGCTCGCGCCCTCATCCAGGCCAGAAAGGTTCTTCCATTTGCACTGAAACCCGGGACTGCATTTACCCAGATCGTGACAGGCAATCAACAACAGCAGCCACGGTCGGGCCGCATCCCAGTCGAGCCCGATGATCGCTGCCATCCGGTGTCGAGTGCTTTGCGGCTCCCTTGCCAGGATCGCATCGGCAGTAGCGGCAACGTCCAGTACATGAAGCAGCAGCGGGTGCCAGCCTTCATCCGCTCGACTGGTTTTTGCCCAAATATTTCGGCATCCCTTGTCAATCACTGACTACCCCGTCCTGGACTGTATAACCGCCATGTGGCAAGTGCCGAACCCGATTGATCTTGGGCTCGACACGATGCACGCAACGCATGCCCTGTCGATTCCGATGATTGCCCCTGCGGCACAAGCCCCCAATCCCTCACGCGAGCACAACCAGTGCAGGCACAACTAATATGATCACAAGCCTGTCGCAAAACGTGAGACGGCATCTGTCGGGCTCGATTTTGCGCCGCACGTCTTGCACGGCACGCCCTGCACCGCTGCGACATTCCGCCTGATAGCGGACGGTCGCACCGACCTCTGAATTCACTTCACCCCGTCGGGATCAACCCCTGGCGATCCGATCGACCACCCGGCGATAGCGCGCCGCGATGCGCGCCTCGTCGTGATGGTGGAAATCGCGCACCACCCAGCGGCCGCCGCACATCACGTGGCGCACCAGCGGCGCGTTGCCGGCGAACAGGAAGCTGTCCATCGCCGACGTAGCATCGCGCGCGGCGAGCAGCGGAGCCTCGTCGTCCAGCACCAGCAGGTCGGCGCGCTGGCCGGGGGCGAGCGCGCCGACGGGCAGGCCCGAGGCCTGCGCGCCGCCGTGCAGTGCGGCGGCCCACAGCGTTTCGCCCACGCTCTCGCCCGCGCCGAGCGCGGCGATGTTGCGATGGCGCGTGGTCAGGCGCTGGCCGTATTCGAGCCAGCGCAGTTCCTCCACCGGTGACACGGAGATGTGCGAATCCGAGCCGATGCCGAGCGTGCCGCCGGCATCGAGGTAATCGGCCAGCGGAAACAGGCCGTCGCCGAGGTTGGCCTCGGTGGTCGGACACAGGCCGGCGATCGCGCCGCTGCGGGCGAGCCGCGAGGTTTCGTGGCCGGTGAGGTGGGTGGCGTGGATCAGGCACCAGCGCGCGTCCACCGCGGCGTGATCGAGCAGCCACTCCACCGGCCGCGCGCCGCGCACGGCGAGGCAGTCCTGCACTTCGCCGAGCTGCTCGGCGATGTGGATGTGGATGGGACCGGTCTGCGCTGCGCCGGTGGCCAGCAGCGTGCGCATCGCCACTTCCGGCACCGCGCGCAGCGAATGCAGCGCGATGCCTACGCGCAGGTCGGCCGACTCGTGCGTGCGCAGCGTGTCGAGCAGGCGCAGGTAGCCGGAGACTTCCGCATGACCGAAGCGACGCTGGCGCGGCGCCAGCGCGCGGCCGTCGAAGCCGCCGGTCATGTACAGCACCGGCAACAGGGTGAGCGCGATGCCGGCCTCCTTCGCCGCCTCGATCAGCGCCAGCGACATCGCCTCGCGCTGCGCATACGGCGTGCCGTCCGGCTGGTGGTGCAGATAATGGAATTCGCAGACCTGGGTGTAGCCGGCCTTGAGCATCTCCACGTAGAGCTGCGCTGCGATCGCCTGCAGCGATTCGGGATCGAGCGCGGCGGCGAAGCCGTACATCGCCTCGCGCCAGGTCCAGAAGCTGTCGCTGCCGGGGCCGCGCCGCTCGGCCAGCCCGGCCATGGCGCGCTGGAACGCGTGCGAATGCAGGTTGGGCATGCCCGGCAGCACCCAGCGGCCCAGCGCTTCGCCGGCGACACCGGCGGCGGCCGGTGCGAGGCGGCCGTCGACGTCCACCGCCAGGCGCAGGTCGGCCTGCCAGGCGCGGCCGTGCCAGCCATGGGCGGCGTGGAAGATGCGCTGCATCGCTGGCTGCGTCATGGGCCGTATCCGTGCAAAGGCGTTGAGTGTAATGGCCGCATCGCGACTCGGCTTTTACGGCACTGCGGCATAATGGACGGATGGCCAGGAAAAACCCCGAGCACACGCCCAAACTCCTGCTGCGGCAGGCGGTTCCCACCGACGTGCCGCAGCTGGTGGATCTCACCGCTCGCGTGTACACGCCGGAATGGGGCCATTCGGCGGAAATGCTGCGCTCCCAGCAGACGCACTTTCCCGAAGGCCAGTTCGTGGTGGAGTACGAGGGGCGCATCGTGGGTTATTGCGCCACCTTTCGCATCGACGAGGCCACCGCGCTGGCGCCGCATACCTGGGTGCAGATCACCGGCGGCGGCATGGCCTCGCGGCACAAGCCCGACGGCGACTGGCTGTACGGCATGGAAGTGGTGGTGCATCCGGATTACCGCGGCATGCGCATCGGCCAGCGGCTGTACCAGGCGCGCAAGCGGCTGTGCGCCGACCTCAAGCTGCGCGGCATCGTGTTCGGCGGGCGCATTCCGGGGCTGGCGAAGAACATCCAGCGCTACGGCAGCGCCGAGGCCTACGTGCAGGCGGTGATCGAGGGCAGGCGCCGCGACCTCACGCTGAGCTTCCAGCTCAACAACGACTTCGAGATGATCGGCCTGCTGCGCGCCTACGTGCCGTCGGACTACGACTCGCTCGGCTACGCGGTGCACCTGGTGTGGCGCAATCCGCAGCTGCACGATCATCCGGACACGCCGTCGATCACCTCGCACCAGAACCTGCCCGACTCGGTGCGGGTGGCCTCGGTGCAGTACCAGCAGCGGCGGATCACCTCGTTCGAGGAGTTCGCCACCCAGGTGGAGTACTTCACCGACATCGCCGCCGACTACGGCGCCGACTTCGTCACCTTCCCCGAGCTGATCACGCTGCAACTGCTGTCGATCGAGAACGAGGAGCTGTCGCCGGTCGAGTCGATCCGCAAGCTGAGCCAATACACGCCGCAGGTGAAGGCGCTCTTCAGCGACCTGGCGGTGCGCTACAACATCAACATCATCGGCGGCTCGCATCCCACCGAGCAGCCCAACGGCGATATCCACAACGTCTGCTACGTGTGCCTGCGCGACGGCTCGCTGCACGAGCGCGAGAAGCTGCACCCCACGCCCAGCGAGCGCAACGTGTGGAACGTCAGCGGCGGCGACAGCGCCGCGACGATCCAGACCGACTGCGGCCCGATCGGCGTGATGATCTGCTACGACGCCGAGTTTCCCGAGGTCGCCCGCCACCTCACCGACCAGGGCGCGCTGATCCTGTTCGTGCCGTTCTGCACCGACGTGCGCGAGGGCTACCTGCGCGTGCGCTACTGTTCGCAGGCGCGCGCCATCGAGAACCAGTGCTACGTGGTGCTCTCCGGCAACGTGGGCAACCTGCCAGGCGTGAACAACTTCGACATCCAGTACGGCCAGAGCTGCATCCTCACGCCCAGCGACTTCCCGTTCGCGCGCGACGGCATCGCCGCCGATTCCACGCCGAACATCGAGACCGTGCTGTTCGCCGACCTGCGGCTGGAGAGCCTGGCCCGCGCGCGCAACGCCGGCGCCGTGCAGAACCTCAAGGACCGCCGCTTCGACCTGTACCAGACGCGCTGGCAGCACGCGCCGCGCTGAACGCTTCCACTTCTTCATCCGACGAACCAGGTGCAATGACCGACTCGCAGCCGCCCTCCCCGCGCTCATCCAACCCACGCCTGCAGGCGCTGCTGGGCCACGAGTTCTTCGCGCCGGCCCAGTGGAAGCGGCGGCTGGCGCTGTGGATCGGCGCGATCCTGGTCGCGCTGGCGGCCATCATGTTCGCCAAGGCCAGCGACTGGTCGTTCCACCTGTTCCAGAAAATGATCAGCTATGGCGCATGGATCCCGCTGGTCGTGACGCCGATCGTGTTCGCCGGCCTCGCCTGGGCCACCGAAGGCAAGCTGCGCGCCACCCGCGGCAGCGGCATTCCGCAGGTGATCGGCACGCTGCACATCGAGGACGAGGGCTTCCGCGCGCGGATGCTGGCGCTGCCGATCGCGGTGGGCAAGATGGTGCTGACCCTGATCGCGCTGGGTGTCGGCGCCTCGATCGGCCGCGAGGGCCCGACGGTGCACGTGGGCGCGGGCCTGTTCTACACGCTGGGCCGCCGCTTCGGCTTCACCGACCCCAAGGCCGCCTCGCGCTTCATCCTCGCCGGTGGCGCGGCCGGCATCGCCGCGGCGTTCAACACGCCGCTGGCCGGCGTGGTATTCGCGATCGAGGAACTGGCCGGCACGTTCGAGCACCGCTTCAGCGGCCTGCTGCTCACCGCGGTGATCGTCGGCGGCGTGGTCTCGCTGGGCATCATGGGCAACTACGCCTATTTCGGCGAAGTGGACGCCAGCCTGCCGCTCGGCCATGCGTGGCTGGCGGTGCTGCTGACCGGCATCATCGGCGGCCTGCTCGGCGGCCTGTTCGCCCGGCTGATCCTGCTCAGCCGGCGCGGCCCGCTGGCCTACATCGGCAGGCTGCGCTCGCATGCGCCGGTGCTGTTCGCCGCCGGCTGCGGCCTGGCGCTGGCGGTGCTGGGCCTGGCCACCCACAACAACATCTACGGCACCGGTTACGACCAGGCGCGCGCCTTCGTGCAGGAGGCCGCCACCACCCCGGGCCAGGGCTTCGGCATCGCCAAGCTGCTGGCCAACGTGGTGTCGTACTGGGCCGGCATCCCCGGCGGCATCTTCTCGCCGGCGCTGGCCGTGGGCGCGGGCCTGGGCCACAACATCGCCACCTTCCTGCCGGGCGTGCCCGCCGCGGCGGTGGTGCTGCTGGGCATGAGCGCGTACCTCTCCGGCGTGACCGGCGCACCGCTGACCTCGGCGGTGATCGCGATGGAGCTGACCGACAACCAGGACATGGTGATCCCGATCATGGCCGCCTGCCTGCTGGCGCGCGCCGCCGCCTCGCTGTTCTGCCCGACCCCGGTCTACAAGGACTTCGCCGAACGCATGGTGCAGGACTTCGAACGCCAGCAGGCTGCGGCCCATGCCAAGGCCGCGCCATCGCCGCGCCCGACCGCCGAGCCGGACGACCTCGAGGTCGTCAAGCCGGCGCCGTCCGGCAAGACCAGCGCTTACGAAGAGCAGGCGGCGTTGCCCGGCAATACCCCCCCGGATCCTTCCTGAGTCGAGACACAGGCCGTTGCCAATGAGTGAATCGCGCTGGGATGTGCTGCTGACCGGGGCCACGCTGGCCACGTTCGCGTCGAACGCGCCGTTCGGGCTGGTCCGGGATGGGGTCCTGGCGATGCGTGACGGACGCATCGCCTGGGTCGGCGCCCGCTCCGCGCTGCCCGAAGGCCCCGACGCGCTCGCCGACGAGGTGATCGAACTGGACGGATGCCTGGTCACGCCGGCCCTGATCGACTGCCACACCCATCTGGTGTTCGGCGGCAACCGCGCGCACGAGTTCGACCTGCGCCTCAACGGCGCCAGCTATGCGCAGATTGCGCAGGCCGGCGGCGGCATCGTGTCCACCGTCGCCGCCACCCGCGCGGCCGACGAAGACCAGTTGCTCGCCGCGGCCATCACGCGCGCCAGGGCCCTGCTCGCCGACGGCGTGACCACGCTGGAGATCAAGTCCGGCTACGGCCTCACGCTGGAGGACGAGCGCAAGATGCTGCGCGTGGCACGCCGCGTCGGCGCCACGCTGGGCGTCACCGTGCGCACCAGCTTCCTGGGCCTGCATGCGCTGCCACCGGAATACCGCGATCGGCGCGACGAATACGTCGACGCGGTGTGCGATGTCTGGTTGCCCACGCTGGCCGGCGAAGGGCTGGTCGACGCGGTGGATGCGTTCTGCGAAGGCATCGGCTTCACGCCGGCCGAGACGCAGCGATTGTTCGAACGCGCCCGCGCGCTGGACCTGCCGGTGAAGCTGCACGCCGAGCAGCTGTCCGACCAGGGTGGCACCGCGCTGGTGGCGCGCTACGGCGGGCTGTCAGCCGATCATCTGGAATACCTCGATGCCAGCGGCGTGGCCGCGATGGCTGCGGCGGGCACCGTGGCGGTGCTGCTGCCCGGCGCGTTCTACGCGCTGCGCGAAACCCGGCTGCCGCCGATCGATGCGCTGCGCGCGGCCGGCGTGCCGATGGCGGTGGCGACGGACTGCAACCCCGGCACCTCACCGCTGCTGTCGCTGCGCCTGGCCGCCGGCATGGCGTGCACGTTGTTCCGGCTGACGCCGGAGGAAGCGCTGCGCGGCGTGACCGTGCATGCCGCCCGCGCGCTCGGCCTGTCCGATCGCGGCACGCTGGCGGTGGGCCAGCGCGCCGACCTGGCCGTGTGGAACGTCGGCGAGCCGGCCGAACTTTGCTACTGGATCGGCGGCGCGCTGCTGCGCCAGAGCTGGATCGGCGGCCGGCGCCGCGCCCCCTGATGGTCCGCACATGAAAAACCCCGCGCCAGGCGGGGTTTTTTTTGTTCCACCGAGCGGATGGCTCAGGCGGACTTCTTCTTCGGCGCCGCCTTCTTGGCCGCTGCCGGCTTGGTCACCGTGGGCTTGCCGCCGGCCACTGCCGGCACGGCGCCATGAGCGCGGCTGTTGCCGTAGCTGGCGCGGTTGATCTTGCCGCGACGGGTCTTGCGATCGCCCTTACCCATGGAAACTCCTTCGAATGCGTGTGATTGCGAGAACGGTCGATCATCGTAGCAGCGGGCGCGCAAATCGCAAGCCGGCGCGTTCACCGGCGCCGTTCAATGCATGCAGTCGGGACCGTGCACGTGCTCGTACAGGCGATCGGCGCGCAGATTGAGAAAGTGCGAAAACGCCAGCAGCAGGCCGCCGATGGTCACCATCACGCTGTGCAGCACGATCGAACCGCTCTCGGCCACCGTCACGCCGGCCAGCAGCAGCGCCAGCGCCGGCAGGGCGATGGTCAGCGGCTGCGGCACGCGGTGGCGGCGGTAACCGCGACCGAGACTGAACAGGGCCAGCGCGCAGGCGAACATCACGAAGATGCGCTCGAACGTGTGGCTGGCCAGGAACTCCAGCCCGATGAAGGGCAGCAGCGCCAGCACGAAGGGCAGCAGTGCGCAGTGAATGGCACACAGGAACGAGGCCGCAGTGCCCACGCGGTCGGCCACATGCCACCAGAACGACTTGCCGGAGAAATCGGAATCCATGGGTCACCCCGTTGCCGAGGCGGGCACCAGCCCGCTTACCTGGGTGACGAATGTTACTTTATAACGATAAAGGAAGCCAGCTCCGCCCGCTTCAGGAATCGTCGCGTTCTTCCGGACGGCGATCGAGGTCGCCGCTCAGCGCCGGCCACGCCGCACGCACGTAGTACAGGCCCGACCAGATGGTGAGCACGCCGGCGGCCACCAGCAGGAACTCGCCCACGTGGTAGAGCCGCAGCGTCTCGGCATCGTGCTGCACGATCAGCACGGTGAGCGCGACCATCTGCATCACCGTCTTGAGCTTGCCGATGAAGGCCACCTTCACCGCCGCGCGCATGCCGATCTCGGCCATCCACTCGCGCAGGGCGGAGATGCTGATCTCGCGCCCCACGATGATCGCCGCCGTCACCGCCATCACCACGCCGAACCAGTCGTGGTCCGGCAGCGCCGTGCCGTAGTGCGACGCCACCACGCGGTGGTGCGACTCCACCAGCAGGAACAGCGTCACCGCCACCATCAGCTTGTCCGCCACCGGATCGAGGAAGGCACCGAACGCCGAGGTGAGCTTCATGCGGCGGGCGAGATAGCCGTCCAGCCAATCAGTCACCGCGGCGAGCAGGAACACCACCGCCGCCACCACGTTGTGGCCACGGAACGGCAGGTAGAAGGCCACCACCATCACCGGCAACAGCGCGACACGGAACAGGGTGAGCCAGGTGGGCAGGTTGATGCGCATCACGAATTGCTTCCTCGGCTGTCTCTGCCGCCAAGTGTCGCATGCCGCGATGTGATCGCCGCGCCCACGTCACCGCGCCTTCAGGGATGCATCGCCGCGTAGATGCGCTCGGCCAGTCCGCGGTCGATGCCCTTGATCCGCATGAGCTCCTCCACGCCGGCGGCCTCCACGCCCGCCAGTCCGCCGAACGCCTTGAGCAGGGCCGCGCGGCGGCGCGCGCCGATGCCGGGCACGTCCTCCAGCACGCTGCGCTCGCGCGCCTTCTCGCGCCGCTTGCGATGGCCGCTGATGGCGAAGCGGTGCGCCTCGTCGCGCACGGCGGCGACCAGGTGCAGCGCGGGCGAGGACGAGCCGGGATGGATCTCCCGGCCGCTGCCGGCCAGCACCAGCGTTTCCTCGCCCGCGCGCCGGCCCGGCCCCTTGGCCACGCCGACCACCTCGATGCCGGTGACGCCCAGTTCGCGCAGCACGTCCAGCGCCTGCGCCACCTGCCCGGCACCGCCGTCGATCAGCAGCACGTCGGGCCTGGCCCCCTCGCCGTCGGCCACCCTGCGGAAGCGCCGGGTGAGCGCCTGATGCATGGCCGCGTAGTCGTCGCCGGGGGTGATGCCGCTGATGTTGAAGCGGCGGTAGTGCGACTTGTCCGGCCCCTCCGGGCCGAACACCACGCACGACGCCACGGTCAGTTCGCCGCGCGTATGGCTGATGTCGAAGCACTCGATGCGCCTGGGCGGCTCGTCCAGGCCGAGCACCTTCTGCAGGTCGTCGAAACGCGCGCCCAGCGTCTGCCGGCTGGCCAGGCGCTGGGTCAGCGAAGCCTGTGCGTTGCGCTCGGCCATCTGCAGGAACTGCGCGCGCTCGCCGCGCACGCGGGTCCTGATCTCCACCGCGTGACCGGACTGCTGCGCCAGCAGCTCGGCGAGGATCGCCTCGTCCTCCAGCGCCTCGCCCACCACCAGCTCGCGCGGCACCGGACGCTCCAGGTAGTACTGCGCGATGAACTGGGCCAGCACGTCGGCCGGCGCGGCGTCCAGCGGCAGCCGCGGGAAGAAGTCGCGCGTGCCCAGGCTGATGCCGTCGCGGAAGAACAGCACGCTGACGCAGGCGATGCCCGACTCGATGCGGCAGGCGATCACGTCCATGTCCGCGCTGGCGCCCTGCACGTGGTGCTGCGCCTGCAGCCGGCGCAGCGCCGCCACCTGGTCGCGCAGCGTAGCGGCGCGCTCGAAGTTCAGCGCGGCGGCGGCCTGCTCCATCGATCCGGCCAGCTCGTCGATCACCGCGCTGGAGCGCCCCTCCAGGAACATCTGCGCGTGGCGCACATCCACGCCGTAGTCGTCCACGCCGATCAGCCCCACGCACGGCGCCGTGCAGCGGCCGATCTGGTGCTGCAGGCACGGCCGCGAGCGGTTGCGGAAGTAGCTGTCCTCGCACTGGCGCACCTTGAACAGCTTCTGCATCAGGTTGAGGCTCTCGCGCACCGCGTAGGTGCTCGGGTACGGCCCGAAGAAGCGTCCCGGCAGGTTGCGCGCGCCGCGATGGAAGGCCAGCCGCGGGTAATCCTCGCCGCCGGACAGATAGATGTACGGATAGCTCTTGTCGTCGCGCAGCAGGATGTTGTAGCGCGGCTTGAGCGACTTGATCAGCTGCGATTCCAGCAGCAGCGCCTCGCCCTCGGTGCGCGTGACGGTGATCTCGGCGCGCGCGATCTGCGACACCATCGCCGCGATGCGCGGCTCCATCCGCGGCTTCAGGAAATAGCTGCCGACGCGCTTCCTGAGGTTGCCGGCCTTGCCGACATACAGCAGTTCGTCGTCCGCGTCGAAGTAGCGGTAGACGCCGGGCGAGGTGGAGAGAGTGCGGACGAAGGCCTTGCCGTCGAAGGCCAGCTCGGAAGCGGGTGACATGCCGGGAATTGTAGCCGCTGCCGGAGGCGCCGCCGCTCATTCCTGCGCGGCAAGCCACTGTTCGGCGCGGGCCAGGTCGGCCTCGGTGTCGATACCCGGCGGGAACGGTTCGGGCGTGAGCCGCACCGCGATCGCATGGCCGTGCTCCAGCACGCGCAGCTGCTCCAGCGACTCGGCCTGCTCCAGCGGCGTGCGCGACAGGCCGGTGTACCGGCGCAGGAAGCCGGCGCGGTAGGCATAGATGCCGACATGGCGCAGGAACGGCACGTCGGCGGGCAGCGCGCCGCGACTCGCGGCGAACGCATCGCGTGCCCACGGCAGCGGCGCGCGGCTGAAGTACAGCGCGCGGCCGCGCGCATCGCGCACCAGCTTCACCACGTTGGGATCGAACAGTTCGCGCGCCTCGCCGATGGGTGCGGCCAGCGTGGCCATCGGCGCGTCGTCCCCGGCCAGCGCGCGAACCACTTCGCGAATCCCGGCCGCGGGCGCGAACGGCTCGTCGCCCTGCAGGTTCACCACGATGGCGTCGTCGGCCCAGCCGTAGTGCACGGCGCATTCGGCCAGCCGATCGCTGCCCGAGGCGTGGTCCGCGCGGGTCATGCAGATGTCCACGCCCTGCCCGGCCAGCGCCTCGGCGATGCGCGCGTCATCCACCGCCACCACCACCTGGCCGGCCCCCGCCTGCAGCGCCCGCTGCGCCACGCGCACCACCATCGGCACCCCGCCGATGGCGCGCAGCGGCTTGGCCGGCAGGCGGGTGGAGCCGTAGCGGGCGGGGATGGCGACGATGAAATCAGGACGGGACATGGCGACCTCGATCACGGACCCGCAAGCCTACCCCGCCGGCCGCGCCCATGTGTAGGAGCGCACCCTGTGCGCGAATGCTTTTGCTTTGATGTCGATCAGGAGCAAAAGCATTCGCGCACAGGGTGCGCTCCTACACGGCAGGCGCCAGATCGAATCCACAGCCGTTGGCCAGCTCCAGGAAGCCCGGGAACGACGTCGCCACGTTGGCGCAGTCGCCGATGCGCACCGGGCCACGGGCGACCAGCCCGGCGACGGCGAAGCTCATCGCGATGCGATGGTCGCCGTGGCTGTCGATCGTTCCGCTGCCGATCGGCCCGCCGTGGATGGTGGCGCCGTCCGGCCGCTCTTCCACGTTCACGCCCAGCGCCTGCAGGCCCGCCGCCATGCCGGCCAGGCGGTCGGATTCCTTCACCCGCAGCTCGGCCGCGCCACGCACCACCGTGACACCGGTAGCCGCGGCCGCCGCCACGAACAGCGCGGGGAACTCGTCGATCATGTCCGGCACCAGCGCCTCGGGCAGCTCGATGCCGTGCAACGGCGCATGCCGCACCACCAGGTCGCCGACCGGCTCGCCGCCGCTCTCGCCTTCGTGCTCGATGCGGATGTCGGCCCCCATCAGGCGCAGCGCCTGCAGCAGACCGGTGCGGCGCGGATTGAGGCCGACCGCCGGCACGCGCAGTTCGGCGCCGGGCACGATGCTGCCGGCGACCAGGAAGAACGCCGCCGAGGAAAAATCCGCCGGCACGCGCACGTCGGTGGCGCGCAGCGCATGTCCCCCGCCGAGTCGCGCCCGGCCCGGCGAGAATTCGATCGGCCAGCCGAAGGCAGCGAGCATGCGCTCGGTGTAATCGCGGGTCGGATGCGGCTCGATCACCTCCGTCTCGCCCTGCGCATACAGGCCGGCCAGCAGCAGCGCGGACTTCACCTGCGCACTGGCGACGGGCAACGTGTAGCGGATGCCGTGCAGCGACCGGCCGCCATGCACGTGCAGCGGCGGCAGGCCCTCCCGGCTGTCGATGCGCGCGCCCATCTGCGCCAGCGGATCGGTGACGCGCCGCATCGGCCGCTTCGACAGCGACTCGTCGCCGATCAGAATGCTGTCGAACGCCTGTCCCGCCAACAGGCCGGTGAGCAGGCGCATGCCGGTACCGGCGTTGCCGCAGTCCAACTCACCGGCCGCCGCGCGCAGGCCGTGCAGACCCACGCCGTGCACCACGCGCTCGCCGTCGGCCAAGGCCTCGATGCGCACGCCGAGCTGCTGCATCACCGCCGCCGTGGCGCGGGTGTCCTCGCCTTCCAGAAAGCCGTGGATATGCGAGACGCCCTCGGCAAGGGCGCCCAGCATCATCGCGCGGTGCGACACCGACTTGTCGCCGGGCACGCGCACCACGCCGTTGAGCGGACCGGCCGGGCGGCTGGTCCAGTCCACGCGCTGGCCGCCGCTCACGGCAGGGCTACCGGGTAGGAGCCGAGCACGCGCAGGCTGGCCACGCTGGATTCGATCTCGCTGACCGCCTCCTTGAGGTTGCCCTCGTCGATATGGCCGGAAACGTCGATGAAGAACGCGTACTGCCACTTGCCGGTGTGCGCCGGGCGCGACTCGATGCGGTTGAGGCTCACGCCGTGCCTGGCGAACGGGCTCAGCACGTCGTACAGCGCGCCGGGCTTGTCGTTGACGGTGACCAGCAGCGAGGTGCGATCGTTGCCCGAGGGCGGAAACAGCGAGCGGCCGATCACCAGGAAGCGGGTGGTGTTGTCGGCGCGGTCCTCGATGGCGCTGGCGACGGTCTTCAAGCCGTAGATCTTGCCCGCGCTCTCGCCGGCGATCGCGGCGGCCTGCTCGTCGTGGCGGGCCAACCGCGCGGCCTCGGCGTTGCTGCCCACGGCGGTGCATTCCACGCCCGGCAGGTTCAGCCGCAGCCAGGTCTTGCACTGCTGCAGCGACTGCGCGTGGGCATAGACATGACGCACGTCGGCCAGCGTCCCGGAGAGCGAGTGCAGGCACTGGTGCACGCGCAGTTCCACCTCGCCGCAGATGGTCGCCTCGGAGGTGAGGAACATGTCCAGCGTCACCTGGATCATGCCTTGCCCCGAGTTCTCCACCGGCACCACGCCGAAGTCGGCGTGGCCGGCAGCCACTTCCTGGAATACCTCCTCGATGCTGCCCAGCGGCAGCGCGTAGGCGGCGTGGCCAAAGTGCTTGCGTACGGCCTGCTCGCTGAAGGTACCCTCCGGACCGAGAAAGCCGATCTTCAGCGGATCCTCCTGCGCCAGGCAGGACGACATGATCTCGCGGAACAGCCGCACCATCTCGGCATCGGACAGCGGCCCCTTGTTGCGGTCCACCACCATGCGCAGCACGTGGGCCTCGCGCTCGGGACGGTAATAATCGATCGCCGACAGGCCTTCGCCCTTCACCCTGGCCACCTCGCGGGCGCGCTCGGCGCGCTCGGCGATCAGCTCCTGGATCTGCCGGTCGATGCTGTCGATGCGCTCGCGCACCTCGCTCAGCGGGTTCTTCGAATCAGCCATGAAACACAACCTGGATGGATAGACGGCCAAACGACCGGTTCGCCATGGTGCCCGAAAGCACCGCGCCGCGCCTCGGTTTCATCCGTGACGATGGGCAAAGTCGGCCATGAAGGCGACCAGCGCCCGCACCGCCTCCAGCGGCACCGCGTTGTAGAGCGAGGCGCGCATGCCGCCCACCGCCTTGTGACCCTTGAGCGCGAACAGGCCGGACGCCTCCGCTTCCTTGAGGAAAACGGCATCGAGCGCACCGTCGCGCAGGGTGAACGGCACGTTCATGCGCGAGCGCGCGGACGGCTCGATCGGATTGGCGTAGAAGCCGTCCGAACCGTCGATCGCCCGGTACAGCAGCTCGGCCTTGGCGCGGTTGCGCTCGGCCATCGCGGCCACGCCGCCCCGGGCCTTGAGCCACTGGAAGGTGAGCCCGGCCAAGTACCAGCCCCAGGTGTTGGGCGTGTTGAGCATGGAGTCGTGCGCGGCCTGCTCGGCGTAGCGCAGCACCTTGGCGATCGGTCGGCCGCTGCGTGCCAGCAGGTCGCGGCGGATGATCATCACCACCAGGCCCGACGGCCCGATGTTCTTCTGCGCGCCGGCGTAGATCAGGCCGAAGCGCGAGACGTCCACCGGCGCGGAGAGGATGCTGGAGGACATGTCCGCCACCAGCGGCACCGCGCCGACGTCGGGCACGTCGTGGAATTCGACGCCGTGGATGGTCTCGTTCGGCGTGTAGTGCACGTAGGACGCGGCCGGATCGAGCACCCACGATGCGCGCGCGGGCAGCCGGCGAAAGCCGTCCGCCGCGCCGCTGGCCGCCACGTTCACGCGCAGGTAGGGCGCCGCCTCGCGCACCGCCTTCTCGCCCCAGTGGCCACTGACGATGTAGTCGGCGCAGTCGTCCGGGCCGGCCAGGTTCATCGGGATCTGGGCGAAGTGCTGGGTCGCGCCGCCCTGCAGGAACAGCACCGCGTAGTCGGCGGGTATCGCCATCAGCTCGCGCAGGTCGGCTTCGGCCTGGGCCGCCATCGCGATGAACGGCTTGCCGCGGTGCGACTGCTCCATCACCGACATGCCCGAGCCGTTCCAGTCCAGCAGCTCGCGCTGCGCCTGCTCCAGCACCTCGTGCGGCAGCGCCGCCGGTCCCGCACTGAAATTCCACACCCTGCTCACTGACCGGACCTCGCTCGATGCCTGCTGATGGACCGCCGCATTATGGCGCGGCGCAGCAAGGCGACGTCAATGCGCGCCGGTCAGAGCCGCACCAGCAGCACCAGCGCGATGCCCAGGGCGAGCACGGCCGCGGTGACGATCAGCCACCACACCTCGCCGCGCGGACCGGCCAGTTCCTCCGGCAGTGGATCGGCCGCGGGAAATGCCGGCAGCGCCGGCTCCGGCTGCATGCCGGGCGCATCGACGACGAATCGGTGCGTGGCCAGACCCAATTGATCGCCGGGATGCAGCGCGGCCTCGGCGACCTCGTGGCCGTTGATCCGCAAGGGGTAGCGGCTCGACGCCCGTACCTGCGTGAGGCGCAGTTGACCGTCCTGCCAGTACAGCCGCAGCGAGGCGGTTTCGCCCTGCGGCAACTCCAGCGGCACCGCCGCCTGCGGCCTGAGCTCGAGCCGGTCGCGCAGGGGAAACACCCGGCCCGATAGCGGTCCGGCCACGGCGCGCAGGGCCACCGGGCAGCGGCTGTGCTCGGGAATCAGCGGCACTTCGCGCGCATCGGGTGACTCGTCCGCCTTGAGCAACATGCGGCAGTCGCCCACGCCGAGCACGTCGCCGGCACGCAACAGCGCACGCTCGCGCACCGGCCGGGCATTGACGTAGACGCGGCTGCCGCCCGGCAGCACCTGCAGCAGGCAGCCGCGGCGATCGCTGTACAGACGCAGGTGATACGGTGCCGCCTGGCGCGAGCCCAGCACCACCGCGTTGTCCGGCGCGCTGCCGATGGTGAGCACGGGACCGTCCCAGAGGACGTCTTCGCGGGCGGCGTGGGGAAACTCGATGCGCATCTATGGACCAGTCGACGGACGGCGGGACTCTAGTGTGGCGCCTGCGCGTGACAGCCGCCACGCGCATGCCGGACAATCGCGCCATGCCCAAGATCGACATCCGCCAGCCGCACCAGCTCCCCCTCGCCGACGCCCGCGCCAGGGTCGAGCACGTCGCCACTCGCATGCGCGAGAAGTTCGACATGGACAGCCAGTGGGACGGCGACACCCTGCGCTTTTCCCGGTCCGGCGTGAAAGGCTCCATTGCCGTGAGCGCCGCCGCCGTCGAAGTGCACGCCGAGCTCGGACTGATGCTTTCCCCGCTCAAGGGCATGGTCGAGGACGAGATCCGGCGCAAGCTGGCCGAACAGTTCGCCTGACGAATGTTTAACCAGACCGCCGGACGTGGCATAATCGTCGGCTTACGCGACCATCTCGGTCGTCGACCGAACGACGGAAAGCATGGCCAAAGACGACGTCATTGAAATGGAAGGCACGGTCCAGGAGACCCTGCCCAACACCATGTTCCGCGTACAGCTGGAGAACGGGCACGTGATCATCGCCCACATCTCCGGCCGCATGCGCAAGCACTACATCCGCATTCTCACGGGCGACAAGGTGAAGGTCGAGATGACCCCGTACGACCTGACCAAGGGTCGCATCACCTACCGCATGAAGTAAGCGGACCTTCCGTTGGCGGCAGCCCCTGGCGCCGTACCGGAAACGAAGGCATGGAGCAGTAAAAAGGCGACGCCGCGGCGTCGCCTTTTTTCGTGTCTGCAGTCTGCAGTCCGCGGAGGCTCTCCGCAGACCGTGACCGCCGCGCGCTTATTCCACGACGGCGGGCAGCCTCTCGGCCGCTTCGGTCTCCACCACCAGCTCGCCGTCGCGCACGCCCAGCCTCACCTTGCCGCCGTCGGCCAGCTTGCCGAACAGCAGCTCGTCGGCCAGCGCCCGCTTCACCTTTTCCTGGATCATCCGCGCCATCGGCCGGGCACCCATCTGCGGGTCGAAGCCGTGCTCGGCCAGCCAGCGGCGGGCCTCGGCATCCACGTCCAGACTGACGTGCTTCTCGCTCAGCTGAGACTCCAGCTCGATCAGGAACTTGTCCACCACGCGCAGGATATGGTCGAAGTCCAGCGAGTTGAACTGGATGATCGCATCCAGACGGTTGCGGAACTCCGGCGTGAACATGCGGCGGATCACCTCCATCGCGTCGGTGGTGTGGTTCTGCTTGACGAAGCCGATGCCCCGGCGCGACGCCTGCTGGGCGCCGGCGTTGGTGGTCATCACCACGATGACGTTCTTGAAGTTCGCCTCGCGCCCGTTGGTGTCGGTCAGCACGCCGCGGTCCATCACCTGCAGCAGGATGTTGAACACGTCCGGATGCGCCTTCTCGATCTCGTCCAGCAGCAGCACGCAATGCGGGTGCTTGGTGACCGCCTCGGTCAGCAGGCCGCCCTGGTCGAAGCCGACGTA
This sequence comes from Dyella sp. KRB-257, assembly GCF_049445995.1. Taxonomy (NCBI): domain Bacteria; kingdom Pseudomonadati; phylum Pseudomonadota; class Gammaproteobacteria; order Lysobacterales; family Rhodanobacteraceae; genus Dyella; species Dyella sp. KRB-257. The sequence goes on along the minus strand of NZ_JBMSDZ010000013.1, from coordinate 16,069 downwards.
GCCCGGGGGCGCGCCGACCAGGCGCGACACCGAGTGCGCCTCCATGTATTCGGACATGTCGAAGCGGATCATCTCGATGCCCAGCTGCATGCCGAGCTGCTTGGTCACCTCGGTCTTGCCCACGCCGGTGGGCCCGGCCAGCAGGAAGCTGCCGATCGGCTTGGACGGATCGGCCAGGCCCGAGCGGGCCATCTTGATCGACGCGGTGAGCGCCTCGATCGCCTGGTCCTGCCCGAACACCACCATCTTGAGGTTGCGCTCGAGGTTCTTCAGCACGTCGCGGTCGGAGGCCGACACCTGCTTGGTCGGGATGCGCGCCATCTTGGCCACGATGTACTCGACCTCGGGCACGTCGATGGTGGTGGTGCGCTGGTCTTCCGGCAGCAGGCGCTGGCGGGCACCGGCCTCGTCGATCACGTCGATCGCCTTGTCCGGCAGCAGGCGGTCGGGAATGTGCTTGACCGACAGGTCCACCGCGGCCTTGAGCGCCTCGTTGGTGTAGGCCACCGCGTGATGCTCCTCGAAGCGCGAGCGCAGCCCCTTGAGGATCTCGATGGAGTCGGCCACGGTGGGCTCGACCACGTCGATCTTCTGGAAGCGGCGGGCCAGCGCGCGGTCCTTCTCGAAGATGCCGCGGAATTCCTGGAACGTGGTCGAGCCGATGCAGCGCAGTTCGCCCGAGGCCAGCATTGGCTTGATCAGGTTCGACGCGTCCATGGTGCCGCCCGACGCCGAGCCGGCGCCGATGATGGTGTGGATCTCGTCGATGAACAGGATCGCGCCGGGCTGCTTCTTCAGCTGGGCGATCACCGCCTTCAGGCGCTTCTCGAAGTCGCCGCGGTACTTGGTGCCGGCCACCAGCGCGCCGAGATCGAGCGACCAGATGGTGGCGCTCTCCAGCACTTCGGGCACCTCGCCGTCGACGATGCGCTTGGCCAGGCCCTCGGCCAGCGCGGTCTTGCCCACGCCTGCCTCGCCCACGTAGAGCGGGTTGTTCTTGCGGCGGCGGCACAGCACCTGGATGGTGCGCTCGATCTCGTCGGCGCGGCCGATCAGCGGGTCGATCTTGCCTTCCAGCGCCAGCTCGTTGAGGTTGCTGGCGTATTCGCTGAGCGGATTGCCCTTGCCCTCGCCGCCTTCCTCGGCCTCGCGGTCGGCGTTGCCGCCCGTGCCCGTCGACGGCTCCTCGCCGATCTTGGCGATGCCGTGCGAGATGTAGTTGACCACGTCGAGCCGGGTGATCTCCTGCTGGTGCAGGAAGTACACCGCGTGCGAATCCTTCTCGCCGAAGATCGCCACCAGCACGTTGGCGCCGGTCACTTCCTTCCGCCCGGAGGACTGCACGTGATAGACCGCGCGCTGCAGCACGCGCTGGAAGCCGAGCGTGGGCTGGGTGTCGCGCTCGTCGCCGTGCGGCAGCACCGGCACGGTCTCGGCGATGATCTTCTCCAGCTCGGCGGTGAGCCGTGGGAGATCCGCGCCGCAGGCACGCAGGGCGCCGACGGCGGACTGGTTGTCGGTCAGGGCCAGCAGCAGGTGCTCGACGGTCATGAACTCATGACGCTGCTCGCGGGCCTGCTTGTAGCACTGGCCGATAGTGACTTCGAGATCCTTGCTGAACATCCGGATCGTCTCCCGAGTAGATGGCAAGCGGCTGGCGTGCCGCGATGACGTCAAAGTGGGGTCGCCTAGAGCTTTTCCATAGTGCACAACAGCGGGTGCTGATGCGCTCGTGAATATTCGTTGACCTGGGTCACCTTCGTTTCGGCCACCTCCCGGGTAAACACGCCGCACACGCCGCGTCCGCGGGTATGCACGTGGAGCATCACCTGCACCGCCTTCTCCTGGTCCATGCCGAAGAAGCCACGCAGCACCTCTACCACGAAATCCATGGGAGTGAAGTCGTCATTCATCAGCAGAACTTGATAGAGCGGCGGTCGTGCCACCTCCGGCCGGGAGGGTTCCAGCGCGAGGCCGTGTCCGGTGCCCTGCTCGTGTTCGGGTTGATTTGCCATAGGAGAAATGTGCTTGCCTGTTGATACGGATTGTACGCCGCGGGAGATGCGGCTTTGGCGACCCTCCGGGAGGTGATGGCACAATGAGCGCTTTTCCAGTTCAGCGGGGCGATCGCCTGATGTCCTCCACCGCAAGTTCCAACGCCGTCTGGCGCCCGCACGTGACCGTGGCCTGCGTGGTCGCGGACGGCGACCGCTATCTGATGGTGGAGGAGGAAGTCGGCGGAAGCCTGGCCTACAACCAGCCGGCCGGCCACCTGGATGACCGCGAGAGCCTGCGCGTCGCCGCCGTGCGCGAGACGCTGGAGGAAACCGGCTGGACGGTGGAACTGCAGCACCTGATCGGCGTGCACCAGTGGCGCAGCCACGAGCATGGCGAGGGCGTGGTGCGCTTCAGCTTTGCCGCGCGTGCGCTCCGCCACGACCCGCAGCGGCCGCTGGACAGCGGCATCCGCCGTGCGCTGTGGCTCACCCGGGCCGAGATCGCCGCGCTGGGCGAGCGCCTGCGCAGCCCGCTGGTGCTGATCAGCATCGATGCCTGGCTCGCCGGCCAGCGCCACCCGCTGTCGCTGCTGGGCAATCTGCTCGACGGGGATGGTTGCTCGTGAAAGTAATGCTCGGAGTCTCCGGCGGCGTCGACTCCTCGGTCGCCGCGCTGGTGCTGCAGCGTGCCGGCCACGCGGTGGAAGGCCTGTTCATGCAGAACTGGGAGGAGGACGACCGCTCCGGCCCCTGCACCGCCGACGCCGACCGCAAGGACGCCGTGGCCGTGTGCGGGCGGCTGGGCATCCCGTTCCATGCGCGCAACTTCGCCGCCGAATACTGGGACGGCGTGTTCGAGCACTTCCTGGCCGAATACCGCGCCGGCCGCACGCCGAACCCGGACGTGCTGTGCAACCGCGAGATCAAGTTCAAGACCTTCCTGGACGAGGCGCGCGCGCTGGGCGCCGAGAAGATCGCCACCGGGCACTACGCCCGGGTGGACGAGCGCGACGGCCGCTTCCGCCTGCTGCGCGCGGCCGACACCGCCAAGGACCAGACCTACTTCCTGCACGCGCTGGGACAGGCGCAGCTGTCCGCCACGCTGTTTCCGATCGGCCACCTGCCGAAGGAGCAGGTGCGCGCGATGGCGCGCGAAGCGGCCCTGCCGACCCACGCGAAGAAGGATTCCACCGGCATCTGCTTCATCGGCGAGCGCAACTTCCGCGAGTTCCTGAGCCGGTACATCCCGGCCAGGCCCGGCGTGATGTGCACACCCGAGGGACTGGAGGTCGGCGAGCACCAGGGCGTGATGTACTACACGCTGGGCCAGCGCCAGGGGCTGGGTATCGGCGGGCGTCATGGCGCCAGCGGCGAGGCGTGGTACGTGGTCGGCAAGGAAGTCGCCAGCAACGTGCTGATCGTCGCCCAGGGCGGCGAGAACCACTGGCTGCAGTCCACCCGCCTGCTGGCCGATGACCCCCACTGGGTGGCCGGCCAGGCGCCGGGCGCGCATTTCCGCTGCACCGCCAGGACCCGCTATCGCCAGACCGACCAGTCCTGTGAAGTACATTGCCGCGACGGCCGGATCGAGGTGACGTTCAACCGCCCCCAGCGCGCCGTCACGCCGGGGCAGTCGGTGGTGTTCTACGACGGCGAAGCCTGCCTCGGAGGCGCGGTGATCGCCGCGACCGATGCCCCCTTCGGCGGTCTTTCCCCTGTTTTCCCGGAGTCGTGAGTCGTGCCCAGCCTGTTTGCCATGACCGAAGAGCGTGTGCTCGGCCTCGCCGGCCTGTTCCAGGCCACCTCGCTGGCCCAGCAACTGGCCAACCAGGGCCGCTGCGACGAGGCCGCCTTCGAGGCCAGCGTGGACAGCGTGTTCCGCATCGATGCCGACTCGGTGGTGGGCGTGTACGGGCGCACCGCATCGCTGCGGCTGGGCCTGCGCGCCCTCATCGCCCAGCTGGAAGAGAGCGCCAGCGACATGGCGATCACCCGCATGGCGATCACCGTGATGCGGCTGGAACGCGCGCTGGCCCGCCACGCCGCCCAGCGCGACCAACTGCAGCAGGGCCTGCTCGCCGCCCAGCGGCAGGTGGAGCATTTCGGCCGCTATTCCCCCCAGGTGATCGGCCGGCTGGCCGCGCTTTACGTCGCCACGCTGTCGACGCTGAAGCCGCGCGTGATGGTCACCGGCAACCCGCAGATGCTGCAGCAGGAGGCGATCGTCGAGCGCGTGCGCACCTGCCTGCTCGCCGCGGTGCGCTCGGCCGTGCTGTGGCGGCAGGTCGGCGGACGCCAGTGGCAGCTGCTGCTGCATCGCAAGCAGTGCGCGATGCTGGCGCGCGGCCTGCTCACCGGCTCCACGCTGGACAACGGCTGAATCCGCTCAATCGAGCAGGCGCAGCCCCGGTCGGCGGCGCGCGATCTGCCGCAGCAGTTCGGCGAACGCCCGCAGGTCGTCATGCCATGGCGTCGCCTCGCGCCAGTACAGCGCGATCTCCCGCCCCGGCGCCGGTCCGCGGATCTTGGCCAGAGTCACCGCCGCAATCGATGCCAGCCGGTCGCGCGCCAGCGCCGGCACCAGCGCATAGCCGCCGCGCAGTTCGACCAGCGCGGCCAGGCTCTCCAGGCTCACGTCCTGCACTTGACCCGCGGCGGGCTCGCCGTCGGGGTGGTACTCGGCCATCACCGTGGCCTCGCCGGCATCGAGCTGGCTGAGCGCCACCGTCGGCTTGCCGGCCAGCGGATGATCCGCGCGCAGCATGATTTCCCACGGCTCGAAGAACAGCGGCCGGCTGGCGATGCCGCTGGGCGCGGTGGCCGGCGGCGGCGCCAGCACGGCATCGAGCTCGCCCTCGTGCAGGCGGCGCAGCAGGCCCCTGGGCTTGCCTTCGGACAGGCTCAGCCGCGCGCCGGCGAAATGCTGCGGAAACGGGACGATCAGGTGCGGCAGCAGGTACGGCCCCAGCGAGGCCGGCACGCCCAGGCGCAGCTCGCCGCCGAAGGCCACGCTGCCGGCGCGCGCCACCTGCTGCAGGTGTTCGGCGGCGGCCAGCACCGCGTCGATCTGCTCCAGCAGCCGGCGACCGCCGGCGGTCGGCACGATCTTCCGCCCGCCGCGCTCGAACACCGGGCCGCCCAGCGCCTGCTCCACCTTCTGCACCTGGTGCGACAGTCCGGATGGACTGATGTGCATGGCCCGCGCCGCGCTGTTGAAACTGCCGTGCCGATGCACCGCCTGCACCAGCGCGAGGTCGCGCAGCGAGACCGCCGCGAGGATGGTCGAAATCATCGAATGGTGCATGTCGTCAAATGCGTTTGTCCGCTCCGTAGGCGTCCATCATCCTATGCGGCGCGATCCACGTCGTGCTCCCTGGCCGTCCGTTTCGCGGGCGTCGGGCGTTTGCGCGATAATCGACCGTCTTGGATCCACCGCTTGCGGCGGATCGCCCCCATCCCAGCCGCAGGTTCCAGCCAGGAGTTCCCCATGAAAGATTCATTCTCGGTACGCGACACCCTTCAGGCCAACGGCAAGAGCTATCAATTCGCCAGCCTGGCCAAGCTGGGCCAGCAGTTCGACCTCAAGCGCCTACCCTTCTCGCTGAAGATCCTACTGGAGAACCTGCTGCGCCACGAGGACGGCGTCAACGTCACCGCGAAGGAGATCGAGGCGATCGCCCGGTGGGACGCCAAGGCCGAGCCGGACACCGAGATCGCCTTCATGCCGGCGCGCGTGGTACTGCAGGACTTCACCGGAGTGCCCTGCGTGGTCGACCTGGCCGCGATGCGCGATGCGGTGGTGAAGCTCGGTGGCGACGCCACCCAGATCAATCCGCTGGCCCCGGCAGAACTCGTCATCGACCACTCGGTGCAGGTGGATGCCTACGGCTCGGCGTCCGCGCTGGAGCAGAACGTCGAGATCGAGTTCGAGCGCAACCAGGAGCGCTACTCGTTCCTGCGCTGGGGCCAGAAGGCGTTCAACAACTTCAAGGTGGTGCCGCCGCGCACCGGCATCGTGCACCAGGTGAACCTGGAGCACCTGGCCCGCGTGGTGTTCACCAACGACGCCAACGGCGAGAGCTGGGCCTACCCGGACACCGTGTTCGGCACCGATTCGCACACCACCATGATCAACGGCATCGGCGTGCTGGGCTGGGGCGTGGGCGGCATCGAGGCCGAGGCGGCGATGCTGGGCCAGCCCTCGTCGATGCTGATTCCGCAGGTGGTGGGCTTCAAGCTCACCGGCAAGCTCAACGAGGGCGTCACCGCCACCGATCTGGTGCTCACCGTCACCCAAATGCTGCGCAAGCTCGGCGTGGTGGGCAAGTTCGTCGAGTTCTTCGGCTCGGGCCTCAGACACCTGCCGCTGGCCGACCGCGCCACCATCGCCAACATGGCGCCGGAGTACGGCGCTACCTGCGGCATCTTCCCGATCGACCAGGAAGCGCTGAACTACCTGCAGCTGTCCGGCCGCAGCGCCGAGCAGATCGCGCTGGTCGAGGCGTACGCCAAGGCGCAGGGCATGTGGCACGACGAGCACTCGCACGAGCCGGTGTTCACCACCGTGCTGGAGCTGGACCTGGCCGATGTGAAGCCGTCGCTGGCCGGCCCCAAGCGCCCGCAGGACCGCGTGCTGCTCGAAGGCGTGCAGCAGAGCTTCCACGACGCGGTCGGCGGCCTCACCGCCAACCGCAAGACCAAGAACGGCGACTCGGCCAGCTTCGCCAACGAGGGCGGCGCCACCGCCATCGGCAACGAGGCGAACAGCGTCGACGAGGGCTCGGTGCGGGTATCCAGGGGCGGCGAGAACTTCGAGCTGAAGGACGGCTCGGTGGTGATCGCCGCCATCACCTCGTGCACCAACACCTCCAACCCGGCGGTGATGCTGGGTGCCGGCCTGCTCGCCAGGAAGGCTGCCGCCAGGGGGCTCAAGGCCAAGCCGTGGGTGAAGACCTCGATCGGCCCCGGCTCGCTGGTGGTCACCGACTACCTGGAGAAGACCGGCCTGCTGAAGGAGCTGGAGAAGGTCGGTTTCTACATCGTCGGCTACGGCTGCACCACCTGCATCGGCAACTCCGGTCCGCTGCCGGCCGAGATCAGCAAGGGCATCGCCGAAGGCGACCTGGCGGTGGCCTCGGTGCTGTCGGGCAATCGCAACTTCGAAGGCCGCGTGCATCCGGAAGTGAAGATGAACTACCTGGCCTCGCCGCCGCTGGTGGTCGCCTACGCCCTGGCCGGCACGCTGGACATCGAGCTCACCAAGGACGCCATCGGCACCGGCAGCGACGGCCAGCCGGTGTACCTGAAGGACATCTGGCCCACCAACCAGGAGATCTCCGACGCCATCGCCGGCTCGATCAACGCGGAGATGTTCAAGAAGAACTACGCCGACGTGTTCAAGGGCGACAGTCGCTGGAACCGGATCGCCTCGCCGGACGGTGCGCTGTTCAAGTGGGGCGACTCCACCTACATCAAGAACCCGCCCTACTTCGACGGCATGAGCAAGGAGCCGGGCGCGGTCGAGGACATCCACGGCGCCCGCGCGCTGGGCCTGTTCGGCGACTCGATCACCACCGACCACATCTCGCCGGCCGGCTCGATCAAGAAGGACAGCCCGGCGGGCCGCTTCCTCATTTCAAAGGGCGTGGCGCCGAAGGACTTCAACTCCTACGGTTCGCGCCGCGGCAACGACGACGTGATGGTGCGAGGCACCTTCGCCAACATCCGCATCAGGAACCTGATGCTGGACGGCGTCGAGGGCGGCTACACCCTGCACGTGCCCTCCGGCGAGCAGATGGCGATCTACGACGCGGCGATGAAGTACAAGGAAGCGAAGACTCCGCTGATCGTGCTGGCCGGCAAGGAATACGGCACCGGCTCGTCGCGCGACTGGGCGGCCAAGGGCACCCTGCTGCTGGGCGTGAAGGCGGTGGTCGCCGAGAGCTTCGAGCGCATCCACCGCTCCAACCTGGTCGGCATGGGCGTGCTGCCGTGCACCTTCAAGGCGGGCGAGAACGCGCAGTCGCTGGGCCTCACCGGCAAGGAAAGCTTCGACATCACCGGCCTCGACGGCGGCGACTCGAAGGAGGCCACCGTGGTCGCCACCGCGGCCGACGGCAGCAAGAAGACCTTCACCGTCAACGTGATGCTGCTGACGCCGAAGGAACGCGAGTTCTTCCATCACGGCGGCATCCTGCAGTACGTGCTGCGCCAGCTGGCCGGCAGGAAGGCGGCCTGAGTTTCGCCGACCCCGGCCCACTGAAAGAAGCCCGATGAAAAACGCCGCCCACGGGCGGCGTTTTTCTTTGTGCTAAGCGATACGACCACGCGCTAGAGCGGCCGCTTCCAGGTCGCCGAATAGCACTTCCACTCCTCGCCCTCGCGATGCCACGCACTCTCCACGTCGTACACGCCCATGTCCTCGGGCAGCAGGCGGCCGCCGCTGGTGAGCGTCACCGTGAAGCTGGCCACGTAGCGATCGCCGCGCGGCACCACCGTCACCGCTCCCATCAGCACGTGGACGCTCTCGTGACGCAGGCGCGCCAGGCGCAGCAGGTTGGCCAGTTGGGCGCGGTCGGCTTCGCCGGCGTTACCGGTGAAATCGTCGGTCAGATGATCGGCAAACGCGCCTGCGTCGGTCTGCTCCGCGGCACGCTCGGCGGCGGCGACGGCCTGCTTCACGGCCACCTCGTCGGGAGTGCGATGGCACCCGATCGCGAGCATGCAAACGATCGCAATGACAGTCATCCACAGGGCGTTCCGGAGTCGCATCGACACGGCCTCGATCTCGCTGCGGCGCGGCTTGCCGCTATACGCGAGCGTATGCTCCAATGCCCCGTCGTGTCGATGGCCGATCAGCGCGATCATCCTCTTCAACAGGAGCACAAGGATCACCATGAGCAACGAGCGTCCGTGGCTGGACCACTATCCGGATGGCGTCCCCGCCCAGATCGACCTGGACGCCTACACGTCGGTCGTTGCAGTGCTGGAGGAAGCTTTCGAACGGTTCAGGGATCGTCCGGCCTTCGCCAGTTTCGGGAAGCAGCTCAGCTACGGCGAGGTCGACGCCATGAGTGCACGTTTCGCCGGCTACCTCACCGGCGAACTGAAACTCGCCAAGGGCGATCGCATCGCGATCATGATGCCCAACGTGCTGCAGTACCCCATCGCCCTGTTCGGCGCGCTGCGCGCGGGGCTGGTGGTGGTCAACACCAATCCGCTCTACACCGCGCGCGAGCTGAAGCACCAGCTGGAGGATTCCGGCGCCATGGCGATCGTGGTGCTGGACAACTTCGCCGCCACGGTGCAGCAGGTGGTGGCCGACACCCACGTGCAGCACATCGTCACCACCGGCGTGGGCGACCTGCTCGGCGGCCTCAAGGGCATGCTGGTCAACACGATCACCAAGCACGTCAAGAAGATGGTGCCGGCGTTCCACCTGCCGCAGGCCGTGCGCTTTGCCGATGCACTGGGCCGCGGCGCGCGCCATGCGCTGCCGAAGGTCACGCTGGGCCATCAGGACCTGGCCTTCCTGCAATACACCGGCGGCACCACCGGCGTGGCCAAGGGCGCCATGCTCAGCCACGGCAACATGGTCGCCAACATGCTGCAGGCCGGCGTGTGGATCGGTCGCAACACCAGGCCGGGCGAAGAGGTGATCATCACCGCGCTGCCGCTGTATCACATCTTCTCGCTGACCGCGAACTGCCTGGTGTTCACCCGGCTTGGCGGCCTGAGCTGGCTGATCACCAACCCGCGCGACATGCCCGGCTTCGTCAAGGAGCTGGCCAAGTCCAACTTCACCGCGATCACCGGCGTCAACACGCTGTTCAACGGCCTGCTCAACACGCCGGGCTTCGCCGAGCTGGATTTCTCGCGCCTGCACCTGAGCCTGGGCGGCGGCATGGCGGTGCAGCGCGCAGTGGCCGATCGCTGGAAGAAGGTCACCGGCAGCACGCTGGTCGAAGCCTACGGCCTCACCGAAACATCGCCGGCAGTGTGCATCAACCCGCTCGACCTCAAGGAATACAACGGCTCGATCGGCCTGCCGATCCCCTCCACCGACGTGGCGATCTGGTCGGAGGACAACCAGCCGCTGCCGCTCGGCGAGGTGGGCGAGCTGATGGTGCGCGGCCCGCAGGTGATGCAGGGCTACTGGCAGCGCCCCGACGAGACGGCCAAGGTGCTCACCGCCGACGGCTGGCTGCACACCGGTGACATCGCACGGATGGACACCCACGGTTACGTCTACATCGTCGACCGCAAGAAGGACATGATCCTGGTGTCCGGCTTCAACGTGTATCCGAACGAGGTCGAGGACATCGTGATGCAGCACCCGGGCGTCTCCGAGGTGGCCGCGATCGGCGTGCCCGACGAGCACTCCGGCGAGGTGGTGAAGATCTTCGTGGTACGCAAGAACCCGGCGCTGACCGAAGAGGAGCTCAGGGAGTTCTGCCGCCAGAACCTCACCGGCTACAAGCGGCCGAAGTTCATCGAGTTCCGCACCGATCTGCCCAAGACCAACGTGGGCAAGATCCTGCGCCGCGGACTGCGCGACGAGAAGCAGGCCACAACCGCCGCCCACTGAGGCAGCGAATGGCGGATACGAGAACGCCCGCGCAAGCGGGCGTTTTTTCGTGGGGCCGCACTGGCGTGCATTCAGTTGTGCCACTGCTCCAGGATGTCGGCGTAGCCGCCGAGCAGGTTCCACAGCGGCACCTGCTTGTCCTCGGGGATGCGCGAATAGGCATAGCCGATGTGGTAATCGGAAATGCGCGCCACCGTCGCCTCCAGGTGGATGTGCAGGTCGTTGCCGAAGATCATGTCCAGTACCCACGGCTCGCCCAACTCGCCCTTCCAGCCCAGCGGGCGGCGCACCAGCAGGCCGGTGGCGGAAATGTCCACCAGCTCGGTGGGGTGGGACTGGTCGCCGCGGCTCATCAGCACCGTGGTCTCGATGCGCATGCGGGCCGGACGCAATTGCTCCTGCCCGGACCGTGCCGCATTCTTCTCGATCGCCATCATGTTCCCTCGCTCGAACCCGCGCCGCGGAGTCCTGTCGATGCACACCGGCGGCATTCCCTCGAAGCAACGCCGGCAGATTTCCACTGCGGCGCATTCGGGCTTCATGAGGCGCGATGTATTGGCGCACGAAGCCTGCCGCAGTGACAAGCATGACAAAGCAACAGACATGCCACGCGACGAGCGCCGCGTCGGCAATGCAGAATTGCCGACGCGCGCACGGCTCCGTCGCACGTACGTCGCGCGCCGTCGGCAACGCGGTGCCGCACAGGGACAGTTTGCGACACGATCGGCCGTACCCCTCCCTCCCGAGCGCGCCGCCCGCGCGTGGTCGCGCTGGACTTGCCCCCGCCCAGCCGCTACCCTGTGGGCCATTCATGGGGTTAAGAACGGACGCCATCCTGCCGGCGAGGCAGTGGGGAGCGTCCCGAGAGCCACATTCGATGCTCTCCGCCGACCGACTGATACGACCGTAGCGTCCCCGACGCCTCACGGCATGCGCGCCTCGACCGTGGCTCACCTCCCGGACCGGACGCCCAGCGGCTGGAAGCGATCGCGACGATGATGCCGCCGACCGGCCCATCCCGCGCCACCGCGACCAAGGCACCGGCCAGGCAGGGCATCTGCAGCAGGAGCGTTTCCCCGTGGCGCGGCCTCATCGGCGCGCAGACAAGCCCCGCATCCCTCGGCGCGAGCCGCAAGGACGGGTCCGGTTCCGATCGTGTGCAATCCCCGCCGACCTTCGGCGGTGGCCCAACGACATGCATTGATGAGCACTGAGCCAAACGAGCCTCAGACAACCAGCAACAGCACCGCGCCGGACGTGTTCGCGTCGATGCCGCAGCAGCAGGAAATGCCACTGGCCATCGTGCGCGGCGAACCGATGCTGCAGATGCCGCAGGACCTGTACATCCCGCCGGACGCGCTGGAAGTCATCCTGGACGCCTTCGAAGGTCCGCTGGACCTTCTGCTGTACCTGATCCGCCGGCAGAACCTGGACATCCTCGATATCCCGGTCGCCGAGATCACCCGCCAGTACATGACCTACATCGAGCTGATGCGCGATGTGATGCGACTGGAGCTGGCGGCCGAATACCTGCTGATGGCCGCGATCCTGGCCGAGATCAAGTCGCGGCTGCTGCTGCCGCGGCCGCCCAGCGAGGAAGGGCTGGAAGACGACCCCCGCGCCGAGCTGGTCCGCCGGCTGCAGGAATACGAGCGGTTCAAGAAGGCCGCCGAGGACATCGAGGCCCTGCCCCGCGTCGAGCGCGACACGGTGCCGGTGCGGGTCGACGCCGGCGAGCGCACGGTGATCCGCCTGCCGCCGCCGCTGGACCTGAAGGAAATGCTGCTGGCGCTCAAGGACGTGATGCACCGCGCCGAACTGTTTGGCCACCACGCGATCAGGCGCGAGGCCCTCAGCGTCCGCCAGCGCATGGGCGAGCTGCTGGGCCGACTCGAAGGCAGCGCCTTCCGGCGCTTTGAGACGCTGTTCGATCCGGCCGAGGGCCGGCTCGGTGTGGTGGTGACCTTCCTGGCCATGCTGGAGCTGGCCAAGGAAATGCTGATCGAGATCGTGCAGGAAGCGCCGCTGGCGCCGATCTACCTCAAGGCCAAGGCCGTGCTCACCGGTGACGATGCCGAAGCCGCCCATGACGAGCCCAACGATGCCGCTGCCGGAGAAGCCTCCGCCTATGAATGAACACGAAGACGCCACTGCCATCGACACCGACACCGCCCTCGCTGCCGCCGTGCGCGCCGAGCCGCTCACGCCCGCGCAGCTCAAGCCGATCGTCGAGGCCGCCCTGCTCGCCTCCAGCCATCCGCTGGCGGTGGCGCAACTGGTGGAGCTGTTCGGCGAAGAGCACGAGGTGACGCGCGAGCTGATCGCCCGCGTCCTCGAGGCACTGGCCGAGGACTGCGCCGGCCGCGGCATCGAACTGAAGGAAGTCGCCTCCGGCTTCCGCTATCAAGTAAGGCAGGACGTGCACCCCCGGCTGTCGCGCATGTGGACCGAGCGCCCCAGCCGCTACTCGCGCGCCCTGCTGGAAACGCTGGCGCTGATCGCCTACCGCCAGCCGATCACCCGGCCGGAGATCGAGCAGATCCGCGGTGTGGTGGTGTCCTCCAACATCATCAAGACGATGGAAGAGCGCGACTGGATCCGTGTGGTCGGCCACCGCGACGTGCCCGGCAAGCCCGCGCTGTTCGGCACCACGCGCGCCTTCCTCGACTACTTCAACCTCAAATCGCTGGACGAGCTGCCGCCGCTGTCGGAAATCCGCGACATGGAAGACCCGCAGCTGCGCTTCGAACCCGAGCCGCTGCCGGCGCGCGTCATCAAGAACCTGTCGATCGACCCGGAAGCCGACGCGGAAGCCGAAGCCGCCGCGCAGGCCGAACGGCACGACGACGACCACGACCACCCCGCCGCGTCCACCGACGCGGACGAACCCGCCACCGACACGGACACCGTCGCCGCCGCACTCGATGACCTCATCGAGCCGGCCGACCCCGTCCCCACCGACACGGCCGACGGCGCTGCGCCCGAGGCGCACACCGACGGCCCTGCCACTGCCGACGAGGCAGCGAACCCCGCGCACGCCGATCACGGCGACGCCGACAAGAATCCCAAGGAGTCACGCGCATGACTGCGCCGCAGAAATCCGTACTAACCCTCAAACGCGCCGCCCGCGACGACAACGAGCCGCAGCTCGAAGAGCGCCTGCACAAGGTGCTGGCCAACGCCGGCCTCGGCTCGCGCCGCATGCTGGAGCAGCGCATCCAGGCCGGTGAGGTCGAGCTCAACGGCGCGCCTGCCGGCATCGGCGCCAGCGTGCACGCCGGCGATCGCGTGGTGCTCGACGGCAAGCAGTTCGTCGTCGCCACCGACAACCGCGACGAAACCGAGGTGCTGATCTACCACAAGCCCGAAGGCGTCATGAGCACGCGCGACGACCCGGAAGGCCGTCCCACCGTGTTCGAGCAGCTGCCGCGCCTGAAGGGTGCGCGCTGGGTCGCCGTGGGTCGCCTGGACATCAACACCACCGGCCTGCTGCTGCTCACCACCGACGGCGAGCTGGCCAACGCGCTGATGCACCCGCGCAGCGCGCTGGAGCGCGAGTACCTGTGCCGCGTGCACGGCGAAGTGCCCGACGAGATCATCGAAAAGCTCAAGGCCGGTGTGGAGCTGGAAGACGGCCCCGCCCGCTTCGACGAGATCGCCATCATCAGCCGCGGCGGCAGCCACAGCTGGTTCCGCGTGGTGATCCGCGAAGGCCGCAACCGCGAAGTGCGCCGCCTGTGGGATTCCCAGGGCTTCCTGGTCAGCCGCCTCAAGCGCATCCGCTACGGCACCGTGCAGCTGCCGCGCGCCCTGCGCCGCGGCGACTGCGAAGCGCTCGGCGAGGAAGCCGTGAAGGAGCTGCGCAAGGTGACCGGCCTGGGCGCGCCCCAGCCCGTGCTCACGTTGAGCCCGGTGCTGCACCAGCGCCGCGCCAACCGCAACGTCACCGAATACCGCCCCGAGCGCGGCAGCGCCACCGCCTGGAGCAGCGGCGCCGCCGACGAAGCGCGCGAACTGCGCGCGTTCGACCGCATCCGCGACGAACCGCTCACCCGCGGCAAGCGCCCGCGTCCGCCCGGTCGCGAAGTCAACGGCAACGTCGCCCGCCCCGAGCGCAGCGGCGCACCGCGCAAGGGCGGCGCCGGCGGCCGCGGCAAGCGCGGCGTGGCGCCGGGGCAGGAACTGCCCTCGGTGCGCACCTGGTTCGCCGGCGAGACCCGCGACGGCTACGCCGGCGGCCCCTCGGCCCCGCGCGGCAAGCCCGCTGGCGGTCCCGGTGGTCCGGGCGGCAAGCGCCGCCCCGGCGGCGGTGGCGGCAAGCCTGGCGCTCCGCGTCCGGCCGGCCACGGCAACGCCAACCCGTACTCCGGCTTCGGCGGCGGCAATCGCGCCGGCGGTGGCGAATCTCGCGGCCCCGGTGGCGGCGGTCCGGCGCGCAGCGGCAACCGCCCCGGCAAACCGCAAGGCGCCCGCCCCGGCGGCCGCGGCGGCAACC
The DNA here is from genome assembly GCF_049445995.1 of Dyella sp. KRB-257. Lineage (NCBI taxonomy): Bacteria > Pseudomonadati > Pseudomonadota > Gammaproteobacteria > Lysobacterales > Rhodanobacteraceae > Dyella > Dyella sp. KRB-257. The sequence goes on along the minus strand of NZ_JBMSDZ010000013.1, from coordinate 990 downwards.
GTCCCGGCGGCGGTGGCGGTGGCGGCAACCGCAGCGGCGGCAACCGCAGCGGCAACCGCTGAGTTAGCAACTCTGATCGGGTAGGGAGCCGGAATCTTCCGGCTCCCTCCCACACCACCGTACGTGCGGTTCCGCATACGGCGATTCCTGTCGATCTCCATGTTCACACGAACACAGTGACCTTGAGCTTGTTTCGTTCGATGTGTCGCCTGTCGTCTTTCGAACACCTCGATCACCTTCCGGGGCGCATCTACCTCGATATGACCGAAAAAGCATGACCATCAACCCGACGAACCGATAGCGAAATTACAGAAAGGGTGTTGCTTTATCCCGAAGGCGTCGGCTTGAATGATGAGTTAGGCCCGCCTGGAGCTACGAGCCACCAATGCTGCGAAGCAAGGGGAATGCTACCGCCAGGGAGATTAGGCTCGCCAGTACCGCCACCGAAACCAAGAACGGGCGCCAAGAGTACGGTGTCGTCCCATCCGGGTTGCTCCAGCCGCCTGGTAGATCATCGTCGGCAGTCACAATCTGGCCAAGAACCGGCCAAGCAGCCAGTCCGATCAGTGTGTAGATGTATGGGACGCCGAGAGTGAGCGAGAGCGCAGCAGCAAGCGCGGCAGCAACCGCAATGACGAGAGCAACCTTCTTGTACGTGCTCTTGGTCATCTGAGGCCTAACGCCTGAATTAAGCCGACCCGCAACGTGCGAACCGGGAGTTGAAGGAACACCAGCAACGGCACCGATCAAACGAAGCGACGAAGCGGGTTCGGCTTGAATGAATTGTTAGACGTCACTGCCCACTGCACTCGGGCCGCAGTTTTCCAGAGGGCTTGGATTCGACTATGAGCGCGTGCGTTGGTCCTGACTCCGTGACCTCTCCCTGCCAAACCGCACCACACAGCCACCTGCACGAGCCCGCCCGCTCACCCATCGGGTGAGGCCCGCTGTCGGGTATGCTGCGGCTCGATCTCGTTGCCGCGCCGTTCG
>NZ_JBMSDZ010000012.1:0-114729 GCF_049445995.1 Dyella sp. KRB-257 | reverse complement strand
GCCTAGGCAAGGTCGCCGCGCAGTTCACGCACGCGCGTCTCCAGCGTCGACGCCGTCGCCTGTTCCGGCGGCATCGGCGCATCCACCACCAGCTCCACCCGCGCGCGGAAACGCCGCGGCAGGCGTGAGCGCCCCATCATCGAATCGCGCCGGCTCCACACGCTGCCCCACAGGCCGCGCAGCGCCATCGGCACCACCGGTACCGCGCGGCGCGCGAGGATTTTTTCCACGCCGGGGCGGAACGTCGCGACGGCGCCGTCGCGGGTGAGCCCGCCCTCGGGGAAGATGCATACCACCTCGCCGGCGGCCAGCGTCGCGTCGATCGCCTCGTAGGCGGCGGCCAGCACCGCCGGATCCTCCTTCTGCCCGGCGATCGGGATCGCCCTGGCCGTGCGGAACACGAACTTCAGCAGGGGGAGGTTGAAGATCCGGTAGTACATGACGAAGCGCGTCGGCCGGCGCAGGTTCGCCATCAGCAGCAGCGAATCCATGAAGCTCACGTGGTTGCACACCAGCAGCGCCGGACCCTCCTCCGGCAGGTGCCGCATGCCGTCCACGCGCACGCGGTAGAGCGTGTTCACCAGCACCCAGGTGATGAACCGCATCGGGAACTCGGGCACCAGGGTGAAGATGTAGACCGCCACCAGCACGTTGAGCAGCGCCGCGACCAGGAAGATCTGCGCCGACCCCAGTCCGGCCCGGCTCAGCGCCAGCCCGGCGACCGCGGCGACCACGATGAACAGCGCGTTGAGTATGTTGTTGCCGGCGATCACCCGCGAGAGTCGGTCGCGCGGCGTGCGCGCCTGCACGAAGGCGAACAGCGGCACCACGTAGAAGCCGGCGAACACGCCGATCAGGGTGAGGTCGAGCACGATGCGCCAGCTGCCCGCGGCGGCCAGGAACGCCTGCCAGTGCAGCCCCATCTGCGCCGCTGCGCCGGGACGGGCCAGGTACAGGTCCACGCCGAACGCGGTCAGCCCGAACGCACCCAGCGGCACCAGGCCGATCTCCACCCGCTTGCCGGACATCCGCTCGCACAGCAGCGAGCCGACCCCGGTGCCCAGCGAGAACAGCGTGAGCACCAGGGTCAGCACGCTGCCGTCGCCGCCCAGGTTGTGCCTGGCGTACAGCGGCAGCTGGGCGGTGAGCATGGTGCCGAAGAACCAGAACCATGAAATGCCCAGCACCGCATTGAACACCGCCCGGTCAGCGCGGGTGATGCCGAGCACGCGCGCCGTTTCGGTCACCGGGTTGATGTTGAACACCAGGTGCGGCGCGGTGGCCGGCGCGGGCGGAATGGCGCGGCTACAGGCGTAGCCGATGACGGCCACGGCAAGCGTGGCGGCCGCTGCCGCCCACGGCCCGATGCCGGCCAGCAGCATCAGCGAATTGCCGGCGACCATGCCGATCAGGATCGCCAGCTGCGTGCCCATCTCCACCATGCCGTTGCCGCCGATCAGCTCGGTGGGCTTGAGCGCCTGCGGCAGGATCGCGTACTTGATCGGCCCGAACACGGTCGAGTGCACGCCCATCATGAACAGCACGCCCAGCAGCAGCGGCAGGTCGTGCGTGTGGAAACCCCACGCGGCGAGCGCCATCGCGGCGATCTCGAACAGCTTCACGTAGCGGATGATCCGCGTCTTCTCGAACTTCTCCGCCAGCTGGCCGGCGGTGGCCGAGAACAGGAAATACGGCAGGATGAACAGCGCCGGTGCCAGGTTGGTGTACAGCGACACCTCGCGGTCCGGCAGCCCCATCTGCACCGCCGCCAGCATCACCATCGCGTTGCGGAACGCGCTGTCGTTGAACGCGCCCAGCGCCTGGGTCCAGAAGAACGGCGCAAAGCGGCGCTGGCCGAGCAGGGCGAATTGGCTCATGCAGGTCCCGTGGGAAAACGCCGGCGCCTAGCCTAGCAGCCTGTCGGACTTTGCTGGTCGAGGCGAGAAGTCGGCTGTGCGAGGACAGATTTTCGACGTTTCGTCGGCCCATAGTGGTTCTATGGGTCGGCGAGGCGGCGGAAATAGGGACCGCACAGCCGGATTCGCAGCCCGGTCGAGCAAAGCCCGACAGGCTGCTAGCGTGAATGGACCACCGCACGCGCCGTGATCGGTGCGGCACCGGCAAGAGCGGGAGCCATCTGCCTGCATGCGCTCGGCCGGAGCATGCGAGCCGCCTGGCAGCCCGCGTGTGGCGACGGCGGCGATGGTGCACTCGACAAGCCTCATCGCGTGTCGCCGCCCAACGCCGGAGTCGGTGCTGTCGGCCTTTCCCGCGCGCTCATGCGGACGGGCACGGCCGCAGGCGCAGGCACGCCGACCTCAGTGTCGGTGCAGCGCGCGATGCGCGATGTCGCGGCGGTAGAAGGCACCGTCGAAGCGGATCTTCGCCGCCGCCGCGTAGGCGTTCTCGCGGGCGGCGGCGATGTCCTTGCCCAGCGCGCAGACGGTGAGCACGCGGCCGCCGGCGGTCACGGCGCGACCCTGTGCATCGAGCGCCGTACCGGCGTGGAATACCCTGGCCTCCGGCGCCAGCGGCGCATCGAGGCCTTCGATCACGTCGCCGCCCCTGACCTTGCCCGGGTAGCCGCCGGCCGCGATCACCACCCCCAGCGAGGGGCGCGGATCCCACTGTGCCCTGGTGTGATGCAGCTCGCCGTCGAGCGCCGCGTCGATCAGCTCCACCAGGTCGGACTTCAGGCGCAGCATGATCGGCTGCGTCTCCGGATCGCCGAAGCGCACGTTGAACTCGATCACCTTCGGGTTGCCGGCCGGGTCGATCATCAGTCCGGCGTAGAGGAAGCCGATGAACGGCGCGCCCTCGCCGGCCATGCCGCGCAGGGTCGGCTCGATCACCTGCCGGAGGATGCGCTGCTCCACCTCGGGCGTGACCACCGGCGCGGGCGAATACGCGCCCATGCCGCCGGTGTTGGGGCCCAGGTCGTTGTCGTCGCGGCGCTTGTGGTCCTGGCTGGAGGCCATCGGCAGCGCGTGGCTGCCGTCGCTCATCACGATGTAGCTGGCTTCCTCGCCGTCGAGGAACTCCTCGATCACCACCCGTGCCGAGGCGTCGCCGAACGCACGTCCACCGAGCATGTCGTGCAGCGCCTGCTCGGCGTCGGCCAGGGTCAGCGCCACCACCACGCCCTTGCCGGCGGCCAGGCCGTCGGCCTTGATCACGATCGGCGCGCCGTGCTCGCGCACGTAGGCCAGCGCGCGGTTCAAGTCGGTGAACACGGCGTAGCGCGCGGTGGGGATGTTGTGGCGCAGCAGGAAATCCTTGGCGAAGGCCTTGGAGCCTTCGAGCTGCGCGGCGATCGCGCGCGGGCCGAAGATGCGCAGCCCGGCGGCGCGGAACCTGTCCACCACGCCGGCCACCAGCGGCACCTCGGGACCGACCACGGTCAGCCCGACTTTCTCGGCCTTGGCCAGCGCGAGCAGGCCGGCGATGTCGTTCGCCGCCACGTCGGCGTTGCGCACGCCACGCTCGTGCGCGGTGCCGGCGTTGCCCGGCGCCACGATCACCTCGTCGACCCGCGGCGACTGCTTGAGCTTCCACGCCAGCGCGTGCTCGCGCCCGCCGTTGCCGATGACCAGAACCTTCATGCCTGCTCCGAAATGCCGAAATGCCCCACGCGCCCGCGGCGCAGGCGCGCATTGTAGCGGCAGGGCCGGCGTCGGCCGCCGTGCGAGAAGGGGTTGGCTCAGCCGCGCGCGGCGAGCAGGGCCAGCAGGGCTGCACGCGGCAGCTTGCCGGTCTCGTTGCGCGGCAACGCGTCGACGAGGCGCAGCGGGCGCGGCAGGAACAGCGGATCGATCGCGCCGCGCAGCGCATCGAGGATCTGCGCCTCGCCGAGACCCGGCGCCACCGCCAGCGCGGCGATGCGGCGCACGCCACAGGCGTCCGGCTCGTCCAGCTGCAGCACCACGCCGTCGCGCACGCCGGGGATGGCGAGCAGGCGGTGGGTAAGGTCGCCCAGCGAGGCGCGCTTGCCGGCGATCTCCAGCAGGTCGGCATGGCGGCCGCACAGGCGGAACGCGCGACCGTCCTCGTGCAGCGTGACCAGGTCGGCCAGCACCACCGGCGCGGCCAGTTGCGGCGCGTGGACCTGGGTACCGTCGGGCTGCGGGTGCAGGGCGACATCCTCGTACAGCTGCCACAGCTCGCACGTCGCCGGCCGCCGGCTGGCGAACACGCAGGTTTCGGTGGAACCGAACACTTCCAGCAGCGGCGCGCCGTAGCGCCGCTCGGCCTGCGTCGCCAGTTCGATCGGCATCGGCGCGGTGGCCGACAGCATCGCGGCGAGCGGCGGCAGCGTCACGCCGGACTCCACCAGCGCACGCAGATGCACCGGCGTGGTCACCAGCACGCGCGGCGCCGGCACGGCGGCCAGCGTGGCCGCCACGTCGGCCGGGAAGAACGGCCGGCTGCCGCACACCGCCACGTCGCCGAGCAGGGGCAGCAGCACCGACATCTCCATGCCGTACATGTGCTGCGGCGGCACGGTGGCGACCACGTTGAACGGACCGTCGACGTGCTCGCGCAGCAGGCGCAGGTTGCCCGCGTTGCTGACGTGGAAGCTGCGCCAGGTCTTCACGTGGGCGGCCGGCTGGCCGGTGGAACCGGAGGTATAGCCGATCGCCACGATCTGGTCGGCGTCGATCTGCGGCCATTCGGCGGGGCACGCATCGGCCCGGGCCGACAGCGGCGGCAGGCGGTGGTAGTGCGGCGGCACCGGATCCAGCGCCAGCTCGCCCAGCGCGTAGCAGCCGGGGTGTGCGGCCATCACCTCATCGATGGCGCGCGGTGCGCGCGAGGACGGCAGCAGGTTGGTCTGCCCACGCAGCACGATGGCACTGAATGCCACGAGGAAGGCGTAGCGGTCCTCGCACAGGTTCACCGCGGCGCAGGCATGCGGCAGCCGGTCGGCCACGTGCTGCACGTCGGCCAGGAACGCGCGCGCGCTGACCGGCGCACCGTGGCGCCAGGCCACCGTGCGAACGCCGGCGGCATCGGCCACCAGCAACGGAAGCTGTGGCAGCGGTTGCGCCTCGCGCGCAGGCGTGTCGAAGAAGACTGTGGCCAAACCGGAGACTCCCGCGATCCCTGCCGCCAAGCGGCGGCGTGTGCGCAGCATCCCCCGGCCGGCCGAAGCCAGCATGAATGAGATACGGCGCGTGATCCCGCCCGTTTCGCCCCGTGGCCGCCTGCCGGCGCCCCGACGCGCCCCCGCGGGCGATCAGGGGCGGATGATAGCGCCGGTGAGGGCGTCGCGGATGGGGCAGGGCTGCCCGGCGCCGCCCAGCGGCGCGGCGAGCAGGCCGTCCAGCGCATCGCCGAAGTAGCCGGTGACCTCCTGCGGCGAGCGCGCCGGCGCCTGACTGTGCGGGTTGGCGCTGGTGGAGACCAGGGCGCCGCCGAACGCGCGGCACAGCGCCGCAACCGTCGGGTGGGCGCTGACGCGCACCGCGATGCCCTCGTGCGCCCCGGCCACCCAGGCCGGCGCGGCGGCCGCGCGCGGGAATACCCAGGTGTGCGGTCCGGGCCAGCTGGCCCGCACGGCGTGCAGTTGCGCGTCGCTCACCTGGTCCAGCGCGAGGTAGCGTTCGATCTGCTCGAAATCCGCCGCAACCAGCAGCACGCCCTGCTCGGCCGGCCGCTGCTTGAGTGCGAACACCCGCTCGAACGCGGCCAGATCCTGCGGATCGCAGCCCAGCCCGAACACCGCCTCGGTGGGATAGGCCAGCACGCCGCCGGCACGCAGCAGTTCCGCCGCGCCCTGGATCTCGCCGGGGCCGTAGCGATGCAGCAAGGCGATCAGCCCTCGCCGGCGCGCGCGGCCGCCTTCTTCACCGCGGCTTTCCTGGTGGCGGTCTTCTTGGCCGCGGTCTTTTTTGTCGTGCTCTTCTTGGCGGCGCTCTTCTTGGTGGCGGTTTTCTTCGCCGCCGTCTTCTTCGCGGTCGGTTCTTTCTTCGCGGCCGCCTTCTTGGCCGCGGTCTTCTTGGCGAAGCGGCCCTTCTTCACCGGTGCGGCGGCGAGCAGTTCCAGGCATTGCGCCTCGGTGAGGTCCTTCGGCTCCACGTCCTTCGGGATGCGCGCGTTCTTTTCGCCGTCGGTGATGTAGGCGCCGTAGCGGCCGTTGAGCACCTGCACGCCGTTGCCGAAATCGGTGATGACGCGGTTGGCGAGCATCTCCAGCTTCTCGGCCACGATCTGCAGCGCGCGCGGCAGCTCGATGGTGTAGGGATCGTCCTCGGGCTTGAGCGAGGCATAGGTGCTGCCCTGCTTGACGAACGGCCCGAAGCGGCCCACGCCCACGCTCACCTCGTCGCCATTCTCCGCCTGGCCGAGCTTGCGCGGCAGCTTGAACAGCTCGATCGCCTGCTCCAGCGTGATCGTGTGCATGCTCTGGCCCGGGCGCAGGCTGGCGAACTGCAGTTTCTCGTCGCTGTCCTTGTCGCCGATCTGCGCATACGGCCCGTAACGGCCCAGGCGCACCGACACCGGCTTGCCGCTTTTCGGATCGACACCCAGCTCGCGCGCACCGGTGGCCTCGCTGCGGTCGACCGATTCTGTCTTCTCGTCCACCTGCTGCTTGAACGGCTGCCAGAAGCGCTCCATCAGCGGCACCCAGGCCTCTTCGCCACGGCTCACTGCATCGAGTTCGTCCTCGAGCTTGGCGGTGAAGTCGTAGTCGACGTAGCGGGTGAAGTGCTGCACCAGGAACTTGCCCACCGCGCGACCGACGTCGGTGGGCTTGAAGCGCCGCGCGTCGAGCAGCACGTATTCGCGGTTGAGCAGCACCTGGATGATGCTGGCGTAGGTCGACGGTCGGCCGATGCCGTATTCCTCCAGCGCCTTGACCAGGCTCGCCTCGGAGAAGCGCGGCGGCGGCTCGGTGAAGTGCTGCTCGGCCAGGATGTCCTTGAGCGGCACCGTTTCGCCGGCCACCAGGCGCGGCAGGCGGCGGCCTTCGTCCTCGTCCTCGGCGGCCTTCTGGTCGCGGCCCTCCTCGTATACGGCCATGAAACCCGGATCGATCACCGTGGTACCAGTGGAGCGGAACGAGGCGTCACCGCCGGCAACGTCCTTCAACGCGAACTCGACCGACACGGTGTTGAGCGTGGCGTGGATCATCTGGCAGGCGACGGTGCGCTTCCAGATCAGCTCGTACAGCTTGCGCTGTTCGTCGCTGAGGAAGCCGGCGACCTCGCGCGGCGTGCGCAGCGCGGAGGTGGGACGGATCGCCTCGTGCGCCTCCTGCGCATTCTTGGACTTGGTCTTGTACACCTGCGCGCCGTCGGGCAGCGCCTTGGCGCCGAACTCGCGCTCGATCACCTGACGCAGCTCGGCCACCGCGTCGTCGCCGAGCATGGTGGAGTCGGTACGCATGTAGGTGATCAGGCCGACGTTGCCTTCGCTGCCCAGCGCCACGCCCTCGTACAGGCCCTGCGCCACCTTCATGGTGCGGCTGGTGGAGAAGCCGAGCTTGCGCGCGGCCTCCTGCTGCAGCGTGGAGGTGGTGAACGGTGGCGACGGCCGGCGCTTGCGCTCCTTCGAGCCGACTTCGCTGACGGTGAGGCTGCCGCGGGCCGCTTCCTTCAGCGCGGCGCGCGCGGTCATCGCGTCGTGTTCGTTGGTGAGGTCGAACTGCTCGAACTTCTTGCCGTTGAGCCTGGTGAGGCGCGCGCTGAAATCGCCCTCGGCGTGCCTGAGCTGGGCCTCGACGCTCCAGTACTCGCGCGCCACGAACGCCTCGATCTCCTCCTCGCGCTCCACGATCATGCGCAGCGCCGGACTCTGCACGCGGCCGGCCGACAGGCCCCGCTGCACCTTGCGCCACAGCACCGGCGACAGGTTGAAGCCGACCAGGTAGTCCAGCGCGCGGCGCGCCTGCTGGGCGTCCACCAGGTCGTGCGACAGCTGGCGCGGCGCGGCCACCGCCGCCTTGATCGCCTTGGGCGTGATCTCGGAGAACACCACGCGGTGCATGCGCTTGCCCTTGTCCAGGCCGCGCTCCTTGAGGATCTCGCTGATGTGCCAGCTGATCGCCTCGCCCTCGCGATCCAGGTCGGTCGCCAGATAGATGTCGTCGGCCAGCCTGGCGGCTTTGGCGATCGCGTCGACGTGCCTCTCGTTGCGCTCGATCACCTCGTACTTCATGGCGAAACCGTGCTCGGGATCGACCGCCCCCTCCTTCGGTTTGAGGTCACGCACGTGGCCGTAGGAGGCCAGGACGTGGAAGTCCTTGCCGAGGTATTTGTTGATCGTCTTGGCCTTGGCGGGCGACTCGACGATGAGCAGGTTTTTTGCCATGTGGCGGGGAGTTCCAGGGAGGAAATTACCGTCGGCAGGCGACGGACACATATATCTAGGGATGCTCTGATCAACTAGGCGCAGGCGTCACCGGCTCTGTTTGTTCACAGGCCACAGGGGTGACGGCGAAGGCAGACTGGACATCTGTCGAGTCGGCACACCGAAGGCCTGTGGACAAACAGAGCCGGCCCCAACCCGTTGAATCTCATAGAGAAGGGGTGATGTCCCAAAGGCTGTCATGCTGCGCCGCGCGGCTTGGACAGACGGCCAGTCTGCCCGGCGCCCCGCGCCACACCCTGCCAGCCTTTGGAACATCATGCCGCCTACGCCTAGTTGATCAGATCATCCCTAGTTGAGCCACGTTGCCGCGACGACTGTCAAGCCGAACCGCACGGAACTGAGGCCTGGCGCGGCTTCGCTCAGCCCGCCAGACGCTGGTAGCGGTTGCCGGGCAGGGTGCCGACGCGTCCTTCCAGCTCCAGCATGAGCAGCATCGAGGACAGCTCGGCGGCCGGCTGGCCGGTGCGCGCGACCAGCTCGTCCAGCGGCACCGGATCGTGACCCAGCGCATCGAGCAGGCGCCGGTACTGCGGGTCCGCGTGGCCGTGCGGGCCGGACCCGCCGACGCCGGCATCGGCGGGTGCCGCCGCCAGCCGCAGCGCCAGTTCCGCCCCCAGCGCCCGCGCGGCCGGCGCCAGCGCCTCCACCACCTCGCCCGGCTCCTCCACCAGCCGCGCCCCGTCGCGGATCAGCCGATGACAGCCGCGCGCGAGCGGGTTGTGGATGGAACCGGGCAGGGCAAACACCTCGCGTCCCTGCTCGCCGGCCAACCGTGCGGTGATCAACGAACCGGACTGCAGCCCCGCCTCGATCACCAGCGTGCCGAGCGAAAGGCCGGCGATGATACGGTTCCGCCGCGGAAAATGATCGGCCCGCGCCGCGGTGCCGGGCGGAAACTCGCTGACCAGCGCGCCGCCGGCCGCGATGCGCCGGGCCAGCGCATGATGCTTGCGCGGGTAGACGCGATCCGGCCCGGTGCCCACCACCGCGACGGTGGGCAGGCCGGCATCGAGCGCGGCCAGGTGCGCGGCGCCATCGATGCCGTCGGCCATGCCGCTGGTGACCAGCAGGCCCGCCTGCCCCAGCGCCCGGGCAAAGGCGCGCGCGTTGTCCAGTCCCGCGGGACTGGCGCGGCGCGCGCCCACGATCGCCACCTGCGGATGCAGCAGCAGCGCCGCGTCGCCGGCCACGAACAGCGCCACCGGCGGCTGCGGGATGGTCTCCAGCGGCGGCGGGAAGTCCGCCTCGATGCAGCGCAGCAGCCGATGCCCCGGCTGTGCCAGCCAGGCCATATCCTCGGCCAGGCGCGCCTCGTCGGGCCGGTCCAGCCAGCGGCGGGCCGCCTCGCTGGCGTTGCCCGGCTGCCGGTGCACCGCAGCCAGTGCGTCGCCCATGCGGCCGGCATGTTCGGCCAGAAGCTCGCGCAGGCCGCCGGGGCCCAGCCCCGGGGTGCGCAGGGCGATGAGCCAGTCGCGCAGATCGTCGGCATCGTTCATGCGCCGAGTCTAAAGGCGCCGGCCAAACAGAAACGGCGCGGCAGCACCGCGCCGTCCTGTGGGTTTCGTCCGATCCGCGCCCTATTCGGGCATGCGCAGCGTGTCGCCGCGATGGACCGGCCGCAGGCTGTCCATGATCAGGCCGTAGCTGACCCGGTCGAAGGTGCGGAACACCATCACGTGGCCCACGAACTCCTCCGGCAGTTTGACGTGCGGGGAGGTGCCGCGATCCCAGCTGTTGCCGGCCACGTCGTCGGCGATGGTCTCGCCCGGCTGCCACACCGCGTAGGTCTGGCCGTTCTCGGCGCCATCCTGCTTGCCGATCGACAGCGCCACCACCTGGCGCTTGCCGGCCGCATCGAGCGCGTCGGCAAAGGCGATCACGCGGGCGTGCGGCGGCACCGACTTGGGCGCGTGCGGGTAGAAGTACGGGTCGTACGGATGGTCGTCGACCGGCATCACGCGGTCGCCCTTGCGGATTTCCATGGTGGAGTCGAGCAGCAGCAGGGTCGACACGTCGCCGGTGCGCAGCGTCTCGGCAGTGCCGATCACCGACACCTCCACGCCCAGGTCGTCACCGCGGCCGTAGTGGCCGTCGTGGCGGAAGTCTTCCGACCACGGGCTGCGCACCATCGAGACGTCGGAGTCCAGCATGTGGCCGACGATGCCGCTGTCGGCGTCGCCCTTGTCGTCCTGCTCGTATCCGCGGAACGCATGGGTGGGGCGCACGATCGCCCAGCGCTGGCCGGGCTCGGCCTGCAGCTTGCGCACGTACAGGTTCTGGCCCGGCGTGCCGCGCAGGCGGGCCTCCTCCATGCCGACGACGTAGGGCGCCGAGCTGACGTCCTCGGACTTCATCACCCGCATGTCCTTGAGGAACATGGCCAGTTCGGACAGCGGAATGGCCGGCACGGCATCCTCGCTGGAATGCACCCCGGGCTCGAGCTTGAGCGTGGGTCCGTTGATGAAGGACAGGTTGAGCACGTCGCCGGGATAAATGAGGTGCGGGTTCTGCACCTGCGGGTTGGCCTGCCAGATTTCGGGCCACAACCAGGGCTTGGAGAGGAACTTCGCCGAGATATCCCACAGCGTGTCGCCGCGGCGGACCGTGTAGGTATCCGGATGGCTGGCCCGCAGCTGCGCGCCGGCGGCATAGACGGCAAACGTAACCAGCATGCCGGCCAGCAGCCCGATGGACTTCTTGATCATAAGCGGGAATCCCCCTCCCCCGGTGCAAGCGCGAGTGTAGCCGAACCGTTAACCCGTGCAACCGGAGCCAGTTGGCAAAACTGTCTGCCTTACGCGGGCTTGCCGACGTACAATGAACCGCATTCTAGGGATGCTCTGATCAACCAGGCGTAGGCGGCATGATGTTCCAAAGGCTGGCAGGGTGTGGCGCGGGGCGCCGGGCAGACTGGCCGTCTGTCCAAGCCGCGCGGCGCAGCATGACAGCCTTTGGGACATCACCCCTTCTCTATATTCAACTTGTGGGGGCCGGCTCTGTTTGTCCATAGGCCTTCGGTGTGCCGACTCGACAGACGTCCAGTCTGCCTTCGCCGTCACCCCTGTGGCCTGTGAACAAACAGAGTCGGTGACGCCTGCGCCTGGTTGATCAGAGCATCCCTAGATCGCGTCCGGGTTGGGTTTCGCAACGATGCCCACAGTTCCGGCACCGAGGTGAACCCATGACCGTACTCCACATCATCGAATTCCCCGACCCCCGCCTGCGCCTCCGCGCCGAGCCCGTGCGCGTGTTCGACGCCGCGCTCAGGCAGTTCGTCGCCGACATGTTCGAAACCATGTACGCGGCCAACGGCGTGGGCCTGGCGGCCACCCAGGTGGCGGTAAGCCAGCGGGTGCTGGTGGCCGACATGAGCGACGCGCGCAACCAGCCGCTGGCGCTGATCAACCCGCAGATCCTGGAGAAGACCGGCTCGCAGGTCTACCAGGAAGGTTGCCTGTCCTTCCCCGGCATCTTCGCCGACGTCACCCGCGCGATGACGGTGAAGGTGAAGGCGCACGACGTGGACGGCGAGGAAGTGGTGATGGAGTTCGAAGGCCCGCTGGCGGTCTGCATCCAGCACGAGATGGATCACCTCGAAGGCAAGGTGTTCGTCGACTACCTGTCACCGCTCAAGCGCACCATGCTGCTCAAGCGCATGGAGAAGCAGCGCAAGCAGGCGGCCAGCGCTTGAGCGGGGCGTCCCCGCTGCGCATCGTCTTCGCCGGCACGCCCGAATTCTCCGTCCCCTGCCTGGCGGCCTGCCGCGCCAGCGGCGCCGAGGTGGTGGCGGTCTACACCCAGCCCGACCGCCCCGCCGGCCGCGGCCGCAGGCTCACCCCCAGCCCGGTCAAGCAGGCCGCGCTTGAAGCCCACATCCCGGTCGAACAGCCCGAGTCGCTGAAGGATGCCGTCGCCCGCGAGCGGCTGGCAGCGTATGCGCCCGACCTGATGGTGGTGGTGGCCTACGGCCTGATCCTGCCACGCAAGGTGCTGGCCATTCCCCGGCTGGGCTGCTGGAACGTGCACGCCAGCCTGCTGCCGCGCTGGCGCGGGGCCGCGCCGATCCAGCGCGCGATCCTGGCCGGCGACGGCGAGAGCGGCGTCGCCCTGATGCAGATGGAGGCCGGCCTGGACACCGGCCCGGTGCTGCTGGAACGGCGCACGCCGATCCACCCCGACGACACCGGCGGCAGCCTGCACGACCGCCTGTCGCAACTTGGCGCCGAGGTGCTGGCCGAGGGCCTCGGGCGCGTGCTCGCCGGCGACATGCTGACACCCGTGCCGCAGCCGGAAGCGGGCGTGACCTACGCGCACAAGCTCGACAAGGCCGAGGCGCGGCTGGATTTCAACCGTCCGGCGCGCGAACTGGAGCGCCAGGTGCGCGCCTTCGATCCGTGGCCGGTGGCCGAAGCGGCGATCGCCGGCGAGCCGCTGCGGGTGTGGTCGGCGCGGGCGCTCGATGTCGCCCATCACAGCGCGCCGGGCAGCGTGCTGGCCGCCGGTCGCGACGGCATCGACATCGCCTGCGCCGAGGGCGCACTGCGCATCACCGCGCTGCAGCGCGCCGGCGGCAAGCGCATCGGTGCGCTGGACTACCTCAACGCCCGCCCCGACCTGCGCCCGGCGCGATGAAGCCCGATACCCGCGCCCTCGCCGCCAAGGGCCTGGCCGAGGTCGCCCTGCGCGGCGCCTCGCTGCGCGAGGTGATGGAACGCAGCGCACCGAAGCTGCCCGACCCGCGCGACCGTGCCCTGCTGATGGCATTGCTGAGCGAAGGCGCGCGCTGGTGGCTGCGCTTCGACGCGGCGATCGACACGATGCTGGCCAGGCCGATCCGGCACAAGGATCCGGCCATCCACGCCCTGCTGGTATTGGGCCTGGTGCAGCTGGAAATCCTTGAGCTCAGCGACTACGCGGCGGTGGCCGCCACGGTGGAAGCCACGCGCACGCTCAAGCGCCCCGCGCTGGCCGGCATGGTCAATGCCGTGCTGCGCCGCTGGCAGCGCGAGCGCGACGCGCACATCGCCCGTCTCGATGCCCAGCCGACCACCCGCCACGCGCATCCCGCCTGGCTGGCCGCCGCGCTTGCGCGCGACTGGCCGGCGCAGGCCGAGGCGGTGATGGCCGCCGACAATCGCGAGCCGCCGCTGATGCTGCGGGTGAACCGCCGGCGCAGCGAACGCGGCGCTTTCATCGCCCGGCTGCAGGCCAGCGGCCACGAGGCGCACGCGCATCCGTGGATGGCCGATGCGGTGGTGCTGCCGCACAGCACCGACGTGACCCGGCTGCCCGGCTTCGACGAGGGTGCCTTCGCGGTGCAGGACGGCGCCGCGCAGGTCGCCGCCGACCTGGCCGACCTGCGCGACGGCCTGCGCGTGCTCGACGCCTGCGCCGCGCCGGGCGGCAAGGCCTGCCACCTGCTGGAGCGCGCGCGCATCGATCTCACCGCGCTGGAGTTCGACGCCAAACGCGCCGAACGCATCGGCGACAACCTGATGCGCCTGCGGCTGGATGCCAGGGTGGTGATCGGCGATGCGGGCGCGCCGCCGCCGGCGTGGAAGCAGCAGCCGTTCGATCGCATCCTGGTCGACGCGCCCTGTTCGGCCACCGGCGTGTTGCGCCGCCGCCCCGACGTGCGCCTGCACCGGCGCGAGAGCGACATCGCCGCGATGGGCGTGCAGCAGCGGCGCATCGTGGCCGCGCTGTGGCCGCTGCTGGCACCGGGCGGGCGGCTGGTCTACATCACCTGCTCGGTGCTGCGCACGGAGAACGAGGCGGTGATGTCCGAACTGCTTGCGGCGCATCCCGATGCCGAGCTCGTGCCGTTCACGTTGCCGGTGGGGCAGGCCGCCACGGTCGGCTGGCAGATCCTGCCGGGCGACGGCGACCTCGACGGCATGTACTACGCGGTGCTGCAGAAAAAGGCCTGACGCAAGAATCCGCGATCGACCGCGCTGCACACGCGGCTATGCTTGATCCGATCCCCCTCCCCACCCGCCCGATGGAACGCCGCGTCGTGAAACCGCCCACCGCCCTCTCCCGTGCCCGCCCGCTGTGGCTGTCCAGCGACCGCGCCGAGCTCCTCTGGGGCGGGCTGTTCGCGCTGTTCGTGCTGGGCGTGGGCCTCGGCCTGCGCGATCCGTGGCCGTCGGACGAGCCGCGCTTCGCGCTGGTCGCG
Organism: Dyella sp. KRB-257; assembly: GCF_049445995.1. Lineage (NCBI taxonomy): Bacteria > Pseudomonadati > Pseudomonadota > Gammaproteobacteria > Lysobacterales > Rhodanobacteraceae > Dyella > Dyella sp. KRB-257. The sequence goes on along the minus strand of NZ_JBMSDZ010000012.1, from coordinate 100,178 downwards.
CGCTGGATGGTGGAGCACGGCCAGTGGTTGTTCCCCCATCGCGGCCACGAGCTGTATCCGGACAAGCCGCCGGTGTTCATGTGGACCCAGGCGCTGGCGTACTTGCTCACGCGCAGCTGGCGCATCGCCTTCCTGCTGCCGTCGCTGCTCTCGGCACTGGGCGCGCTGGCGCTGACCTACGACCTCGCCCGTCGGCTGTGGAACCACCGCAGCGCGCTGCTGGCGGCGCTGTCGCTGCTGGTGACGGTCCACTTCACCTACCAGATGCGCAATGCGCAGATCGACCCGCTGCTGCTGGGCTGGATCACCCTGGCCAACTACGGCCTGCTGCGCCACCTGCTGCTGGGACCGTGCTGGCGCTGGTTCTGGATCGGCTGCTTCTTCGCCGGCGTGGGCGTGGTGACCAAGGGCGTGGGCGTGCTGGCACTGCTGATGCTCATTCCCTTCGCCTTCGCGCGCCGACGCGGCTGGCGGCAGGTGGCCCGCTTCGAGGGCAGCGCCGGCCGCTGGGCGCTGGGCGCGCTGGCCTTCCTGCTGCCGGTGCTGGCGTGGCTGGTGCCGATGGTGCTGATCGCATGGGCGGACGGCGATCCGCAGCACGCCGAGTACGTGCAGAACATCCTGTTCGGGCAGACCGTGCATCGCTACGCGACGCCGCCGGGGCACCTGGCGCCGCCGTACTTTTTCCTCGGCATCGTCGCGGCGGACTGGCTGCCGCTGTCGCTGCTGCTGCCGTGGGCGCTGCCGGCGTGGTGGCGACGGCTGAGGCGGCGCGACGCGCGCTACCTGCTGCCGCTGGGCTGGATCGTGCTGGTGCTGGTGTTCTTCTCGCTGAGCCCGGGCAAGCGCGACGTCTACATCCTGCCCGCCCTGCCGATCTGCGCGCTGGCGTTGGCGCCGCTGCTGCCGGGGTTGCTGCGCCGCCGCGGCGTGCGTGCGGCGGTGTTCGCGCTGACCCTCGCGCTGAGCGGCGTGCTCGCGCTCGCCGGCGCGCTCGCCGTGACGCGACATCCGGCGTGGTCGCTGCGGCTGGAACAACATCTGGACCCGCGGATCTGGTGGCTGCTCCTCGCCATCGGCCTGGCCGGCCTGGTGATTGCGGCCATCACCCGCGTGCGCCGCGCGCCGCTGGGTTGGCTCGCCTTCGCCACGGTGCTGTGGAGCATGTACGGCCTGTGGGGCTACCCGCTGCTCAACGGCGACCGCTCGGCGCTGGACGTGATGCGCAAGGCGCGCGGCATCGCCGGCGCGCAGGCCACCATCGGCCTGGTCGCCTGGAAGGAACAGAACCTGCTGATGGCGCAGGGCCCGGTCACCGAGTTCGGCTTCCTCAAGCCGTGGCCGCAGCAGCTCGCCGACGCCTCGGCGTGGTTGCGGGCCGATCCCGCGCGGCGCTGGCTGTTCAGCCTGGATGCGGCGATGGGCCGGTGCGTGGACCGCAGCAAGGCCATCCACGTCGGCCATGCCAACCGCCGCGAATGGTGGATGTTCCGCGCCGACGCACTGGTACCCGGATGCGTGCCCGGCGCCGACCCGGCACCGGCCGACACGGGCAACGGCATCGACTGAGAAAGCCTCTCGATTCACGCGGTGGATATTGCGATTGCAGAAGGCCAGATGAACAAGCTCCCCACAGGGACCTGGAATCGCACCTAGATGCGTCACTCAGTGGATAGCATCGAACGGATGCGCACGAAGCAGATGCCCACGACCAGCGCCAGTCCGGCACCGCACGCGCGGGCCATGGCGCTGGACTGGCTGCTCGCCGTGCTTCCGCTCGGCTTTGCGATGTCCTCCCGCCTGAAGATCGTGCCGATGGCCGTGCTGGCTGTGATCGGTGCGGCACGCCTGCTGCGCGATCCCGCGACACGGCGGATCGCCTGGGGCGCGCGCTGGGTGATTGCGGCGGTGAGCCTGCGACTGGTCTACGACATCGGCAACGTCCTTGCGCACCGCCTCGGCTGGGCGCCGCTGGACCTGCCGTCGCAGACGCTGGCGTTCATCGCGATCGCTGCGGTGTTCGCGCGGCCCGTCGACCGGCGCATCCTCACTGCCGGCACCGGCGCGACCGCCGTGGTGCTCGGCCTCGCCTGCCTCTACCAGCGCTACGTCATGGGCGTCGATCGCCCTTACGGGCTCAATGGCGGTGAGTGGGCGGCAATCGAGTTCGCGATGTACCTGCTGGTGATGGTGCTGCTCTCGCTGCTGGAAATGATGCGCCCGCAGAACACTCGCGGCGCGCGTTGGCTGCACGGCGCGGCCGCGATGCTGGGCCTGTATGGCGCGATCCTGACGCAGAGTCGTGGCCCGCTGCTGGCCTTCGGCCCGGTATGTTTCGCGCTGGTGCTGTGGTCGGGCTGGCAGTCCGGACACTGGCGCCGCGCCGCGCTGACGCTGGGATGCGTCGTCGCCGGCATGCTGGTGGTCACGCTCTCGCTGCAGCGGGAGATGGTCATGCGGCTGGCGGCGGTACCGCACGAAATGACCACGCTCTCGTCGCAGCACACCCATGGCGCGATCCGCGAACGGCTGGAAATGTGGACCGTGGCGTGGCGCGCGTTCGAGACCCATCCGCTCGCCGGCATCGGACTGGACCAGTTCGGCACCTATGTGCAGCAGCAGGCGGCACAGGGACGGGCCAGCGCCGCCATCGCGCGTTACGTGCATCCCCACAGCGAGTATTTCGAATCGATAGTCGCCGGGGGGCTGCCGGCGCTCGTCGTGCTGGGGCTGTTTCTCGGGGTTCCGCTGGGCTTTTTCCTGCGCCGGCTTTGCGATTCGGATCCGGCCATCCGCTTCGCCGCCGCCGGGGGCGCGGCCACGGTGGCGCTGTACGGTCTCTGTGCGTTCAGCGACAACGTGTTTTATCGGGCGATGCCGCATTCGCTCTATCTGTTCATCGTGCTCGGGGGAGCGATGGACATCAGCCGGCGAACGGCACATCCAACACCTCCGGACCACTAGCACATGGCTCGCATCCAACTTCTCGCCTGGGACAATCGACGCGGCCTGACGCACGACATGGAACTGCTCGCCGGTGCACTGGCGGCGCTCGGGCACAGCGTGCAGGTGACCCCGCTGGGACCGCGTCGTCACGACGGCCGCTGGCGAAGCCTGTGCATGCGCGCGCAGATGCTGCGGCACCGGCTTGCGACCGGCGAATCCACCTCGTACCTGTATGACGTGAACATCGCGCTGGAACACGTGCGGCCGCCGTTCTTCGATCTGGCGCGACGCAACGTGCTGGTGCCCAATCCGGAATGGTTGTCGCCGCGCAGCCAGCGCTATCTCGGCCGTTTCGACGCGATCCTCTGCAAGACCGAGCACGCCCGCGCGCTGTTCGACGCCGAGGGCTACCCGACCATGCGCATCGGCTTCGACAGCCACGACAGCCATCGCCCGCAGGTGCGCAAGCAACGGCGTTTCCTGCACCTGGCGGGCGCCAGCCCGCTGAAGGGCACGCGACGCCTGGTGGCGCTGTGGCAACGGCACCCGGAATGGCCGGCGCTGCTGGTGCTGCAGTCCGGCCATGAGCCCGTCGTGCCGTTGCACGGCGAACACGCCAACATCGAGATCCGCCGCAGTTTCATCGAGGATGCCGAGGAACTGCGCCGCCTGCAGAACGAGCACGCCTTCCACGTCTGCCTTTCCGAAACCGAAGGCTGGGGGCATTACATCGCCGAAGCCATGAGCTGCGGCGCCGTGGTGGTCACCTGCGACGCGCCACCGATGAACGAACTGGTGCAGCCCGACCGCGGCCTGCTGGTCGCGGCGGCCCGTTCGCGGCGGTTCAACATGGCGCAGCTCTACACGTTCAACGAAGCGGCGCTGGAGGCGGCAATGGATCGCGTCAGCACCATGGCCGATGACGAGATCGCCGCCATCGGCGCGCGTGCGCGACAATGGTTCGAGGACAACCGGCGATCGTTCGCCGGGCGCGTGGACGCGGCACTGCGCGCCCTGCTGTGAGGCGGATCAGCGCAACGCCGGCGGCGGCGCCGCGAACTCGGCCAGGTGCTGCTCCAGGCCGTCCGCACAGCGGATCGCGCCCGAGGCGCGGGTGGCGGCAAGCACGCGGTCATTGGGGTTGTCCACCACGTTCTTGCGCGTGCGGTGCCAGAGGTGGAAGGCCAGCGCACTGAAGCGCACGTCGCGGCGCAGCAGCCCGGCGTGGAAGGCGCGCGCCACCAACTCGGTGTCTTCGCGACCCCAGCCGGTCATCGCCTCGTTGAAGCCGTTGAGGCGGATCAGGTCGTCGCGCCAGAAGCCCATGTTGCAGCTCTTGATGCCGCGCTGACGCTGCCCGGGACGGGCGTACAGGCGCGCCAGCCACGGCATCCGCAGCGTGTGCCGGCGGCGCTCGATGCCGCGCTCGAAAAAGCCCAGCCCGGTGCGCTGCCCGGCCAGCATGCGGGCGGTGAGCGCCTCGTCGGTGAGCACGCGCGATCCCTGCACTAAGCAGCCCGGCCGCGCGAAGGCGCGATGATCGGCGATGAAGTGCCGCTCGGCCACCATGTCGCCGTCGAGCAGGATCACGTAGTCGCCCTGCGCCGCGGCGATGGCGCGGTTGCGCGCGCGGCTCATGCGCGCGCCGTCGTCCGGCTGCCACAGGTGGACCAGCCGCACCGGGTAATCGCGCGCCATGGCCTGCAGCAGCGCGCGGGTATCCTCGCGCGAGCCGTCGTCGGTCACGATCACCTCGAACGGCAACTCGCCCTGCGCCGCCAACGCGCGCAGCACCAAAGCCAGCGCCTGCGGCCAGTTGTAGGTGATGACGGCCACGCTGATGCGCATCAACTCAGGCCCTTGAACTCCACGGGCAACTCTCTGCGGCGACGCCACGCTGACCACAGGATCGACAGCGACCGCTCCACGTCGAGCCACCACGAACCATGACGCATGCGCACCAGCGATGCGTAGCGGCGCGTCTCACGCCAGCTCGGCAGTGGCTTGGTCTTGAACTCCTGCTTGGCGAAATCGACGCAGCGCGAATCCAGCCCGATCGTGCGGGCATAGTGCTCGATCAGGCAGCGGGACCGAAAGCGGTTGAGATATTCGTTGGCCGGCGTACGGTTGCCCCACCAGCCGTTGTTGCCGTGGATGCGATAGCGCACGCAGCCAGTGGGCTGGTAGTACTTGCGCCCGCCCAGCACGCTGGTGCCGAATACCAAGCAGTTGTCGGCCGACAGTCGCCACGCTGTACCCAGATGATTCGGCAGGTCGAGCGTGCGCTGCGCCCAGGGCGTGCGCAGTGCCAGCGCCGAGGTAGGCGCGCCATACCAGTGCGTGAGCATGTACGTGCTGGCCACGGTGTATCCCAAGTCAAGCGCGCGATCGGCGTAGCGCATGCGCGCGCTCTGCTGGCCGAACAACTCCAGGTCAGAAAAGACGAAATCGACGTCGGCGCGCGCGTCGAATACCTCGCCCAGCCGCGCCAGGTGCTCCGGCTGCCAGCAGTCATCGGCGTCGAGGAAACACACCACATCGCCCAGTGCCTGCGCCAGGCCGCGCCGGAATGCCGCCAGTTGGCCGGCGTTCTCGCCCATCACCAGCGTGACGCGCGGATTGCTGCCGTAGCGCTCGGTCAGCAGGGCGGGCGAGCCGTCGGTGGAACCGTCATCCACCACGATCACTTGCAGCGGGGCACGCGTCTGCGCAAGTGCGCCGTCTACCGCTTCGCACACGAATGCGCGGTAGTTGTAGTTGGTGACGACGACCGAAAACCGTACCTTGGCCGTCATACCGCGGCGTCCTGTGCAAACAGCCGGCGGAAGTAGGCGATGGTCTCCTTGAGGCCGTCTTCCAGCGCCACGGTTGGCTCCCAGCCCAGCTTGTCGCGGGCGACCGTGATGTCTGGCAGGCGCTGGCGCGGGTCATCGGCAGGCAGTGGACGATGCACGATGCGCGATCGTCCGCCGACCAGCCGAAGCACCAGTTCGGCCAGTTCGATCATGGTGAATTCTACCGGGTTGCCGATGTTCACCGGGCCGGTGAAGCCACGCTCGGTGTCCATCATGCGAAGCATTGCCTCGACGAGGTCGTCGACGTAGCAGAAGCTGCGCGTCTGCAGGCCGTCGCCGTACAAGGTGATGTCCTCGCCGCGCAGCGCCTGCACGATGAAGTTGCTCACCACGCGACCGTCGTTGGGGTGCATACGCGGACCGTAGGTGTTGAAGATGCGCACCACCTTGATGTCCAACGCATGCTGGCGATGGTAGTCGAAGAACAGCGTCTCGGCGCAGCGCTTGCCCTCGTCGTAGCAGCTGCGGACGCCGATGGGATTGACCCGCCCCCAGTAGTCCTCGCGCTGCGGGTGCACTTCTGGATCGCCATACACCTCACTGGTGGATGCCTGCAGGATGCGCGCCCGAAGGCGCTTGGCGAGCCCCAGCATGTTGATCGCCCCGTGCACCGAGGTCTTGGTAGTCTGCACCGGATCGTGCTGGTAGCGCACCGGCGAAGCCGGGCAGGCAAGGTTGAAGATGCGATCCACCTCGACGTAGAGCGGGAAGGTCACGTCATGGCGCAGCAGTTCGAAACCGGGTCGTTCCAACAGGTGGGTGATGTTGCGCTTGCTGCCGGTGAAGAAATTGTCCGCACACAGCACGTCGTGACCCGCGGATATCAGGCGATCGCAAAGGTGCGAGCCGAGAAATCCGGCTCCACCGGTGACCAGAATTCGGTTCATGAGGGCCCTAGAAAGGAGGAGCAACACATATGGACATTACTTCTGGCCTATATTCTCTCATGCCGTGCAGTCGGCATCTGCGTTGCTCTTGACACCTGCGGCATCGACAGTTCAGTGGAGATTCCGGCAGCACGAAGCAGGCATTCCCCTAGAATCGCTCCATGTCCAGGCTCCCGCTCACCCTTGTCGTCATCACCCACAACGAAGCGCATACCATCGCCCGCTGCCTCGATTCGGTGCCCTTCGCGGCCGAGAAACTGGTGGTGGACTCCGGCAGCGACGACGACACGGTGGCGATCGCCCGCGCCCACGGCGCCCGCGTGGTGCACCAGGACTGGCTGGGTTTCGGGCCGCAGCGCAACTTCGCCACCACGCAATGCGCGCACGAGTGGATCCTGGCGCTGGACGCGGACGAGTCGCTGACGCCGGCGCTGGTGGCCGAACTGGAAAGCAGGCTGCCGGCCCTGATGGCCGGCGACGCCCCGGCCGCCTGGCTGCGCCGGCGCACCATCTACATGGGTCGGCCGATGCGCTGGTATCGGCCGTCGGTCGGCGAGAAGCTGGCACGGCTGTACCACCGCGAGCGCGCCCGCTGGACCGACGCGCGGGTGCACGAGTCGCTGCGCTTCGAGGGCAGTGCGCCCACCTTCGACGCGCCGTTCGACCACGTCAACAACCCGACCCTGCCGCACAAGCAGCTCAAGGTGCTGCGCTACGCCGAGCTGAAGTGCCGCGACTGGCTGGACAAGGGCAGGCCGGTACGGATGTGGCAGGCGCCGTTCGTCTACACGCTGGCCTTCGTCAAGGACTACGTGTTCCGCCTCGCCATGCTGGACGGCTGGCGCGGCTTCCTGATCGCGCAGACCGCCGCCAGCTACGCGCTGTACAAGCGCATGCGCTACTACGAGATGCGCCACAACCCGGCGTCGGTGGCCGAGGCCGAGGCGATCCTCAAGCGCCATCGCATCGACCGCTGAAGCCGGCCGCGCATCGGCAAGCGGATCGCCGCGCCGTAAGCTATGCGCCTCGCACAAGTCCGGCGCCCGCGATCATGCCCAAGCACTACCTCCTGTACGGCTCCGAGCGCTACGCGCTGGCGATCCTGCGCCCGCTGCAGGACGCGATCCGCGCCCGCGGCGACGAGACCGCCTGGTTCTTCGACGGCCCCGGCGCGGAAGACCTGGTCGAGGGCGAGCGGCTGCTCACGGTCGAGCAGGTTCGCCAGTGGAAGCCGATCGCCGTACTCACCCCGGGCAACCACCTGCCGCACTTCTTCCCCGGGGTGAAGGTGGAGGTGTTCCACGGCTTCGACGCGGGCAAGCCGCGGCACATCTACATCCGCGGCTTCTTCGACCTGTACTGCACCACCGGCCCGCGCGACACCGCGCAGTTCCAGGCACTGGCCGACCGGCTCGGCCACTTCGCCGTCACCGAGACCGGCTGGCCGAAACTCGACCCCTTCATGCGCGAGATCGCCGGCCCGCTGCCACCGGTGCGCACGCCGCCGGTGATCCTCTACCACTCCACATTTTCACCGTCGTGGAGCGCGGCCGAGACGCTGTACGAGGAGGTGAAGCGGCTGTCGCGCGACGGCCGCTGGCGCTGGATCGTCACCTTCCATCCGAAGATGAATCCCGAGACCCGCGCCAAGTATCGGGCACTGCAGAACGAACACCTGCGCTTCGCCGAGGACGACAACATCCTCGACCTGTTCCCCCAGGTCGACATGATGTGCTCGGACACCTCCTCGGCGCTGAGCGAGTTCCTGCTGACCGGCAAGCCGGTGGTCACCTTCAACAACCGCCGCCCCGGGCCGCAGCTGATCGACATCCACGACGCGAAGGATTTCGAGCCGGCGATCGAACGCGCGCTGGCCCGGCCGCCGGAGCTGATGCAGGCGATCGCGGATTTCGGCGCGGCGATCCATCCGTACCGCGACGGCCGCTCCAGCGAGCGCGTGCTGGAGGCGATCGATGCGTTCCTCGCCCGTGGCGGCCGCAACCGCAAGCGCAAGCCGCTGAACCTGTGGCGCAAGTTCAGGCTGCGCCGGCGCATCGGTTACTGGGGCCCGGCGCGCGTGCGCTGAGCCGGGCGTCCACCGCGCACGGCTAGAATGCGGCCTGACCCTGCCACGAGGCTGCCCGTGACGCCCAATGCCTATCGCCGTTCCGAACATCTGCGCGCCCTGTGGCCGTGGCTGCCGCTGTGGACGGCGGCCGCGCTGCTGGCGATCTTCGCGCATGGGCCGATGCCGCTGTTTTCCACCCGCACGCTCGCCGTCGCTTGGGAGATGTGGAACGGGGGCCATTGGCTGGTGCCGCACGTCAACGGCGCGCCGTACAGCGAGAAGGCGCCGCTGCTGTTCTGGATGATCCACGCCGGCTGGTTCGCGTTCGGCGTCAGCGACGTGTGGCCGCGCGTGCTCGAGGTGATCTTCGGCGGCGCGCAGCTGGTGCTGGTGGCGGCGATCGCGCGGCGACTGTTTCCGGAGCGGCCGTGGGTGGCCTCCGCCACGCCGTGGATGCTGCTGTCGCTGAGCTACGCGTTCCTGTTCGGTCTGCAGATCATGTACGACGTGCTGCTGGCGGTATGGGCGCTGGCCGCGTTGCTGTGCCTGGTGCCCACCGCCCGCCGCGCCGAGCCGCGCTGGCTGCTGTTCGGCCTGTGCATCGGCTTCGGCCTGTTGACCAAGGGCCCGGTGATGCTGCTGCACGTGATGTTTCCGTGGCTGCTCGGGCCGCTGTGGAGCGACTGGGCCAACCGGCACCGCGCACGCTGGTACGGCCGTGGCCTGCTCGGCGTGCTGCTCGGCGCCGGCATGCTGCTGGCATGGGCGCTGCCGGCCGGCTTCAGCGGCGGCGAGGCGTACCGCCAGCGGCTGTTCTTCACCCAGACCGCCGCGCGCGTGGTCGACGGCGTCGCGCCTGCGGCCGACCTGCAGAGCCACGCCCGCCCGGTGTGGTGGTACCTGCTGGCGCTTCCGGTGCTGCTGTTCCCGCTGAGTGCCTGGCCGCGCGCCGTCGCCGCGCTCGCCATGCTGCGCCGGCCGCTGCCGGCCGGCATCCGCTTCGCACTGTGCTGGCTGCTGCCGGCGTTCGTCACCTTCTCATTGATCAGCGGCAAGCAGCTGTACTACCCGCTGCCAGAACTGGGCGGCGGCTGCCTGCTGCTGGCCGGCGCCATCGCGCTGCTGCGCGAGCAGCATCCTCGACTGGCCGCCAGCGGGTGGCTGGGCACCTGGCCACTGGCCCTCGGCGGCATGCTGCTGGCGGTGTTCCTGTTCGTGCTGCCGACGCTGGTGGCCGACCACCGGCTGCACGGCGAGTGGTTCGACGAGGTCGTCGGCTACAGCCGCTACTTCGCCATCGTGTTCGCGCTGCTGGGCGCGCTGCTGCTGCTGCGCGGGCGCGGCGAGATGCGGCGGCTGGCGGTGGCGGGGCTGGTCGGCACGCTGGCGTTCAATACGTTGTTCACGCTCACCGCATGGCCCAGGTACGACCTCACGCCCTCGACCGAGCTGCTGGCCGCGGTCGAAGCCGAGCAGCGCCCGATCGGCTACGTCGGCGCCTACGACGTGCAGTTCCATTTCGCCGCGCGGCTGACCCGACCGATCACCGAGATACGCGGCGAGGCGGCGATCGCCGCGTTCGCCCAGGCGCACCCGGACGGGGTGATCGTCACCCATCCAGGCAAGCTCACCGCCGCCGATCGCCGCTACGCGCTGCTGGTGCAGCCGTTCCGCTCGTCGTGGATCGTGATCTGGTCCGCTCCTGTCCTGGCCGATCTGCAGGCCGGCCGCCAGCCGCCGGAGCCGACCGCGCCCACCCGCATCTACCCGGCGCCGCTGCGGCCGTGACCGCCGCCGACCGCATCGCGGCCCTGCGCGCCCAGTGCGGTGGGCCGCGCGACGGCGCACTGCTGCGCTATTCGCTGGGCAGCGCGCTGCTGGACGGCGGCGATCCGGCCCATGCACGCGAAGAACTGCAGCGCGCGGTCGAGTTCGACCCGCGCTACTCCGCCGCCTGGAAGGTGCTGGGCAAGGCCTGCCTCGCCCTGCACGACCAGGACGGCGCTGCCGCGGCATGGCGGCAGGGCATCGCCGTGGCCAGCGAACGCGGCGACCAGCAGGCGGCGAAGGAAATGACCGTCTTCCTCAGGCGGCTGGCGCGCTAGCAGCCTGTCGGACGTGCGTGGTCGAGGCGAAAGCCCGTCTGCGTGAGGGCAGCTGTTCGACGATGCGCCGGCCCATGGCGGCCCCATGGGCCGGGAAGCGGCGGAAATATGCACCGCGCAGAAGGATTCGCAGTCCGACCGACTCAAGTCCGACAGGCGGCCAGGACGGCCAAGGGGATCAGTCGACCGCGACGCGGCCCGGGCCGTCGTACGGGCTCACCAGCCCGTCGGCCGAAAACCGCTTGTACTGCCACTGGTACTGCGCAAAGGCCTGCTCCACGCAGGTTTCCACGCCGCGATTGAGCGCGGCGCAGGCGACCGCCAGGTCGGCATCGGCCAGCCCGGCCGGCGCCGGCAGCAGCTGGATGCGGAAACCCGCCCCGCGCGGCAGCCGCTCGGCGAAGGCGAACAGCACGGTGGCGCCGGTACGCGCGGCCAGTCGCGGCAGCAGCACCATGGTCAGCGCGTCGCGGCCGAAGAACGGCGCGATCTCGCCGTCGCCCGCGCGCGGCTTCTGGTCGGGCAGGATGCCCACCGTGCCGCCGGCCGCCAGCCGCTTGTACAGCGTGCGCACGCCGGCGCCCTCGGCGCGCACCTGCTCGGGCGCCAGCGCACCGCGCACCTTGCGCAGCAGCTGCTCGATCGCGGCGATCCGTGGCGGCCGGTAGAGAATGGCCATCGGCGTGCGGCTGCACAGCCAGTAGTTGAGCAGTTCCCAGCAGCCCAGATGCGGCGCGGCGATGATCACCCCCTTGCCGCCGGCCAGCGCCGCGTCGAACAGTTCGGCGCCGCGCACCTCGCGCACCAGTTGCAGCGCGCGCCCGGCACCGCCGCCCCACACCTTGATGATCTCGGTCACCGACTTGCCGCCCTCGGCCATCGCCTCGCGCAGCAGCGCGCGGCGGGCCGCCGCATCGAGCCCGGGGCGGGCGATCGCCAGGTTCACCGCGGTGACATCGGCGCTGCGCGCGCCCAGCGCCAGCAGCAGCCGGCCGATGCCCGCACCCAGCGCGTGCAGGGCGCGCAGCGGCAGCAGGGCCAGCAGACGCAGCAGGAGATGGATCAGGTAGATGTCGGCACGCATCGCGCCAGTCTAGTCGAAGCTCCTCGAAGCTCCGCCGCCGCCCGCTGCCGGCGCAAGGCGATCGCGATAAGCTGCAGCACCCGTTCCGGAACCCCGCATGATCGCCCTGATCCAGCGTGCCGCCAGCGCGCATGTGTCCGTCGACAATCAAACCGTGGGCGCCATCGGCCCGGGTCTGCTGGCCCTGGTGGCGGTGCAGCCGCACGACGGCGAGCCGCAGGCGCAGCGCATGCTGCAGCGCCTGCTCGGATACCGCGTGTTCGCCGACGACGCCGGCAGGATGAACCGCTCGCTCGCCGACACCGGCGGTGGCCTGCTGCTGGTGAGCCAGTTCACCCTGGCCGCCGACACCCGTTCCGGCATGCGACCGAGTTTCACCACGGCCGCCGCGCCCGAGCACGGCCGGCACTGGTTCGAGCGCCTGGTCGAGCTGGCCCGCCTGGCGCATCCGCGGGTGGAAACCGGCCGTTTCGGTGCCCATATGCAGGTGCATCTGGTCAACGACGGACCGGTCACCTTCCGGCTTGAAAGCTGATGGCCCGCCCGCCCGCACCTCCGTGTCATGGCGCAATCTGGCGCGATTCTTGCTGCCCGATCCACTTTCGCAGCCCACTTGAAAACTGGTCAAAAAAGCAGCACATCGCTATACTGATCGGTTCCTGCATCCGCGGCGGTAGGTATGAATAGCAAAGCTCCCGAGCAACAGTCAGAAATCAAGGCGCTCATCTCCAAGGGTCTGGAGCAGGGCTACCTGACCTATGCGGAAATCAACGACCACCTGCCCGACGACATCGTCGATCCGGAGCAGATCGAAGACATCATGGCGGTGCTCAAGGGCGTCGGCATCGAAGTGCACGACGCCGCGCCGGACGCCGATCCGCTGGCCGACAAGGCCGGCAGCAGCACCGACGACGAGGCCGCCGCCGAAGAGGCGGTGGCGCTGCTCTCCGCGGTGGACGCCGAAGTGGGCCGCACCACCGATCCGGTGCGCATGTACATGCGCGAGATGGGCACGGTCGAGCTGCTCACCCGCGAGGGCGAGATCGCCATCGCCAAGCGCATCGAGGAAGGCCTCGGCCAGGTGCAGACCGCGCTGGCCAGCTTCCCGCTGACCATCGAGCTGCTGCTGGAGGAGTACGACCAGCACCTGGACGGCAAGCGCCGCCTCAGCGAGATCCTCGCCGGCTTCCTCGACCTGGAAGCCGCCGCCGACGCCGCCCTCGCCGAAGCCGAGGAAGCGGCCGCGAACCGCGTGGAAGAAGAGGGCGAGGAGGAAGAGGAAGAGGACGCCACCGCCACCGAGGAAGAGGAAGCCGGCCCGACCGGTCCGGACCCGGAGGAGGTCAAGCGCCGCATGGAACTGCTGCGCGACTACTACGCCAAGTTCCAGAAGGCGGCCCCCAAGGCCACCAGCATCACCGACAAGAAGATCGTCAAGCTGCGCGACCAGATGGCCGAGGAGTTCCTCAAGCTCAAGCTGCCGTCCGCGCTGATCGACAGCTTCGTGCGCAAGCTGCGCGAAGTGGTCGGCGACATCCGCCACCACGAACGCGTGCTGATGGACATCTTCGTCAAGCAGGTGAAGATGCCCAAGGCCGAGTTCCTCAAGACCTTCCCCAGCAACGAGGGCAACCTAGAGTGGGCGGCCGAGCTGGGCCGCAAGCGCCAGAAGTGGTCGCCGAACGTCAAGGCCCACAAGGACGCGATCGACGCCGAGCAGGAGAAGCTCGCCGCGATCGAGCGCAAGCTGTTCCTGCCGCTGACCGACATCAAGGACATCAACCGCGCCATGAGCGTGGGCGAGGCCAAGGCCCGCCGCGCCAAGAAGGAAATGGTCGAGGCGAACCTGCGCCTGGTGATCTCGATCGCCAAGAAGTACACCAACCGCGGCCTGCAGTTCCTCGACCTGATCCAGGAAGGCAACATCGGCCTGATGAAGGCGGTGGACAAGTTCGAGTACCGCCGCGGCTACAAGTTCTCGACCTACGCCACCTGGTGGATCCGCCAGGCGATCACCCGCTCGATCGCCGACCAGGCGCGCACCATCCGCATCCCGGTGCACATGATCGAGACGATCAACAAGCTCAACCGCATCTCCCGCCAGATGCTCCAGCAGTTCGGCCGCGAGGCCACGCCGGAGGAACTGGCCAAGGAGATGGACATGCCCGAGGACAAGATCCGCAAGGTGCTGAAGATCGCCAAGGAGCCGATCTCCATGGAAACCCCGATCGGCGACGACGAGGACTCCCACCTGGGCGACTTCATCGAGGACGGCAACGCCAGCTCGCCGGTCGACTCGGCCACCGAAACCGGCCTGATGGAAACCGTGCGCGACGTGCTCGCCGGGCTCACCCCGCGCGAGGCCAAGGTGCTGCGCATGCGCTTCGGCATCGACATGAACACCGATCACACGCTGGAAGAGGTCGGCAAGCAGTTCGACGTCACCCGCGAACGGATCCGCCAGATCGAAGCCAAGGCGCTGCGCAAGCTGCGCCACCCCAGCCGCTCGGAACAACTGCGCTCGTTCCTCGACCTGGAATAGGCATCGTCACCTTTGTAATCCACAACGGCCGCGCATGCGGCCGTTGTCATTTCAGGACGTGCTCACGGTGGTGGGTGTCCTTGTTCTTGCAGCCCGCGAACAGAATTTTCGCTGCCGACCCGCCAGCAGCTTTCGGCACACTACACATTTTCGTCTGGATTCCATGCTGCGGCCATCATCCGAAAAAACGGAGCCTGCAGCACGATTCGTTGCTACCATGCGGGTATGGGCCTGTAGCTCAATGGTTAGAGCAGGGGACTCATCGAAAGGTGCCACCGCGGCGTAATCCGCGGCTGGGATCGGGATGAATTCAGGGAAACCTCAGCGGCGCAACGCGGCCGGTGGCAACCCTGAGCCAAGCCGCCGGTACACCGGCGGAAGGTGCAGAGACTACCTGAGGGCTGCAGTGCCCTTGATCACAGGCTCGAGCGTCCCGCGCCCCACCCGTACGCGCATCACTGCGTCGCACGGCGGGCGAAGAGATAGTCCGCGCCGAGGGGAAACCTTCGGAACAAGCGAATCCCTTGGTTCCAGGTTCGAGCCCTGGCAGGCCCACAAATACGGTGCTACCCATGCAAGAGAGGCTTTTCGCGGCCGGAACGCTGGTGGGCCCATGACCTCCCCACCTGATCCCGGTCAAGGCGGAGCGCGCGGACACCGGCGACAGTGCGCGGCATGGAAACCATCGCCGCCGCCCCCATCGAACCGCCGACCTTCGACGCCGCGCTGATCGCCCGCTACGACGTCAACGGTCCGCGCTACACCAGCTATCCGACCGCGCCGCAGTTCCGCACCGACTTCGACGAAGTCGCGCTGCGTGAAGCGATCCGCGACTCCAACGAGGAGCCGATCCCGCGTCCGCTGTCGCTGTACGTGCACGTGCCGTTCTGCATGAGCCCGTGCTTCTACTGCGGCTGCAACCGGGTGATCACCCGCGACGTGGGCAAGGCCGACCGCTACCTGGAGCGGCTGGTGCGCGAGATCGAGCTGGTCGCGCCGCTGTTCGACCGCGACCGCCCGGTGCGCCAGCTGCATTTCGGCGGCGGCACGCCCAACTTCCTCGACCTGCCGCGCATGCACGAGCTGATGGAATCGCTGGCGCGGCACTTCAGTTTCGCCCGCGACGAGCGCCGCGAGTACGGCATCGAGATCGACCCGCGCTTTGCCGATGCCGCCTACGTGCGCGGGCTGGCCAAGCTGGGCTTCAACCGCATCTCGGTGGGCATCCAGGATTTCGATCCCGCCGTGCAGGCGGCGGTGAACCGCATCCAGAGCGTGGCGCAGACCGCCGAGGTACTGCACGCGGCGCGCGAGGCCGGCTTCGTCTCGGCCAGCGTGGACCTCATCTACGGCCTGCCGCGGCAGACGCTGGGCGGCTTCGACCGCACCCTCACCGAGGTGGTCGCGCTGGCGCCGGATCGGGTGGCGGTGTACGGCTACGCGCACCTGCCGGCAATGTTCAAGGCACAGCAGCAGATCGAGGCGGCCGAGCTGCCCGATCCGGCGACCCGGCTGGCGCTGTTCGGCCGCGCGCTGGAGCGGCTCACCGCGGCCGGCTACGTCTACATCGGCATGGACCACTTCGCCCGCGCCGACGACGAGCTGGCGCGGGCGCAGCGCGCCGGCCGGCTGCAGCGCAATTTCCAGGGCTACTCCACCCACGGCGACTGCGACATCGTGGGGCTGGGGGTGAGCGCGATCGGCCGTATCGGCGACAGCTACAGCCAGAATGCGCGCGACCTCACCGGCTACTACGCCGCGCTCGACGCCGGCCGCCTGCCGGTGGCGCGCGGCCTGCACCTGGACGAGGACGACGTGATCCGCCGCGCCGCGATTGGCGAACTGATGTGTCACTACGAGCTGGACATGGCCACCTTCGGCACGCGCCACCGGCTGGTATTCGCCACCTATTTCGCGCAGGCCCTGGAGCGCCTGCGCGCGCTGGCCGACGACGGCCTGGTGACGCTGGATGACCGCATGATCCGGGTGACTTCGCGCGGACGCCTGCTGTTGCGTATCATCGCCATGTGCTTCGATGCGTACCTCGATGACGACGCATCGCCGACACGCTACTCGCGCGCCATCTGACCCCACGCCACCGGATGTCACCCACGATGCGCCCCAGTCATCGGGCAGGCCGCCTGCCCGATCCGCCCAGCCCGATCGCCGACGACGGCGACGAGGTCCACTTCTGCCGCACCTGCGCCTTCGCCGGCGCCTGCATCGCGGTGGGCTACGGCAAGCCCGAGCTGGAATCGTTGCACTGCCTGGTCGAGCACGTCGGACCCTACCGCAACGGCGACCACGTGTTCCGCACCGGCGATCCGTTCCGCGCGATCTTCGCGGTGCGCGCCGGCACGGTGAAGACCTGCCTGGTCGACAAGGACGGCCGCGAGCAGGTGCTGGGCTTCTACCTGCCCGGCGAAGTGATCGGCCTCAACGCGATCTATCCGGAGCATTTCCCGTGCGATGCGGTGGCGCTGGAAAACACCCAGTTCTGCCGCTTCTCCTTCCCCGCGATGAGCGCGCTGGCCGCGCGCATGCCGGCCGTGCAGCAGCACCTGTTCCGCCTGCTCAGCAAGGAGCTCGGCACCGCCAGCCTGCTGGCCGGCGACCACAGCGCGGACGAGCGCATGGCCGCCTTCCTGTGCGACCTCGGCCGCCGCTACGCGGCGCGCGGCTTCTCCGGCACGCGCTTCGCGCTGAGCATGTCGCGCGGCGACATCGCCAACTACCTGCGCCTCGCCGCCGAGACGGTGAGCCGCGTGCTGACCCGCTTCCGCAACCAGCACCTGATCACCATCGAGGGCCGCGAGCTGGAACTGCTCGACGTGAAGGGCCTGGAGAAGATCGGGCAGAACCTGCTGGCCGATTAGGCTCGCCGTTTGCAGCGAGTCACTGACCGACCTCTCGGCCGGTGTCAGGGCCAGTCGGGCCTTGGCTCCGGCCGCACGGCAAGAGCCGCAGCGGCGAGGCGCGTCAGGACGAACGAGTGGCTTCTGAGGAGCGCTCCGCCGGCGGCGGCTCGATGGCCTCCGGCGGTATCCCGCCACCCTCCTTCATGCCCTTCCTGAATTGGCCGATGGCCGCGCCAAGGTCGCTGCCGGCGTTGCGCAGCTTGCCGGTGCCGAACATCAGCACCACCAGGACAAGCAGTACGACCCAGTGCCAGATACTGTCCAGTCCAAACATACGGTCACCTCGTGTTCTTTCTGCCCGCGGCGGAGGATGGTGGAACGAGGATGGTGGAACAGAGACGCACGCCTTCGCGCGTGCGCCGTTCATCGGTGGACTCCGCCGACCGCCCGGCGGGCCGCGGCATCCATGATCATGCCGGCTCCGGCGGGCGGGCCGCCCATGTGCGGCGGCAAGGCCCGGGCGGCATCGCCGACGGCCATGCATCGTCCGCCCGCCGCCTCGGCGGCAGCCACGCGGACCGGGCAACGGTAGTCGAGCGAAGACACCAGGTCCGTGGTGACCTGATCGAAGCGAAGCACCTGGCCGCCGTGCGCCTGCACGAAAGCCGCGGCGGCGGCGGGTGTGGCGAACGGCGCCAGGGTCGGACCCATTGAGCCGGGCAGCGGTTGCCAGGCCACGTAGGCGGCACTGCGTGCGTCGATGAAGCTGGCCGCCGCGTGCGACGGGTGCTGCCAGTCGATGCGCGCGCTGTCCTGCACGAACAGGCCCCGCAGGCGCGCCTGGTTTTCCGGCTGCAGCACGTAGGCGAAGAAATCGCGGGTGGAGTCAAATATCAGCGGTCTGGCGCGACCGGCCAGCCAGGCCTCGGCGCGCGGTCCCGGCGAGCCTTTCAGGTACATGCCGCAGACGGCGCAGACGTCGTCGTCATGCGTATCCACGGCATGCTGCGCGACGCCGGGGCTGTCGCCGCAGGCGGCGAGCAGGGCCAGCAGCATGACGGTGCCAAGCACCCGTGGGGCCGTTCGCCAGAAGTTGTGCAGAAAGGAAACCATGCTCACCTCAGACCTCCTTGCGCCGGAACAACAGCATCGCCCCGCCAAACGGCGTCACCACCCACAGCAGCAGCACCGCGTACAGCACGACCGGCGAATAGACGGCATGGGCCGTCATCCCCAGCAGCAGCTCGTTGCCGGCACCGTCGCCCAGCGCGGTGAGATTGATCAGCCGGAACACGTCGACCGGATTGAGCAGCAGCAGGTAGGGGTACAGTGCCTGTTCCAGCGGATTGCCGCCGCTGATCACCAATACCGCCAGCAGGCCCAGGTCGAACAGCACCACGGTGGCCAGCCAGACCACCAGCGCCAGCCCGGCGGCGCGGGACTTGTCGGCGGTCTGCACGCTGATCAGGCAGGCCAGCCCGACGAAGCTGGCGCCGAGCAGGGATGCGCTGAGAATGAAGCTGCCGATCTGCAGCCATGCCTGCAGCGTGTGCGCCAGCGGCTGCATCAGCTGCATGATCGCCACCGCGAGGCCGAAGCCGCCCAGGGTGGCCGCCGCCAGCGCACCGCAGTGACCGACGAACTTGCCCGCCACCAATTGCCCGCGCGCCAGCGGGTAGCTCAGCATCAGCAGCAGGGTGCCGTTGTCGCGCTCGCCCACGATGGTGTCGTAGGCGATCAGCAGGCCGATCAGCGGGATCACGAACGCACCCAGCGTGGTCAGGCTGGCCAGGGTGGATTCGAACGAGGTGAAGCCGACCTTGCCGGCCGCCGCGCCGCCGAACCAGGCGATACCCAGCGCGAGCACGGCGAACAGCACGGCGACCGCCAGCGTCCAGCGGTTGCGGAAATCGTCGCGGAATTCCTTCTGCGCCACCACGAGAATCGGGTTCATGGCATCGCCCTCCGCCCGCGCCGGGATCCGGCGCCGAGCCAGTCGTACAGCTGCGCCAGGCTCGGTTCGCGTACGTCGACGTCGAGCACCGCCGGCTCGGCCAGCAGCGCGTGCAACGCCTGCATCTTGGCGGCGGGCGCCACCTCGCATTCCAGCCGGCCGTCGGCACGCGGCGCGAACGCCAGGTCCCGTGAGGACAACCGCGCCAGCAGCGCCGCCGGCTCGGCCGCACGGTCGGTGCGGATACGGATGCAGCTGGGCAGCGCCGCCCGCTCGCCCAGTTGCGCCACGCTGCCGGCCGCCAGCAGCTCGCCCTCGCGCAGGATCAGCGCGCTGTCGATGTGCGGCTCCAGTTCCGCCAGCAGGTGCGAAGAGATCAGCACGCAGCGGCCGGCCGCGCGCAACTCGTCGACGATCTGGTAGAGCTCGCGGGTGGCCTGCGGATCGAGGCCGGTGGTCGGCTCGTCCAGCAGCACCAGCTCCGGCGCGGCGAGCAGGGCCTGCGCCAACCCCAGGCGCTGGCGCATGCCCTTGGAATAGGTGCCGATGCGCCGGTCGGCGGCATGCGCGAGGCCGACCCGTTCGAGCAGTTGCGGTGCCTGGCTGCGCGGTGCGTGCTTGAGCCTGGCCAGGTAGTCGAGCAGTTCGCGGCCGCTGAGGTTGCCGTAGAACGCGGCGCTCTCGGGCAGGTAGCCGATGCGCTGACGCAGCGCGTGCGCATGCGCGCCCCACGGCTGCTCGCCGAGCACCGTGAGATCGCCGCCGCTGGGCTCGATCAGGCCGAGGATCAGCTTGATCAGGGTCGACTTGCCGGCGCCATTGTGGCCGAGCAGGCCAACCACGCGGCCTTTCGGCACCACGCCGGTGATGCCGCCGAGTGCGGCGAGCGGGCCATAGCGCTTGGCCAGCGCGGTGAATTCAATCGCGTTGGGCATCGGGGCGGGCCGGCAGGAGGGGAGGTTGCATGAGTGGGTGGCTGTCCTCGATCGAGGGTGGCGTGAAGACCGGAAACGCGCGCTGCACGTAGCGCAGCAGCAGGATCGACGGGCTCGACATCAGCGTGCGCGCGGTCGGGTATTTCCACAGCAGCACGTCGACGCCGTCGTTCGGGCGGTAGGGAATGTCGCCGATGCCGTCGGCGTTCATGTCCCAGCCGAGGTAGTCGCTCCAGAAGTTGCCGCGGCCACGCGCGGACCATTCCTCGGCGATGTTCTGCACGTATTTCACCTGCACCCGGTTGGCCTTGAAGGCATTGCCGTAGACCCGGTTGTGCTCGGAGCCGGCGGTCATGTGGATGCCGATCTGCGCGTCGGCCAGCAGGTTGTCGCGGATGCTGTTGAACTGCGACAGGTAGACGAACATGCCCTTGCCGTCGGCGCCCTCGATCAGCGCATCGCGCGCGTCGTGCTGGCCGCGGACGCCGCGCACCTGGTTGCCGGCGATCTCGCTGTAGGAGATGTAGTTGAGCAGGAAGCCGTAGGAGCGCTCGTCCAGCGCGATGTTGTCGCGCACCGTCAGGTGCGCGGAGGACATCAGCGCGTAGCCGGCCACGCTGTCGCGGCTGACGTTGCCCGCGACCGTGTTGTCGTTCGAATACATGTAGTGGATGCCGTAGCGCACGTCGCGGATGCGGTTGCGCGCGATGACGTTGTGCGGGCTGACGTAGACGTAGATGCCGTCGCGCGAGCCGGCGATGTCGTTCGCCTCGATGCTGCAGCCGGTGTCGTTCCACAGGTGGATGCCGTCGCCGCGGTCGGGCACGCGCAGCGTGGTCATGCCGCGGATGGTGTTGCGCTCCACGCGGACGCGGGTGGCGCCGTCCAGGTAGATGCCGAACAGGCTGTGCTCGATGCGGTTGTCCGCGATGGTCACGTCGACGCTGCGACGCTCGACGAAGATGCCTGCGTCGGTCGCGGTGAGATCGGTGCCGGAATGGCGCAGGGTCAGCCCGCGTACGGTGACCTGCGAGCCGCCGATGCGCAGCACGTCGCCGCGGCCGCCGCCGTCCAGGATGGCGCCCGGCTGGCCCAGCAGGGTGATCGGCTTGTCCAGCACCAGGTTCACCCGGTGCACGCCAGGTGGCACGGTGACCGTGCTGCCCGGCGGCGCCGCCGCCACCGCTTGCAGTAGCGGATCGTCCGCGGCGGCGAGTGGCGGCGCAGCGGTGCCCGCTGCCGCTGCCGCCAGCAGCAGCGCGGCCAGCAGCATGGGGACAAGCGGGCGCCGGTAGTGCGCGTTCAAGAACGAGGTCCTCGCAACGGAAACCGGGATCGCCGCGCCGGGTGGCGCGGCGATCCCAGCACGGGTCAGGCTTCGACCAGCATCCGCCCGCTCATCTCCATGTGCAGGGCGTGGCAGAAGAACGTGCAGTAGTACCAGTACACGCCGGGCTTGTCGGCGGTGAAGGTGACCGACGAGGTGGCGCCGGGGCTGATCTCCATGTTGATGCCGTGGTTGGCGATGCTGAAGCCGTGGCTGACGTCCTCGACCTGATCGATGTTGGTCACCACCACGGTCACCTCGTCGCCCTTCTTGACCGTGAAGCTGCCCAGGCCGAACACCGGCGCGGCACTGGTCATGTAGACGAACACCTTGCGGCCCTCGCGGATGACCTTGCTCTCGCCCAGCACGTTGACGCCGTGGCGCTTGGCCATCGCCACCGTGTCGGCGAAGTACGGGTCGTCGCGTTCCCACTTGCGCTTGATCTTGTCGACCAGCAGGCGGCGGTGCAGCAGCACCACGTCATGCGGCTCGGGATAGACCGGACCGTCGGCGACCAGCTTCATCGCCTCGCCGGAGATGTCGATCAGCTGGTCGTTGTCCGGATGCAGCGGGCCGGTCGGCAGGAAGCGGTCCTTGGAGAACTTGTTCAGCGACACCAGCCAGCGACCATCGGCATCGCGCGTCTCGCCCATCGAGGTATGGCAGTGGCCGGGCTGGTAGGCGACATCGAGCTTCTGGCGCAGGTAGTTCACCTTCTTGCCGGCGTGGGCGTCGATCGCGTCCTGGATGTTCCACTTGGCGATCTGGCTGTCGATGAACAGCGTAGTGTAGGCGTTGCCGCGGCCGTCGTAGGCCGTGTGCAGCGGGCCCAGGCCCAGCTCCGGCTCGGCCACCACGGTGTCGCGCGGGTCCTTCAGCTTGCCGGCGAACCAGTCGTCGACCAGCGCCCAGCTGATCACCGTCACGGTCGGCGAGAGCTTGCCGTTGGCCACCAGGTACTTGCCGTCCGGGGTGGCGTTGACGCCATGCGGGTTCTTCGGCACCGGGATGTACAGGGTCAGCGGCGAACCGTGGCGGCCGTCGAGCACCGGCACCCTGGAGTCGCCGATGGTCTTGAAGTCGCCCTTCTTGACCGCCGCCTCGATGCGCTCGATGTTGAACACCACCACCCAGTCGCGCTCGGCCTGCATCTCGCTGGGCAGGTCGATGCCCTTCTCGCTGTTGTAGCAGCTGGAGGCGGAATACTTGCCGGTGTAGTCGCTCTCGGTGTTGTCCAGGTTGCCGTCGACGATGATCTGCCAGGCCAGTTCCATGGTGTCGCCGTCGATGGCGCTGTACATGGTCTGGTACTTCTTCGGGTCGTCCAGGTCGCGGCCGTCGTTCGGCGACGGGATGATGTACTCGCCGTTGGCGAACACGTAGCCGGTGCGCGGTACGCGCTGCACGCGCAGACCGTGGATCGCCTGCACGTTCGGCACGTGGGTGATCCGGTCGCAGCGCATCACGTCGCAGCGGATGCGGGCGACGCGCGTGTTCGCCTTGTCGTTGATGAAGATGTAGCGGCCGTCGTAGTGACCGTCGGTCTGGCTCATGTGCGGGTGGTGGCAGTCGCCGCCGGGCGGGAAGCTCTCGCCGAGCACCCGCTTGCTCTCATTGGTGATGCCCCAGCCGATGGTGAAGTCGGGGTTGAACACCGGGATGCGCATCAGCTCGCGCATCGAGGGCACGCCGACCAGGCGCACCTCGCCGGACTGGCCGCCGCTCCAGATGCCGTAGTACTCGTCGAGCTGGCCGGGGGCGACGTGATCCTCGGGCATTGCGCCCTCGCTCCCGCTCTTGCCTGCAACCTCGCCTTGCGCCTCGTGCGTCGGTTCGTGCTTCCCGTCGTGGCCGAGCCGGCCCAGGGCGAAGCCGCCGGCCAGCCCGCCGGCGAGACCGGCCAGCGCGCTGGTCTTCACGAAATTGCGGCGTGCGGGATTGCCCGGTTCATCGCCCCGGGCGGGCTTGCCGGTTGCCGCCGGGCCTGGCACACCGGATCGGTCGGGCTGTTTGTTCGAATCGTCATGCATGGCGTTCCATCCTCATCGCAGTGGGCGGGGTCAATCGAAGGCTTTCGCCGGTTTGGGCGCGGCGGGTGCCGTCGCGTCGGTCATCGTCGTCACTGCCGTCGGCAGCGGCCGCGCAGCGCGCTCGCGCTTCTTGCGGCGCTCGACCAGCGGCGGGCACTTGTGGTCGTTGGCGTGCGTCACCTGGCAGTCCAGGCAGTAGTGGCACTCGTTGAAATTGATCTGGCCGATCGAGTTGATCGCCTTGACCTCGCACTCCACCGCGCAGATCTGGCAGGGGCGGCCGCATTCACGCCGGCGGCGCAGCCACTCGAACAGGTGGAAGCGGCCGGACACCGCCAGCCCGGCGCCCAGCGGGCAGACGTAGCGGCAATAGAACTTGTTGTTGAAGGCGGACACCGCGATCAGCGCCACCGCGTACAGCACGAAGCCCCACGAGCGCGCGAAATGCAGGTTGATCGCGGTCTTGAACGGCTCGACCTCGGCGTAGTGCTCGGCCATGTTGAGCGACTGCAGCGACAACCCGAACAGCCCCAGCAGGATGACGTACTTCAGCGCCCACAGGCGCTCGTGCACGTACGATGGGATCTCGAACTGCGGCACGCGCAGGCGTCGCGCCAGCTTGTTGACCAGCACCTGGATCGCGCCGAACGGGCACAGCCAGCCGCAGTACACGCCGCGGCCGATCAGCAGCAGGGTCACCGCCACGAACACCCACAGGATGAACACCAGCGGGTCCATCAGGAAGGTGGACCAGTTGAAGCCGTGCAGCACCGAGTGGATGAAGGTGAGGATATTCACCACCGACAGCTGCGCCAGGGCGTACCAGCCGATGAACACCGCCGTGTAGACAAGGAAGCCCACGCGCACGCGTTCGAGCAGCCGGGGGTATTTCACCAGCCAGTCCTGGAACACCAGGATCAGCGAGAGCACCGCGAGGCCGGCGCAGAGGATCGCGATGTCGATGCGCCGCGCGTGCCAGATCTTCTTCCACAGCGGGGCGTCGGCCGGCAACGCGCCGTCCGCGGCAGCGGACGGTGACGCTGCCGGCTGCGAGGTATACGCCGGCGGCATCTGGTAGCTGGCGGTGAAGGTGTGGTAGATGCTCTTCAACGGCCCGATCTGACGGTTCACCATCAGCTGCAGCGTCCACGGACGGGTGGGATCGAAGCCGACGCCGCTGCTGCGCACGACGAAGATCGCCTTCTCGTCGAACCGCGGCATGCCGCCCAGGCGAGGGTCGTCCAACGGCATCAGGTCGCTGTCGTGAAACAGGAACAACTTGCCGTCCTGCATCACGTGGACACGGTCGAAGATACCGCCACGCACGTAGCCCAGGCCCTTGAACGAATAGATGCCGTTGGCCATCACCGCGATGGCCTCGTCGCCGGGCTTCAGCCGCTGCATGAGCTCGCGGTAGCCGGCCTCGCCCAGCAGGTTCCTGCCCACCGTGGGCGGCGTGACGTCGCCGTAGTAGAGGTCGATGAAGGTGTCCCTGGCGCTGCCGACCGCCGGCGCGGTGGGATCGTCGGTGAGGCCGCTTTCCGGCTGGCCCTTGAACGCCTCGGTGACCTGGCCACGGGTCAGACGCAGCCGGCGCAGGGCGCCGTTGCCGGTCAGTGCCTGCCAGTTCGCGGGCGCGAAGTAATCCTTGCGCACGCTGGCGGCGCCGGTCCCGCCCGCCACGGCGCCGGCGACCAGGTGGCGCGACACCGCCACTTTCAGCGCCGAGTTCATGATCGTCTCGTTGGCGACCATCGAGGTGACCGTGGCGCTGCTGATCGCGTCGATCCGCACGCTGCCGGTCCCACCACCGCCGACCACGATGCGGTCGGTGACCCGGTGCCCGACGTAGCGGGCGACGAAGTTGTACAGCTTCTGCACCGGGATGCCGACCAGCAGGATCGGCTCGTGCTGTTCCAGCACCTTGGCGTCGATGATGGTGCCCTGGGTGTCGATCGCCACCAGCAGGTTGATCGGCGCGCCGGAGTACGCCGGCACCGGCGCCACCATCACCGACTCGAACACGTAGCCGATGACCTTGTCGCCCTCGTACACGGCCGCAGCCGGCGGATCGCCTTCGATGTCGCCGAAGCGGGTCGCCGTGGGAAAGGAGGCGCGCACGTCCGGATGCTTGCTGTCGATCCCGGCCCGGGCCGCCAGCGGCAGCAGGGTGAGCAGCAGCAGAAGCAGCAGCTCGCGCATCACGCGATCTCCGCGCAGCCGGCGATCAACGGCAGGTCGCGCGAGCGCCAGCGCCGCTCGCCGGTACGCGAGAACGCCAGCCACTGGTGGTTGTGCGTCGCCATCAGCGGCTTCAGCCGCGGCAATTCGAGCGAGTGCGCCGCCGTGCTCATGCTGTCGGCAACGATCGACCGCTCCGCCATCACGGTCACGCCCGAGTAGCTGGCGGGCGAGTAGCCGGTGCGCGGGTTGATGATGTGGTACAGGCGCCGGTCGGCGGAAAAGAACACGCGGTAGTTGCCGGAGGTGGAGATCGCCGTGTTGCGTACCTGCACTACCGCGGCCACTTCGTCCACGCGGTGTGGATCGACGATGCCGACGTTCCAGTGGCGTTCGGGGTCGGCGCCACAGATCGCGCGGATGTCGCCGCCGGCGTCGATCAACCCGTATTCGATGCCGCTGGCCTTGAGTGCGGCGATACCCTGGTCGACCACGTGGCCCTTGGCGATGCCGTCGAGGGTGATCGCCATGCCCGGGTGCAGCAGGCGCGCCTCGCGCCCGTCGAGCATGATGCCGCGGTAGTCGACCAGGCGGTCGCGGGTGCCGACGTCGTGCCGCTCGGCGACGGTCAGGGTGACCGGCTTGCGCAGCGATTCCAGGTAGCGCAACACCGGCAGTACGCTGACGTCGAACGCGCCCTCGGTGCGTACCGACACCGCCAGCGCGTGATGCAGCACCTCGTGCAGGTCGTCGGGCAGCTGCGCCAGGTGACCGTCGCGATTGAGCCGCGACAGCGGGCTGGCGGGATCGAAGCGGGTCAGCACCGCGGCGGTCGCCGCCATGCGCGCGAACGCTGCCTCGATGGCGATGCCGGCCGCCTCGACGTCGTCGCTCATGCAGGTCACCGCGACCGAGGTCTGCATCAGCGTGCGCTCGCGTCGCACTTCATACAGGTTCTGCTTGCGCTTGATCACCACCCAGCCCGCACCGGCGAGGAACCCGCCGGCCACCGCCAGCGCGCCGGCGGTCTTCAGCCAGCGGCGGCGTTGCGGCGATTCGAGTTCGGCGGGGCGGTCGTGCGCGGACATGGTATTGATCTCTCGTGCGGGGTCGGGGGCCATCGGGATGGGCGGGAGGTGGCTCAGGCGGCGTCGGTCGCGGGTTCCGCCTCGGTCGATCGCCCGTCCACATCCGGACGGACGCCCAGCCGCCGCTGCAGCGCAGGGCTGGTGGTGGTGTATTGCAGGTGCACGGACTCGTCGGGATACAGGTGTGCGCGGGCCGCAAAGGCGCACAGCGCGGCCTCGTGGAAGCCGGACAGGATCAGCTTCTTCTTGCCCGGATAGGTGTTGATGTCGCCGACGGCGAAGATGCCGGGCACCGAGGTCGCGAAGGTGGCCGTATCGACCAGCAGTTGCTGGCGCTCCAGCGCCAGACCCCAGTCGGCGATCGGCCCGAGCGCCGGATGCAGGCCCCAGAACACCAGCAGGTGTTCGGCCTCGATGCGCTGGACCACACCGCTGCGGGCGCGCACGCGCACCGAGTGCAGCACGTCGTCGGGCGCTTCCAGGCCGACGATGTCGCCCTCGAAGAATTGCATCCGGCCCGCCTCGCACAGCGCATGCATCCGGGCGACGCTGGCTGGCGCCGCGCGAAACGCCGACGTGCGATGCACCAGCACCAGGCTGCGCACCCGGTCAACCAGCGCCAGCGACCAGTCGAGCGCGGCGTCGCCACCGCCGGCGATGACGATGTCGTGGCCCTCGAACAGCTCCGGCCGGGTCACCTTGTAGTGCAGCGTACGGTCCACCAGCGCAGCGGCTTCGGGCACGTTGAGCGTGCGTGGCGCGAACGCGCCCAGGCCACCGGCGATGATCACCGTGCCGGCGTCGAACACGGTTCCGGTGCTGCTGTGCAGCTGGAAGCGGCCGCTCTCCATGCGCTCGACGGCGATGACCGTCTCGCCGAAATGGAACTGCGGCGCGAATGGCCGGATCTGCTCCTGCAGGCGGTCGATCAGCTCGCGGCCGCTGCATACGGGTACGGCCGGGATGTCGTAGATCGGCTTGTCCGGATACAGCTCGACGCACTGGCCGCCGGGCTGCGGCATCGAGTCGACGACGTGCGCCCGCAAGCCGAGCAGGCCCAGTTCGAATACCTGGAACAGCCCGACCGGGCCGGCGCCGATCACCACTGCGTCGCAACTGGGCATTTTTCGTTTCCCGGATTCCATGCCGGCATGCTGCCCGCCCGGCGACGGCGGCCGCTTGATTTGCGTCATCTTGAGACCGATCCGGCACGCGGCCGGATGTCGCAGCGGCACGCGACCGCTGTCTGCGCCGCTGCCACCGCGCTGCGCGCAGTGGGTCGTGCGCCTGATACAGATCACGACAGCGCCGGCAGCGTGCTGCGAGCATGGCCTCCCCTGAGCCGAGATGTCCCATGCGCGATTCCCGATTCCCTTCCCGTCCGGAAGCACTGGCGCAGTTGCCGGCGCTGCTGGCGGCCGCGCCGCACCGACTGCTGTTCCTCGCCGGTGCGCTGGCGGTGCTCACCAGCATGACGTGGTGGACGCTGCAGCTGGCGTCGCTGCGCTACGGCTGGGCGCACTGGCCGCAGCCTCCGGTGCCGCCGGGGTGGGGGCATGCGCTGTTGACGGTGTACGGCATGCTGCCGCTGTTCATGTTCGGCTTTCTGCTGACGGTGTTTCCACGCTGGCTGGATCGTCCCGCGCTGCCGCGCAGGCGCTACGTACCGGTGGCCAGTGCGGTGTTCGGCGGCTACCTGCTGGCGCATGCCGGCCTGCTCGGCAGCCTGGCGCTGCTGCGCGCGGGCGTGCTGCTGATCGGCGCGGGATACGCGATGGCGCTGGTGACGCTGGCGCAGGTGCTGCATGCGTCGACGGCGCGACAGCAACACGCGTGGTCGTGCCTGGCCGGCGTGGCCGTGGGCGGCGCGGGACTGGCCGCCGGACTGGCCGCGCTGTTCGGCGCGCCGCCGGCTGCGATGACACTGGCGCTCCGGCTCGGTGTGTTCGGCTTTCTGCTGCCGGTGTACTTCAGCGTGTGCCACCGGATGATTCCGTTCTTCAGCGGCAACGCGATCGCCGGCTACCGCCCGTGGCGGCCGCGCTGGAGCCTGCCGCTGGCATGGGCGCTGCTGACCGCGCACGTGGCGCTGGAGCTGGCCGGCGCCGATGCCTGGCGCTGGCTGGCGGACGCGCCGCTGGCGCTACTGTTCGGTGCGCATGCGCTGGCGTGGCAACCGTGGAGGGCGCGCCGCCCCGGTCTGCTGCTGGCACTGCATCTGGCGTTTGCCTGGCTGCCGCTCGCCTTCGCCCTGTACGCGTGGCAGAGCGCGTGGCTGCTGGCGAGTGGACGGATGGTGCTCGGCCTGGCGCCGCTGCACGTGCTGACCATCGGCTACTTCGGCTCGATGCTGGTGGCGATGGTGACGCGCGTGACCCAGGGGCATTCCGGCCGCGCGCTGCAGATGGGCACGCTGCCGTGGGTGTGCTTCGCCCTGCTGCAGGGCGTGGTGGTGCTGCGCGTGCGCGCCGAACTGGGACCGGACGGCTATCGCTGGCTGGTGCTCGCCGCGGCCGGTTGGCTGATCGCCTTCGCGCCGTGGGTGCTGCGCTCGGCGTGGATCTACCTGACCCCGCGCGTGGACGGCAAGCCGGGCTGAGAGGGCGCACCGGCGCGGCGGCTTGTCGCAGCCCGTGCGCAAGCCCGCCGGAACTGACCTGCGTCAGGGGCGCCGGCCGCCAAAGCCCTAACCTGCCTGTACGGAAACGAAGGGGATAGATCATGTCGAGAACGTTGCGCACCTTGCTGGCCGCGGCCAGCGTCCTGGCGATCGCCGCCTGCTCGGGCAAGCCCGAGGCCATGACCGGCGCCGGAGTCACTGCATCGCCTGCCGCCGCGGCGGCGCCGGCCACCGCTCCGGGCGACTTCGGCCCGCCGCAGGGCGCGCCGATCCACGCGGTGCTCACCAGCCCGCCAAACGTGCCGCCGCCGATCCACCGCAACTACCCGGCCAAGGTCATCGTCGACCTGGAAGTGATCGAGAAGGAGATGCCGATCTCCGAGGGCGTCAGCTACACCTACTGGACCTTCGGCGGCACCGTGCCGGGCAGCTTCATCCGCGTGCGCCAGGGCGACACGGTGGAGTTCCACCTGAAGAACTCGCCCGACTCGAAGATGCCGCACAACATCGATCTGCACGGCGTCACCGGCCCGGGCGGCGGCGCGGCGTCGAGCTTCACCGCACCGGGGCACGAGTCGCAGTTCACCTTCAAGGCGCTCAACCAGGGCGTGTACGTGTACCACTGCGCCACCGCGCCGGTGGGCATGCACATCGCCAACGGCATGTACGGACTGATCCTGGTCGAGCCGCCGGAGGGCATGCCCAAGGTCGACCACGAGTATTACGTGATGCAGGGCGACTTCTACACGGTGGGCAAGTACCGCGAGAAAGGTCACCAGGCGTTCGACATGGACAAGGCGATCGACGAGCGCCCGACCTATGTGCTGTTCAACGGCCACGAGGGCTCGCTCACCGGTGACAAGGCGCTCACCGCCAAGGTCGGCCAGACGGTGCGCCTGTTCGTCGGCAACGGCGGTCCCAACCTGGTGTCGAGCTTCCACGTGATCGGCGAGATCTTCGACACCGTGCGGCAGGAAGGCGGCACGGTGGAGCAGCACAACGTGCAGACCACGCTGATCCCCTCCGGCGGCGCGGCGATGGTCGAGTTCAAGACCCAGGTGCCGGGCAGCTACGTGCTGGTGGACCACTCGATCTTCCGCGCCTTCAACAAGGGTGCGCTGGGCATCCTCAAGGTCGACGGCCCGGAAAACAAGGCGATCTACTCGGGCAAGGAGGTCGACTCGGTCTACCTCGGCGATCGTGCCGAACCGAACCTCACGGCGGTCAGCACGGCGGCCAGGGCGAATGCCGCCGGCACGCTGAGCAAGGCCGACCAGATCGCCGCCGGCAAGCAACTGTTCACCGGCACCTGCTCGGTCTGCCACCAGGCCAACGGGGCCGGCCTGCCCGGCGTGTTCCCGCCGCTGGCCAAGTCGGACTACCTCGCCAGGCAGACGCGCGAGCACCTGATCGGCATTCCGCTGCACGGGCTCACCGGCAAGGTCACCGTCAACGGCACCGAGTACGACTCTGTGATGCCACCGATGACCCAGCTCACCGACGACGAGGTCGCCAACATCCTCACCTACGTGCTCAACAGCTGGGACAACCCCGGCGGCCAGGTGAGCAAGGACGAGGTGGCCAAGGTGCGCGCGCAACCGCCCGTCGCCCCCGCGGCGGAGCATTGAGACGATGCGTGCCGGCGCGCTGCTGATGGCGCTCGCGGCGCTCGCCGCGGCACCCGCCGCGGTGAGCGCCGCCGACTACCGGCCGCTGCCCGGCGGGCGCTTCGCCAGCGTGGTGCCGGCCGACGGCAAGGACGCGCCGGCGCAGGTGGCGCCGTTCGCCCTGCGCAGCGAGCCGGTGACCAACGCCGAGTTCCTCGCCTTCGTCATCGCGCATCCGCAGTGGCGGCGCGATCGCGTGGCGCCGATCTTCGCCGACGGCCGCTACCTCTCGCACTGGGCCGCCCCGGACGCGCTCGGCGCCGAGGCGCTGCCGCGCCAGCCGGTGACCCGGGTGAGCTGGTTCGCCGCGCAGGCCTACTGCGAGAGCGAGCACGCGCGGCTGCCGCGCTGGTACGAGTGGGAGATGGCCGCCGCCGCCGATGCCACCCGCGCCGACGCGCGCGGCGATCCGGCCTGGCGCGAGCGCGTGCTGGACTGGTACAGCCGCCCCTCCTCGCACGCGTTGCCGGCGATCGGCGGCGCCGCCGACCTGCACGGCGTGCGCGACCTCAACGGCCTGGTGTGGGAGTGGGTGGACGACTTCAACGCCCTGTTGGTGGGCAGCGACAGCCGCGACCAGGACGGCGCGGACAAGCTGAAGTTCTGCGGCGCCGGCGCGATCAGCCTGCAGCAGAAGGAGAACTACGCCACGCTGATGCGGGTGGCGATGCTGTCCGCGCTGAAGGCGGTCGACACCACGCCCAACCTCGGCTTCCGCTGCGCGCGGCCGCTGGCGAGTGCGCCGTTGGACGCATCACTCCCGGCCGCTGTTCCCGAGCGTGGCGCAGCGCCGTCGAAGGACCACCATGCCGCGCGCGCGGCATCCACCGCCCTGCAAGTGAGCACTCCATGAACCTTCGCATCGCGTTTCCATTGTCATGCGCCCTGCTGATCGGACCGGTCGTGTGCGCAGCGGCCGCCGCGAACACCCCGCTGCCCGGCGACTCGGTCTACCAGCTCGCCGCCACCCTCACCGACCAGGACGGCCACGCCACGGCGTGGTCCGCGCGCCGCGGCACGCCGCAGATCGTGAGCATGTTCTACGCCTCGTGCACGATGGTCTGCCCGATGATCATCGACACCATGAAGGCCACCCGCCGCGCCGCCGGCGACCCGGCCGGGCTGGGCCTGCTGGCAATCAGCTTCGACCCGGCTCGCGACGACACCGACGCGCTGCGTCGCTACGCCGCCGCGCACCGGCTGGACCTGCGCTGGTGGACGCTGGCGCGCGCCACGCCGGGCGACACGCGCTCCATCGCCGCCCTGCTCGGCGTGCAGTACCGGCCGCTGCCCGACGGCGACTTCAACCACTCCAGCGTGCTGCTGCTGCTCGATGCGGACGGCCGCATCGTGGCGCGCAGCACGATCATCGGACGCACCGATCCGGCCTTCGTCACCGCCGTGCGCCAGCTTGCCGGGGCACGCCCATGAACATCGCCTCTCGCGCCCTCCTTCTCGTCCTGCTCGCGCTGCCGCTCGCCGGCGTGGCCTTCGCGCAGCACGCACACCACGCTGCGCCCGGTGACACCGCACCGGTTCCCGCGCCGGCCGCGCGCTGGCCCGCCGACGCGGCGTTGCAGGGCGGCATGGGCCGCATCCACGTCGCGCTGGAGGAACTGCGCCACTACGAGATGGGCCATATGGACGCCACCATGGCGCTGGACCGGGTCGGCCTGATCGAGCAGGCCGCCGCCGACATCTTCGCGACCTGCAAACTGCCGGCAGAGCGCAACGCCGTGCTGCATCGCATGCTGGTGCCGCTGCTCGCCGCCGCGCAGAAGCTCAAGGCCGACCCCGACGACATCGCACAGGTGCAGGCGATGCGCGACGCGCTGGCGGATTACCCGCACTACTTCGCCGACCCGGGCTGGACCGCAGCTGCCGCACATTGACCGCCGCAGTGCGCGGACGCTGATCCAGGTCAGGGTGCGTCGGGCACATCGGTGCCACGCTGGACATGCCTTCCCCCACTGCAGACATGCCGCATGGCCCGCTGGCATCCCTGGATCGTCCTTGTCCACCTGAGCTGTGCGATCGTCTTCATCGGCGCCGTCGCCTTCGAAGTGTTCGTACTCGACGCGCTGCACGGCCGCCTCGACAACGCCACCGTGCAACGCGTGGAAGCCATCGTGATGGAGCGCGCACGGCGTTTCATGCCGTACGTGGTGGCCACGCTGTTCGTCACCGGCGGCCTGCTGTTCGAGCTGCGCTGCGGCGGCCTGTCGTGCATGGGCTCGCGCTTCGGTGTCTGGCTGGGACTGAAGGTGCTGCTGGCGCTGGGCGTGCTGGCGGTATTCATCGGCGCGGTGCGCGCCGGCAGGCACGGCGGCATGGATCCATGCCGTTTCCGCCACACGCATCGCATCGTGCTGGTCCTGATGGCGGCCATCGTGCTGCTCGCCAAGACCATGTTCGTGCTGTAGCCACACCGTTCGAGGAAATCCGCACATGGTCGACACCATCCAGGCCTGGCAATGCATCGGCTGCGGCCGCGTCGAGGCGCCGCAGACCTGCATCGGCGTGTGCCGCGACCGCAAGGTGATGCTGGTGGGGCTGGAGGATTACGAACAGGCGCGCGCCGACGCCGATGCCCTGCGCGCCCGCCTCGCCGAGGTGCATGCGCAACTGCAGCGTTTCGCCCTGGCCACGCCGCACGAAGGCCGCTGGGACGCGGCCTGGCAGGCGCTGCAGCTGCAGTTGCGCGCGGTGCTGCTGACGCTGGCGGACGTGCCGCCGCCGGGTACCGGCCAGGAGCGTGGGCCGTAGAAACGTCACGGCGGAGGGCTTTGCAGCCCGAATGGCTTCTACGGCCCACGCTCCTGGTGCGGTGTTGCCTGCACCTATCATGGCGCACGCCGATACGGCCACAGCACGGTGCGCGATGAAGATCCTGGTCGACGAAAACATGCCGCTGGCACGCGAACTGTTCGCCGACTTCGGCGAGGTGGTCACGCGGCCCGGTCGCGGTCTCTCGCCCGGCGACGTTCGCGACGCGGACGTGCTGCTGGTGCGCTCGGTCACCCGTGTCGACCCATCGCTGCTTGCCGGCTCGCGCGTGCGCTTCGTCGGTACCGCCACCATCGGCACCGATCACGTGGATGTCGACTGGCTGCGCGCCCGGGGCATCGCCTTCGCCAGTGCGCCGGGCTGCAACGCGATGTCCGTGGTGGACTACGTCAGCAGCGCGCTGCTGGAACTGGCCGACCGCCACGGCTTGCCGCTGTCGGGCAGGCGCGCCGGCATCGTCGGGCTGGGCAACGTCGGCTCGCGGCTGAGAACCCGCCTGCTGGCGATGGGGCTGGAGGTGCTCGGCTGCGACCCGCCGCTGGCCGACGGAGGCCGGACCGGGCTGGTCGACCTGGATGCGATCGCCGGCTGCGACATCGTCAGTTTCCACACCCCGCTGGTGTGCGACGGCGCGCACCCGACCCGGCACCTCGCCGATGCCGCGTTCCTGGCGCGGCTGAAGCCCGGCGCGATCCTCATCAACACCGCGCGCGGGGCGGTGGTGGACAACGCCGCGCTGCTGGCGGCGCTACAGCGGCGCAACGACCTGCACGCGGTACTCGACGTGTGGGAAGGCGAGCCGCGGCTGGATCGCCGGCTCGCCGCGCGGGTCGACCTGGCCACGCCGCACATCGCCGGCTACTCCTACGACGGCAGACTGCGCGGTACCTGGATGCTGTACGAGGCGTTCTGCGCCTTTCTCGGCCGGGCGCCGGCGGCGACGCTGGATGCCCTGGTACCCGCCACCGCCCGGTGCGTGCTGGACATCGCGCAATTGGCGCCGCGCCGCGCGCTGGACCTGGTCCGCGCGACCTGGCGCATTGCCGACGACGACGCGGCCCTGCGCGCCACCCTGGAGGCCGACGAGGATGCCCGCGCCGCGGCGTTCGACCGGCTGCGCAAGCAGTATCCGCTGCGCCGCGAGTTCGCCACGGTCGAACTGGCGCACGCGCAGCGGCTCGCCGCGCACCTGCCGGCGAACGAACTGGCGCTGCTCGGCGCACTCGGCTTTGCGCCTGTGCATTGAAGACCGCGCGTGCCGACGCGCTTCCATCGGCGGCTGGCACGGCTGACCTGGATCAGTGCCGCGCCGCGCCACCTGCGCTGCAATGGCGCCATGCCCGACGAACTCGACCTGCGCCATCTCCCCGCGCCCGAACCCATGCTGCATGCGCTGGCCGCTGCCGCCGAACTGGCGCCGGGCGCCACGCTGACGATCGTGGCGCCGCGGTTGCCGCGTCCGCTGCTGCTGGAGCTGGCCATGCTCGGCTTCGACGCCGAACCGGAAGCGCCCGCGGCCGACGGCAGCGTGCGGGTGCGCATCCGCCATCCGCGCGATGACCAAGCTGCGGCTTGAGCAGGCGCCGGCAGCCATGCTGCCGCTGCGCTTCCTGCTGGCCATGCCGTGCTGGGGCATGGTCGGCGGCCTGCTGCTGATGGTGGATGCCGATGCGGCCCTGCGCGTGCGCTGGCATCCGGACACGCTGGCGCTGGTGCACGTATGGACGCTCGGCGTGCTGGGCAACGCGATGTTCGGCAGCCTGCTGCAGTTCCTGCCGGCCGCCGCGGGTACGCGCCTGCGCGGCGTGCGCCAGACGCCGTGGCTGCACGCCGCGTGGAATCTCGGCGCGCTGCTGCTGGTGGTCGGGCTGCACCGCGGCGACCGCGTGGCGCTGGCCACGGCGGGCGTACTGCTGCCGCTGGCCTTCCTGTGGCTGGGCGCGGTGACCCTGCCCGGTCTCGTCATGGCCGCGGGTGAGCGGCTGCTGCGCGCCGGGCTCGGCATCGCGCTGGGCTACGGCATGGCGACCGCCCTGGCCGGGGGGCTGCTGGCCTGGCTGCGTGCCGGCCATCGTCCGTGGCCGCTCGCCATCGTGGACGTGCACGCCGGGTTCGGCGTGCTGGGCTGGATGACCCTGCTGCTGGCCGCGGTGGCGCGGGTGGTGCTGCCGATGTTCCAGGGCACCGGCCGGGTCGCGGCACCGCTGCAGGCGACCTGGCTGGCCGGCGTGGCACTGGCGCTTCCGCTGGCCGGTGCCTGGCACCTGCACCGGCCTGGCGGCATCGCCTGGCCGGTGACAGTCGCGGCGGGCGGCGGCGCGTTCGTGCTGGCCGCGCTCGCCCTGCAATGGCCGATCGCGCGGGAGCGGCGGCACGCGCTGTACCAGCACTGGCGGCTCGGCCTGCTGGCCCTGGCGGCGGCCACGATCGCGCTGGCGGGTGGCGCGGGGATGCTGGCCGGCACACTGGCGCTGGGTATCGGATGGCCCCTGCTGGTCGGTTCGATGGCGCTGGAGATCGTGCCGTTCATCGTCTGGATCGACCTGCGCCGCCGGGTTCCACGAGGCACGCGGATCCCGGGCGTGCAGCGGCTGCTGGAAGAGCGCCGCAAGCGTCAGGTGCTGGCCGTGCAGGGCGGCGCGGCCGCGCTGCTGCTTGTCGCCGTGCTGTGGCCACGGCCGGAACTGGCACGGCTGGCCGGCGCCGCGCAGGTGGCAGCATGGGCGCTGCACGGGTTCACCCTCGCCGGATCACTGCGCGCAGCGCGCGGTTTTCTGCACCGCGCGGGGTCCCCGGTCACCACCACGGATTGCGCTGGGGAATCCGTCGATGCTGCCTGAACGCCTTGCCCTGTCGCACGCCCGTCACGCCATCGATGCCGTCGACGACAGCCTGCTGGTCATGCTCGCCATGCGCCGGCAGCTGGTCCGCAGCGTGGCATGGCTCAAGCCCCGCGCCGGCTTGCCGATGCGTGACCCGGCGCGCGAGCGGGCGGTGCGCCAGCGCGCCGATGTGCTGGCGCGGAAACTGGGCGTGCCGACAGCCACCGCAGCCCGCCTGCTCGACCTGGCGATCGCCGACGCCTGCGTGCAGCAGGGCATGGCGGCTGACCTGGATCAACGCGGCAACCGTGCACAAGCAGGCATGCTCGGCGGCATGAACCCTTCGATCGATCGCGAACGCGCCACACCCATGCTGCGCCTGCTGCCCCCGCCCCGGCGCCTCGCGCCGCTGTTGCGGGTCGTCCCCCGGCGCTGGCAGAACGCCATGCTGGAACGGGCGATGGCCAGCGTGCTGGCCGCCCCGCTGGCGGACCATGCGCTCGACTTCATGGCCGGACGCCGGCTCGGGATCGAGGTCACCGACCTGGGGCTGCACTGGGTACTCACCCTGCGCGAAGGGCGCCTGGCGACTGTCGGCGGCGGCGCCGAAGCCTGCGTGCGCGGCAGCGCCACCGACCTGCTGTTGCTGGCCAGCCGGCTGGAAGACGCCGACACGCTGTTCTTCCAGCGTGCGTTGGTCCTCACCGGCGATACCGAACTGGGCCTCACCGCGCGCAACCTGCTCGATCGGCTGCCGTGGGAGCAGGTGCCGCTCGGACTGCGCATCGCGCTCAACCGCGGGGCGCGGCTGGCCCGTGCGGCACGCGACGCACGGCGCAACGCCGCCTGACCGCAAGGATCGTCATGTCTGCCCGAACCGTTGCCACCGCGCCCGCCTGGCGCGACGGCCTGGAACACGAGTACGCCGCGCTGATCGAGCGGCTGGAACCCCTCGTTCCCTGCCTGGAATTGCCCCTGCACCTGCCGTGGATCGACGCCATCAACGCGCTCAAGCGTGAGCGGGGCGCGGTGATCATGGCGCACAGCTACCAGTCGCCGGAGATCTTCCACGGCGTGGCCGACATCACCGGCGACTCGCTGGCGCTGGCGCAGGCCGCGGCCGACTGCGCGGCCAGCCTGATCGTGCTGTGCGGCGTCCATTTCATGGCCGAGAGCGCCAAGATCCTCGCGCCGCGGAAGACCGTGCTGATCCCCGATCCGCAGGCCGGCTGCTCGCTGGCGTCCTCGATCACCGCCGCCGACGTGCGCGCCCTGCGTGCGCAATACCCGGGCGTGCCGGTCGTCAGCTACGTCAACACCTCCGCCGCCGTGAAGGCCGAGTCCGATGCCTGCTGCACCTCCGCCAACGCCGTGCAGGTGGTCGAGGCGATGGGCAGCGCGCAGGTGATCTTCCTGCCCGACCGCTATCTGGGCAGTCATGTGGCCACGCAGACGCAGGTACGGCTGATCCTGTGGCACGGCCAGTGCGAGGTGCACGAGAAGTTCACCGCGCAGGAGGCACGCCATGCGCGCGAGCGCTTCGGCGCCAAGCTGGTGGCGCATCCCGAATGCCCGCCCGAGGTGCTGGCCGAGGCCGATTTCGTGGGTTCGACCAGCGCCATGGGTCGCTGGCTGGAGCGCGAGCAGCCCGAGCGCGTGGCGCTGATCACCGAATGCTCGATGGCCGACAACCTGCGCATGCGCTTCCCGGCGACCCAGTTCATCAAGCCCTGCAACCTGTGCCCGCACATGCAACGCATCACGCTGCCTGCCATCCACGCCGCATTGCGCGGGACGCAGCACGCGGTCGAGGTGCCCGCCGACGTCGCCGCGCGGGCCCGTCACGCGCTGGAGCGCATGTTGGCAGTGGGCCGGCACGAGGCCGCGTGATGCGCGCGGAGGCACCGGTGCTGATCGTCGGCGCGGGCGTCGCCGGGCTGGCCACCGCGCTCGCCGCCGCGCCCCGGCCGGTGCGCCTGCTGTGCCGCGCGCACGATGGCTGCGGCAGCGCCAGCGCACTGGCGCAGGGGGGCATCGCCGCGGCCGTGGACGCGGCCGACGGCCCGGCGGCGCACGCGCACGACACGCTGGTCGCCGGAGCGCACCACAACGACGAGGCCGCCGTGCGCTGCCTCACCGACGAAGCGCCGCGCACCGTGGCCTGGCTCGCCGCGCAGGGCGTGGCGTTCGATCGCGACGCGGACGGCCGCCTGCAACTGGGCCGCGAAGGCGGGCACGGCGCGGCGCGCATCGTGCACGCCGGCGGCGACGGCACCGGCGCGGCCCTGATGCAGGCCCTGCGCGCGCAGGCACAGCGTGCCACGCACATCCAGTGGCGCGGTGGCGTGGATGTCGATGCGCTGCGCTGGCGCGACGGCCACGTGGTCGGCCTGCTCACCCGCGACGAACGCGGCCGCGGGGAAACCCACGACGCGGCGCATGTCGTGCTCGCCACCGGTGGCATCGGCAGCCTGTTCGGCCGCACCAGCAACCCGCCCGGCGCGGACGGTGCGGGCCTGGCGCTGGGCCTGGCCGCCGGTGCCGCGGCGCGCGACCTGGAATTCATGCAGTTCCATCCGACCGCGCTCGATCTGCCCGGCCGGCAAAACCTGCCGCTGATCACCGAAGCATTGCGTGGTGCCGGTGCACGCCTGCACGACGTGCACGGACACCCGCTGATGAAGGATCTGCACCCGCTGGGCGATCTCGCACCGCGCGACGTGGTCGCACGGCGCGTATGGCAGGCCTGCCGTGAGGGCGGCGCCTGGCTCGACGCCACCGCCGTCACCGACTGGCCGCAGCGGTTTCCCGGCGTGCTCGCCGCCTGTCTGGCACACGGCATCGATCCGCGCACCGGATCCATCCCCGTGACGCCCGCGGCTCACTTCCACATGGGCGGGCTGGCCACCGGCCTGGATGGCGATACCGGCATACCCGGCCTGCACGCGGTGGGCGAGGTGGCCTGCAACGGCGTGCATGGCGCCAACCGGCTCGCCAGCAATTCGCTGCTCGAAGGCGTGGCCTGCGGGCGCAGGCTGGGCACGCGACTGGCCACGTTGGCGGGGCCGTTGCGCGGGCAGGGTACGGCTCGCTGGATCGAGCGTGGGCCGGCACTGGATGCCGGGACATTGGCAGCCCTGCGCCAGCTGTTGTGGACGGCGGCCGGCCCCCGGCGCGACGCCACCACCCTGCGTGACGCCCTGCGCACCTGCGCGGCCTGGCACGGCTGGCAGGCACGACTGGGCGAAGCCGTGCTGCTGGCCGCCCTGCGCCGCACCGACAGCCTGGGCGCGCACTGGCGGCGCGACGCGACCGTGGCCGCATGACCCGGTCAGAGGCGGTCGGGGCCACGGCCCGTGGCCCATGCGCACCCCCAGCCGCGCTGCGCTTGATGCGCATCAAGGCCGCCGCCCCGGCGGCCATCCAGACTGTTCGCTCCTCCACTGAAGCCTTTCCCATGACACGTCCTTCCTCGTTCGACCGGGAGCAACTGCTGGCCTGTGCCCGCGGTGAGCTGTTCGGCCCCGGCAATGCCCGCCTGCCCTCGCCGCCGATGCTGATGTTCGACCGCATCACCCACGTCGACGACCACGGCGGCGCGCACGGCAAGGGCGTGCTGCGCGCCGAGCTCGACATCCACCCGGCGCTGTGGTTCTTCGGCTGCCACTTCGACGGTGACCCGGTGATGCCGGGCTGCCTCGGGCTCGATGCGATGTGGCAGCTGTCCGGCTTCTTCCTGCCATGGCTGGGCGAGCCCGGCCGCGGCCGGGCGCTGGGCGTGGGACAGGTGAAGTTCTCCGGCCAGGTGCTGCCGAGCGCGAAGCGGGTGCGCTACGAGGTCGACGTGCGCCGCGTGATGCGCGGCAAGCTGGCGCTGGTGGTGGCCGACGGCAAGACCTTCGTCGACGACCGCCTGATCTACGTGGCTGCCGACATGCGCGTGGGCCTGTTCCGGTCCACGGAGGGCTTCTGATGCGCCGCGTGGTGGTCACCGGACTCGGCATCGTCTCGTGCCTGGGCAACGTGGCCGATACCGTGGCGCGCGCGCTGCAGGATCTGAAGAGCGGCATCCGCGCGATGCCCGAGTACGCCGCGCGCGGCCTGCGCAGCCAGGTGGCCGGCGTGCCGCAGCTCGACCTGGACGCGGCGATCGACCGCAAGCTGCGCCGCTTCATGGGGAATGCGGCAGCCTATGCCTATGTGGCGATGCGCGCGGCGATCGGCGATGCCGGCCTGTGCGACGAACAGGTGCGCCACCCGCGTACCGGCGTGGTCGCCGGTTCCGGCGGCGGTTCGGCGCAGTGGCAGATCGAGACCGCCGACCTGCTGCGCGACAAGGGCGTGCGCCGCGTCGGTCCGTACATGGTGCCGCGCACGATGTGCTCCACGGTCTCCGCGTCGCTGGCCACCGCGTTCGGCATCCTCGGCCTGAGCTACTCGATCGCCGCCGCCTGCGCCACGTCGGCGCACTGCATCGGTGCGGCGGCGGACCTGATCCGGCACGGTGCGCAGGACGTGGTGTTCGCCGGCGGCGGCGAGGAAGAGCACTGGGGCATGACCGCGCAGTTCGACGCGATGGGCGCGCTCGCCAGCCATCGCAACGACGTTCCCGCGGTCGCTTCGCGACCGTACGACGCGCAGCGCGACGGCTTCGTCATCGCCGGCGGCGGCGGCATGCTGGTGCTGGAGGACTACGACCACGCGCGGGCGCGCGGCGCGCACATCCACGCCGAGCTGGTGGGCTACGGCGTCACCTCCGACGGCTGCGACATGGTCGCGCCGAGCGGCGAGGGTGCCGTGCGCTGCATGAAGATGGCGCTGGCCGGCGTCGCGCGGCCGGTCGACTACCTCAACACCCACGGCACCGCCACGCCGCTGGGCGACATCGTCGAGCTGCATGCCGTGCGCGAGGTGTTCGGGGAGGCGATGCCGCCACTGTCGTCGACCAAGGCGCTGACCGGGCATGCGCTGGGCGCCGCCAGCGTGCACGAGGCGATCTACAGCCTGCTGATGATGCGCGATGGCTTCATGGCGGGATCGGCCCACATCGACGCGCTCGACCCGCGCGCCGAAGGCTTTCCGATCCTGCGCGCCAGCCGCGAGGCGCGCCTCGACACCGTGATGTCCAACAGCTTCGGCTTCGGCGGCACCAACGCCAGCCTGGTGTTCGCCCGGGTATAAGGCAGCCCGGGCCGGGTAGGAGCGCACCCTGTGCGCGAAATGCTCTTGGCTTTGATGTCGATCAGGAGCAAAAGCATTTCGCGCACAGGGTGCGCTCCTACCGCAAGGCATCCGCCCGTTGCCTTGCGGGATGGTTTCGGCTGTCCGTGCGGGGCGGCCGGAACATCGTTCAGCCCACCGGGCGCATGCCCGGTTCGCCGTGCCAGTAGCCGTTGCGGGCGCCGAAGCGCGGTGGCGGCTGCGGCGAGTGGCGGGCGAGGTCGAAGTGGGCCAGCACGTCGGCCATGCCTTCGGCTTGCGGGTACAGCCGCAGCACGTCCACGCCCAGCTCGCGCAGCGCCGGCAGTTCGGGGCCGAGGTCGGTGATCTCCTCGCCCTGGACCTGGATGCCGTTGATGCGCAGGAACGGCCGTCCCTCGCGCGTGGCCAGCGGCAGGCCGTCGGGATAGTCGATGCAGCGGAAGCCGCACTGGTCCTTGGCCAGATCCAGCGCGCGGGCGGTGAAGCAGCGTGCCGAGTAGGCCAGCGGCAGGCGGCCGAACGCGATCACCTCGAGCTCCGGCATCGGCCGGCCTTGCGCCTGCATCGCATCGCGCAACTCGGTCAGCAGGGCGTGGCCCTGCTCCA
Organism: Dyella sp. KRB-257; assembly: GCF_049445995.1. Taxonomy (NCBI): domain Bacteria; kingdom Pseudomonadati; phylum Pseudomonadota; class Gammaproteobacteria; order Lysobacterales; family Rhodanobacteraceae; genus Dyella; species Dyella sp. KRB-257. The sequence continues at coordinate 57,614 of NZ_JBMSDZ010000012.1, read as the reverse complement.
CGCCCGGCACCCAACGGCGCAGGCCGTCGTCCATCAGCATGGACAGGGCCTGGTGGTTGTAGACGTTGAGGGTGGGACCGGCGACGAACGGCACGCCGCGTTCGCGGCACAGTTGCACCGCCGACAGGTCGTTGGCCTCGATCCAGCAGTGGCCGTTCTCGACCATCCGGGTCAGCGCGCCGAGTTCCGATTCGGCCTCGACCAGCGCCAGCGACGACAGCACCGCCTGCTTGCCGCTCTCGCCCAGCTCCCCGGCCAGCGCGATCCAGTCGCGGGTCGACAGTTCGCGGCGCTTGCTGCACACCGTCTCGCCGAGGTAGAGGATGTCGACCGGCCATTGCGCCGCCTCGCGGTAGAACGCCAGCGTGCGTTCGCGCGGCCAGAAATACTGCAGCGGGCCCAGACTGAGTTTCATCGCGTCTCCCGGCTCAATGCCAGTGGCGGTGGTAGGGGCCGAGCGTGGTCTGGTGACCTTCGGCGTGCTTCGACAGCGACTGTCGCCAGCCCGGCCGCAGCGACCAGTCCTGCGGCGCCGCGCGGTAACGGTCCAGCGCGTCGCGCCAGGTGCGGGTGACCGAGCCGACATACGCCACGCCGCGCTGGCGGCCCTCGATCTTCAGCGCCGCCACGCCGGCCTGCGCCAGCCGCGGCAACAGCTCCAGCGTGTTCAGGCTGGTCGGCTCTTCCAGCGCATGGAAGGTTTCGCCGCCGACTTCGAAGCGGCCCTTGCACACGGTCGGGTAACCGGCCGGCTCGGCCGGTTCGAAGCAGTCGATCAGCACATCGTTCAGGCGCACGCTGCGACGGCCATCGTCGTGCTCGTCCCAGCGCACGAACTTCGCCGGCGAGCACACGCCGTGGCGGTTCGGCGAGGCCCCGGTGACATAGCTGGAAAGCTGGCAGCGGCCCTCGACCATGATGCACAGGCTGCCGAAGGCAAACACTTCCAGCGGCACCGGACTGGTCTGGCAAAGTCGCTCCACCTGCTGGACCGAGAGCACCCGTGGCAGCACCGCGCGGGCGATGCCGAAGCGTTCGTGCATGTAGCGCAGCGCCGGCGCGGTGGTGGCCGAGCCCTGCACCGACAGGTGCCGCGCCAGCGCGGGATGGTTGCGCGTGGCGTAATCGAGCACCGCCATCTCCGCGGCGATGATCGCGTCGCAGCCCAGCGCCGCGGCCTTGTCCACCGCGGCGTACCACTGCGCCAGCCGCGCGCTGTCCGGGTAGGTATTGAGCGCGAGGTAGACCTTGCGGCTGCGCGCATGCGCGTAGGCGATGCCCTGCTGCAATTCGGCGTCGGAGAAGTTCAGGCCGGGAAAGGCCCGCGCGTTGGTCTGGTCGCGCAGACCGGCATAGACCGCATCGGCGCCGGCGTCGACCGCCGCCTGCAGGGCCGGCAGGTTGCCGGCGGGGCACACCAGTTGCATGGGCGATCCTCGGCGCGATGGGGAGGCGCATGGTGGCGCGCGCGCCATGGCCTGTCGTTGACCTGGATCATGCGTGTCCGCGCCGCGGCTGTACGGTCGAGCGGTCCGCGCTGCGCGACGGCATGGCGCGCATCCGTTCGGCATTGGAAGCACTGCGTCACTACGAGTTGGGGCACATGGACGCGACCATGGCGCCGGACCGGGCCGGCCTGATCGAATCGGCCTGATCGAGCCGGCCGACGACGGAGCTCCCTTCTCACCCGCCCCGGGTAGGAGCGCACCCTGTGCGCGAATGCTCCTGCTCCTGATCGACATCAGAGCCAAGAGCATTCGCGCACAGGGTGCGCTCCTACGTGGTCAGCGTCGTCCACAGTGCATCGACCCGACGTTCGATGCCGGCGTCCGGGATGATTGGCCGACCCCAGCTGCGCGTGGTCTCGCCCGGCCACTTGCCGGTCGCGTCGATGCCCAGCTTGGAGCCCAGGCCCGCCACCGGGCTGGCGAAATCGAGGTAATCGATCGGCGTGTTCTCCACCAGCATGGCATCGCGCGCCGGGTCGACGCGGGTGGCGATCGCCCAGATCACCTGCGCCCAGTCGCGCACGTCGATGTCGTCGTCGGTGACGATCACGAACTTGGTGTAGGTGAACTGGCGCAGGTACGACCACACGCCCATCATCACGCGGCGCGCGTGGCCGGCGTACTGCTTGCGGATGCTGACCACCGCGATGCGGTACGAGCACGCCTCCGGCGGCAGATGGAAATCCACGATCTCCGGGAACACCTTCTGCAGGATCGGCACGAACACGTCGTTCAGCGCCAGCGCCAGCACCGAGGGTTCGTCGTGCGGTGCGCGGCCCATGTAGCTGCCGTGGTAGATCGCGCCGTGGCGCAGGTGCATGCGCTCGATCGTGAGCACCGGGAAGTGGTCCTGCGCATTGTAGTAGCCGGTGTGGTCGCCGAACGGACCTTCCAGCGCGGTGTCGTCCGGGTGGATGAAGCCTTCCAGCAGGATCTCCGCGCCGGCCGGGGCGTCCAGGCCGGTCAGCGGGCTGCGCCACACGCGCGTGCGCTGGCCGCGCAACAGGCCGGCGAACTCGTACTCGGACAAGGTGTCCGGCACCGGCGCCACCGCAGCCAGCAGCGTGGCCGGATCGACACCGATCGCCACCAGCACCGGAAACGGCCGCGCGGGGTATTCGGCGCACCAGTCGGCGTAGTCCAGCGCGCCGCCACGGTGCGGCAGCCAGCGCATGATCACCCGGTTCGGCCCGATCACCTGCTGGCGGTAGATCGCCACGTTCTGCCGCGGCTTCTGCGTGCCGCGCGTCACTACCAGGCCGAAGCTGATCAGCTTGCCGGCATCGCCGGGCCAGCAATGCTGGATCGGCAGGCGCGCCAGGTCGATCTCGTCGCCATGCAGGGTTTCTTCCTCGAACGCCGCCTCGTGCACGCTCAGCGGCGCCACATGGGCGAGCTGCGCCAACTCCGGCCACGTGGCAAGCGCCTGACGCAGGCTGGCCGGCCAGCGCGGCTCCTTGATCGCGGCGAGCAGCTGGCCAAGCTCGCGCAGGCTGGCCAGCGGCCGGCCGGCAAGCGCCAGTTCGATGCGCCGACGGTGACCGAACAGGTTGCCCAGGAACGCGTGCCGGGATCCGGCCGGGTGCTCCATCAGCAATGCCGGACCGCCTTCGCGCAAGGCGCGATGGCACAGGGCGGTGGACTCCAGATGCGGGTCGACCGTCGCCTCGACGCGGGCGAGCTGCTGCTGGCGTTCCAGCTGGGCGAGAAAGGTGCGGAGGTCGTGATGGCTCATGGTGGAAAGTCGGCAGAAGGGGGTCCGGATGGCCCGGATGGAAATTGCGCCGCCAGTAGACGTGATCGCGCAGGAACTCGACCAGCAGCTTTTCCAGCAGCGTGTCGTTCTCGCCATACGGGCCGAGGAAGCAGGCATCGAGCATGCGCTCGCGTTTCATGCGGCCAGCCCGTACAGCCAACCGAGCGGCTGGTGCATGTATGCCACGCCCAGGATGTAGAGGTACGTGGCCAGCGCCGCCGCAAAGCAGATCGTCCGCTGGCGCGGGCTGCGTCCGCGCCGGAGGGCAAGCATGCCCAGCACGACATAGGCCACCAGCAGCAGGAGCTTGGTGGCGAGCCAGCCGTTGGCGAACACCGCCGCGGGCAGGATGGTGAGCAGCATCAGCGCCGCGGTGAGCAGCGTGGTGTCGATGGCGTAGCTGAGATAGCGCAGCGGCGCCCAGTGCGCGGCGATGCCGCGGCCGACCAGCACCAGCGTGCCGCGCAGCGCAAACAGCAGGCCGCTGAGCAGGACGCAGGCGATGTGCACGGCCTTGATCTGGGGATAGAACTCGAACATCGGAGCACCGGGCAGGTGGTAGGAGCACACCCTGTGCGCGAACGCTCTTGCTCTTGCTCTTGCGGACGTTTCGACAAGAGCATTCGCGCACAGGGTGCGCTCCTACCGGGGCGGGAAGGGGCGCGCCGGACGGCGCGCCCCGGAGAGCTCAGGCACCTTCCCGCACCGCCTGCGGCAATGCCGCGCCCTTGGACTGGCGCTTGCGCAGCAGCCACAGCGAGGCGACGAACACCGAGGTGAGCAGGGCGCCGACCGCGAACAGGCTGTCGCCGGGCACGCGCATCCATACCAGCAGGTGCACCAGCGGCCGATCCATGAAGTGCTCGGAGCGGGCGAACCAGTAGCCGTGGTCCAGCGCGGCACTGAGCTGCAGCACGCCCAGCGGCAGCAGGGTGAGCAGGGCCATCAGCGACAGGCCGATGTTGAGCAACCAGAACGCCCCCTTCAGCCAGCCCTCGCGCCATTCGGCCTCCGGCTTGATGCCGCGCAGGCAGAACAGCATCAGGCCGATGCCGAGCATGCCGTACACGCCCATCAGTGCGGTATGGCCGTGCAGCGGAGTGAGGTTGAGGCCCTGCATGTAGTACAGCGCGATCGGCGTGTTGACCAGGAAGCCGAACAGCCCCGCGCCGACCAGGTTCCAGAAGCTCACCGCCACGAAGAACATGATCGGCCAGCGGTAGCGCGCCATCCACGGCGCGGCGTGCTGCTTCCTCCAGTTGTCGTAGGCCTCCAGCCCGATCAGCGCCAGCGGCACCACTTCCAGCGCCGAGAAGCTCGCCCCCAATGCGATCACCGCCGTGGTGGTGCCAGTGAAGTACAGGTGGTGCAGGGTGCCGAGCACGCCGCCGGCCATGAACACGATGGTGGCGAACAGCACGCTGGTGGACGCGCTGGCCGCGCGCAGCAGGCCGAGCTTGACGAACAGGTAGGCGATCACCGCGGTGGCGAACACCTCGAAGAAGCCCTCCACCCACAGATGCACCACCCACCAGCGCCAGTACTCGACCATCGCGATGTGGGTGTGCTCGCCCCACATCAGGCCGGCGCCGTAGAGCAGGCCGATCGCGACGGTGGACAGGAACAGCAGGCCCACGATGTTGGAGGTCTCGTCGCGGCGCCTGATCGCCGGCATCAGCGCGCGACCGACCAGGAACAGCCACAGCATCAGCCCGACGAACAGGAAGATCTGCCAGAAGCGGCCGAGGTCGGTGTATTCCCAGCCCTGGTGGCCGAACCAGAAGTTGTACTTCAGGCCCATCTTGTCCATCACCGCGAACCACTGGCCGGCGAAGGAACCGACCACGATGATCAGCAGGCAGACCCACAGGAAGTTGACGCCCAGCCGCTGGAACTTCGGTTCCCTGCCGCCGATCAACGGCGCCATGTACAGGCCGGTGGCCAGCCACGCGGTGGCGATCCACAGCACGGCCAGTTCGGTATGCCAGGTGCGGGTGATGCTGTACGGCAGCACGTCGGCCAGCGCAAAGCCATAGGCCTGCTGGCCTTCCACCTGGAAGTGCGCGGTGGTCGCGCCGAGCAGGATCTGCACCAGGAACAGGCCCATCACGGTCCAGAAGTACTTCGCCGTCGCCTTCATCGAGGGCGTGGCCTTGAAGTCGGCCAGCGGGTCGCGCACCGGCGGTACCGCCGGTGCCTCCCTGTGACTGAGTACCGCGTGGTGCCAGCCGAGCAGGCCGATGCCGAGGATCAGGAACAGCACGCTGAACACCGACCAGATGAACGTGGTGCCGCTGGGCCGGTTGCCGACCAGCGGGTCATACGGCCAGTTCTGCGTGTAGCTGACGCTGTGGCCGGGACGCTCGGCGGCGGCGGCCCAGCTGGTCCACCAGAAGAACGCGGTGACCGCGCGGCGATGTTCCATCTCGGGGATGGTGTCCTCGCGCATGGCGTAGGTGACGCGCAGCGCGTGGGTGGCCGGGTCGTTGCTGAACAGGCTTTCGTAGTGGCGCGCGACCACGTCCATCGCCTGCGCGCGCAGCGGCGAGACGGTGATGGTGCCGGTGGCCGCATCCCAGGTATTGCGGCGCTCCTCGGCCTGCACGCGCGCCTGCAGCGCGGCCTGATGCCCGGCATCGAGCGATGCGAACGACGCGGCGCCCTCGTCGCGGGCGAGCAGTTCCAGCATGGCGTCGGCTTCGCGGTGCAGCCAGTCGGCGCTCCAGTCCGGCGCCACCAGCGCACCGTGGCCCCAGATCGAGCCGAGCTGCTGGCCGCCGATGCTCTGCCACACTTCGCGGCCCCGTTCGATGTCGGCATGGGTATACAGCGTGGCGCCGTCGGTGGTGACCACCGCGTCGGGCAGCGGCGGTGCCTGCTGGTGCACCTCCTTGCCGACCCACAGCAGCACGGAGAACGAGGCCAGCAGCAGTACTGCCAGCCCCAGCCAGAGTTTTCGGGTGGTCGTCATTGCGCATCTCCCTGGAGGACATGCGCATGGTCGATGGCGCGCGCGCGACAGCCCCTGATATGGATCAGACGCGGCGCAGGCGATCGGCGCGGATTGTCGCAGGCGGCGCGGCCGCGTCCGTCCCGTCAGCGCTCGGCGATCGTCAGCGCCGCATCCTCGCCGGGCGCGAGCAGCCGGCGGTGGATACCCTGCAGCGCATCGATCAACTGCGCGCGCGCCTCTTCGGCGAACGGGTTCTCCTGCTGGATCGCGGCGAACAGGTGGCCGGCGTCGCCGCGCACCGCCGCCAGCATGTTCTTCAGGCCCTGGAACGACGGCGGCGCCACCGTCAGCTCGTCGTCCACGCCGATGTCGACCAGCCCCTTGGCGATGAAGAAGGCCAGCGCATGCGTATGCGCCATGGCGCGGTCGTGCACGGCCGGCGCCTGCTCGATGACCTCGCAGCCGAGCCCGGCGAACAACTGGCGCGTGCGCGCGGCGGCGTCCGGATGCCGTGGACTGGCGCAGACCACCGTGCGCAGCGGGCGTTCGCCGCGGGCCAGGCTGAGCGGGCCGAACAGCGGGTGCGTGCCGGCATGCGCAATGTCGTCGCCGAGCAGTTCGTCCATCAGCGCGCAGGGGTGCATCTTGACGCTGCCCACGTCGATCACCGTGTGCTCCGACCGCAGCCGCGGGCGCAGCGCGCGCAGTGCCGCGTCCATCTGCGGCACCGGCATTGCCAGCACCACCCACGAGGCGCCTTCGAGTGCCGCGTCGATGGAATCAGCGACATAGTCGGGCGGCACGTCGGCATGCGGATCCCAGGCCCGCACGGCGTGGCCGGCCTCGCGCAGCAGTGCGGCGAGGGCCTGGCCGAAACGGCCGTGACCGAGGATGGCGAACGACATGGAGAACTCCGCGACAGTCAGGCCGGCGCAGCGAACGCCGCGCGGACACTCATGCTAAGGCATCGCCATCGTCGAGGCCGCGGCCGTCGCGCTGCACCGCGCGCAGGCGCGCGCCCCACGGCGCGGTGTCGATGCCGTGCGCACGCAGCCACGCGCGGTCGAACAGCGTCTCGGCATAGCGCTCGCCGCGATCGCACAGCAGGCTGACGATGCTGCCGCGCTGGCCGCGCGCGTGCATCGCCGCGGCCAGCCGCAGGCAGGCGACGAACTGCGTGCCGGACGATCCGCCGTAGCGGCGGCCGAGCAGTTCCTCCAGCCACCACGCGGCGGCGATCGAGGCGGCATCGGGCACTTCCAGCACCCGGTCGACCACCTCGAACACGAAGCCCGGCTCCACCCGCGGGCGGCCGATGCCTTCGATCACGGTGGGCCGGCTGGCCAGCGCGTGGCGGTCGTGCCGACGCCAGCCTTCGACGAACGCGCCGCCCGTCGGTTCGGCCAGGCACAGCCGGGTAGACAGGCGGCGGTAGCGCAGATAGCGGCCGATGGTGGCCGAGGTACCGCCGGTGCCGGCGCTGCAGACGATCCAGGCCGGCTCGGGCGAGCGCTCGCGCGCCATCTGGCCGAGGATGGATTCGGCGATGTTGTTGTTGCCGCGCCAGTCGGTGGCGCGCTCGGCGAGGCCGAACTGGTCGAGGAAGCTGGCGCCGCGCGCGGCATGCGCGTTCGCCGCGGCGAGCACTTCGGCCGGGTCGTCGACCAGGTCGCAGCGCCCGCCCAGCGCCTGCACGTCGCGCACCTTGCCCGGCGCGGTGCCGGCCGGCATCACCGCGACGAACGGCAGCCCGAGCAGGCGTGCAAACCACGCCTCGGAGATCGCGGTACTGCCGGAGGAGGCGTCCACCACCGTCTGCCCCGCATGCAGGCGGCCGTTGCACAGCGCGTACAGGAACAGCGAGCGCGCCAGCCGGTGCTTGAGGCTGCCGCTGGGGTGCGCGGACTCGTCCTTCAGGTAGATGTCGATGCCGGGGAAGGCCGGCAGGTCGAGCCTGAGCAGGTGGGTGTCGGCCGAGCGTGCGGCCTCCTGCGCCAGGCATTCGAGCGCGCCGTGCACCCACTCGCGGCCGGACGACGACGGCAACGGCAGCAGGTCGGCGGCGATGCTCACGACCGCCGTGCCACGATCGGCACGCCGAGGTCGCGCCCGCGCGGACGCAGGCCCAGCCCCAGTTTCAGGCTCTGCCCGATGCGCTCGGCATAGTCGATCATCAGCGCCGCCCCACTCGCGTCCAGCACCTCGGCGCAGGTGGCGCGCCACAGCGCGAGCCAGCGATCGAAGTGTTCGGCGCGCACCGGATGACGCTGGTGCGCGGCCATCGGGTTGCCGCGGTAGCTGTTGGCACGGCGCGCAACCGAGCACCAGAACGTGGTCAGTAGCTTTTTGTGCTCGGCCCAGTCGTGCACGGCCGGGTTGAACACCGGACCAAGTTCGGGGTCGATCCGTACCTTGTCATAGAAACGGTCGACCAGGCGGGCAATGGTGGCTTCGTCGGGCAGGTTGGCTGGCATGTCGCGAGAGTTGCGTGGCAAGAAAGAAAAGGGCTGCGCCACCCGGGGCGGCGCAGCCGGCGTTTACCTGCCGACGCTCAAGGTGCCCTTCATCAGGGCGGCGTGGCCGGGGAACGAGCAGAAGAAGGCGTAGGCGCCGCCCGGCTTCAGCGCGGCGACCTTGATCGTGGTCGAGTCGCTCTCGCTGCCACCGATCACCTTGGTGTGGGCGATCACGCGGCTGTCGCCTGGCTTGAGATAGTTGTTGCCAAGACCAGCAGCCGAGCCGTCACCCAGCACGCCCGCCTCGTCGGCGGCGGTGGTCAGCACCCAGTTGTGGCCCATCGCGGCCTTCGGCAGTTTGCCGGTGTGCTTCAGGGTGACGGTGAACTGCTTGCAGGTCTTCGGCACCTCGATCGAGGACTTGTTGAACTGCATCGCGTCGTTGGCCTCGATGGTGGTCGAGCATTGGGTGGCGGCCCAGGCAGGCGCGGCGACGAGGTTGAGCAGGGCAAGGGCGAACCATGAACGCATCATGTGGATACTCCAGAGTCGGAATCGGTAGGGGACGGCTCAGAGGATGCCTGTTGTCCCGGTCCCCCGTTCTGATCTGGATCATCTTCGAGCAGCGGCACGATGCCGGGGCTGTCCAGGTCGTCGAACTGCTGGTGGTTCACCGCCCAGAAGAACAGCGCCGCGCCCACGCCCACCACCAGCAGCGTCACCGGAATCAGCACCAGGATGATGTTCATGCGCGCAGCACCGGCGGTGCAGCGGCGGTGCGACCCACGCGCAGCGCATTGAGCACCACGCCGAGCGAGCTCAGCGCCATGCCGATGCCGGCCAGCCACGGCGGCACCAGGCCGAACGCGGCGAACGGCACCGCGACCAGGTTGTAGCCCAGCGCCCAGCGTCGGCTCTGTGCGGCGATGCGCTGCATCTGCGTGGCCACGGCGCGCGCGGCGAGCAGACCGTCCAGACGGCCATCGGCGAGCAGCAGGTCGGCATGCGCCTGCGCCAGCTCGGTGCCGCTGGCCAGCGCGGCGGAGACATCGGCAGCGGCCAGCAGCGGCGCGTCGTTGCTGCCGTCGCCCACCGCCAGTGTCACGCGGCCGCCGGCGCGCGCGGCCTGCAGCAGGACCAGCTTGTCCGCCGGCGACTGGCGGGCGGACCACTCATCCACGCCCAGCGCATGGGCGACCGCCGCCACGCGCGCCGGATCGTCGCCGCTGGCGATGGCCACGGCGACCTTCTGCGCGCGCAGCGCGGCAAGGGTGGTGCGGGCCGCATCGCGCAGCCCGTCGTCCACCGCAAAACGGGCCAGCTCGCCCTGCGCATCGGCCAGCACCAACGTGCCGGCCGCTCCCTCCCCCGTATCTTTCTGACCGCTGGCGGCCAGCGCGAAATCGGCGCGCCCCAGCCACAGCGGCGTGTTGTCCACCACGCCGGACACGCCCGCGCCGGCGTGCACGCGCACGTCGCGCGCCGGCAGCGGCGCCGCGGCGTCGTCGGCCAAGGCCAGGCGGGTCAGCGCACGCGCCAGCGGATGGCTGCTCTCCTGTGCCAGCGCCACCGCCAGATGCAGCGCGCGATCGGCATCGAGCCCCCGCCGCGGATGGATCGCCGCGCGGGTGAACCGCGGTTCGGTGAGCGTGCCGGTCTTGTCGAACAGCGCGTAGTCGACCCGGGCCAGTGTTTCCAGCGCGGCGGCGTCGGTGACCAGCACGCCGCGCGCGGCGAGCACGCCGAAGGCGCGCGTGCGCGTGGCCGGCGCGGTGAGCGCGAAGGCGCAAGGGCAGGCGATCACCAGCACCGCCACCGCCGACTCGAACGCACGCGCGGGATCCACCAGCAACCAGCCCAGCGCGGTGAGCGCGGTGAGCACCAGCACCCGCGCGACGAAGCGCGCCACCACCGGATCGCCGCCGTGGCGCAGGCGGGCCAGCCGGCTGCCGCGCGCGCGCCGCGCCAGCGCACCGATGCGCGCGGCCGCGGTGGCCTCGCCGCTGTGGCTGACGCGCAACTCCGCGGTGCCGGACACCAGCACGCTGCCGGCCACCACCGCGGCGCCGGCGGCGCGCCGCTGCGGCCGCGACTCGCCCGACAGCAGCGACTCGTCCAGCTCGGCCCAGGCGCTTTCCAGCACGCCGTCGGCCGGCACCGTGCCGCCTTCGGCCACGTGCACGCGATCGCCCGGCAGCAGCGCCAGCGCGGCCACCGTCTCCAGCGTGCCGTCGGCGCGCCAGCGTTCGGCCAGCAGCGGCGCCGCATCCACCGCGGCATCGCCCAGCGCGCCGCTGCGATGGCGCGCGCGCAGCTCGATGTGCCGCGCCAGCAGCAACAGGAACACGAACATGCTCACCGAATCGAAATAGATCTCACCGGCGCCGCGCCAGGTGTTCCAGGCGCTGGCGGCGAACACCAGCAGCACCGCGAGCGCCACCGGCAGGTCGATGCCGAAGCGGCGCGCGCGCAGCTCGTCGAGGGCGCCGCGGTAGAACGGCAGCGCCGCGTAGAACACGATCGGCAGCGTGGTGAACAGCCCCAGCCAGCGGAACAGGTTGCGCGTGCTGAAGTCGACGAAGTCGACCACGCCGAGGTAGATCACGAACGCGTAGGTCATCACCTGCATCGCGCACATGCCGGCCACCAGCAGGCGCTTGAGCGCGTCGTGCGCCTCGCGGCGCGGGTCCTCGTCCACCCGCGCGCGCGGCAGCGGCTGCGCGCGGCAGCCGATCGCGGCGATCGCGGCGAGCAGGCCGGGCAGGCTCTGCCGGGCCGGTTCCCACACCACCGACACGCGCTGGCTGGCCAGGTCTACGCCTACGCGCTGCACGCCGGGCAGGGCGCGCAGCGCCTGCTCCAGCCGCAGCACGCGGCGGGCGTCGGCCAGCGGCGCCACGCGCAGGGTGACTTCGGCGCGACCGTCGCGCCGCGGCCGCAGTACCTGCGCGGCCAGCTGCGGCTGGGCCCAGACGCTGTTCATGGCGCGGTGGACGAAGACGCGGGCAATGCGGACGCCGAAGCTGCCGGTGGTGCGGCATGCCCGCGGGCGGGCACGCCGAACACCGGGTGCGGCGCGTCCACCGGCACGTCGTCATGCCGGGCGCCGATCACGATGATCCAGAGGCAGCCGGCCATCGACGCGGCGAACACCGCCGCACCGAGCCACAGCACCGGCTGGCGGTACCAGGCACCGCGGCGGTCAGGGCGAGGCCTGGGCATCGGCCGCGGCCGCCGTGGCCGGGTGGGCGAGGTGGTAGACGTAGGCGGCGAGCACGCGCATCTGGTCCTCGCTGAGGCGCGAACTCCACGCTGGCATCGCGCCCTGGCGACCGCCGCCGATGGTGCGCTCGATGTCGGCCACGCTGCCGCCATACAACCAGATGTCGTCGGTGAGATTGGGCGCGCCCAGCGCCTGGTTGCCCTTGCCTTGCGGTCCGTGGCAGGCGGCGCAGGTGGCGAACAGCGGCTGGCCGGCCGCGGCCATCGCCGCGTCGTGCGGCGCGCCGGACAGGCTCAGCACGTACTGCGCGAGGTTCTTCACGTTCGGCTCGCCCAGGCTGGCCCACGGCGGCATCACGCCCGCGCGGCCGTTCCGGATGCTGGTGAGGATGGCCTTGCCGTCGCCGCCGTACAGCCAGTCGTGATCGGTGAGGTTGGGCGCGCCCAGCAGGGTGTTGCCGCGACCCTCGCGGCCGTGGCACGCCTCGCAGTTGTCCAGGAACAGCCGCTTGCCCATCTGGATCGCCGCCGGATCGCCGGCCAGCTGCTCCACCGGGTACTGGCGGAAGCGCACCAGCAGTTCATCGAGCCTGGCATCGTTGGCGGCGACGTCGTGCGCCAGCTCGCGGTGTGCGGTCCAGCCCAGCACGCCCTTGTGGTTGCCGAAGCCCGGGTACAGCACCAGGTAGGCGAAGCCGCAGACGAACATCGCGCCGGAGAACAGCACCCACCACAGCGGCAGCCTGCGCACGCCCTCGCGCAGCACGCCGTGCGCCCACACGTGGCCGCTGGTGCCGTCCGGCAGCACCGGAATCTTCGCGCGCGGACCCCACAGGAACAGGAACAGCGTGATGCCCAGGTTGAACACGATCAGGGACATCACCCACCACGACCAGCCCGTGCTCATGCCTGCTCCTCCGAGTTCGGCGCGCCGTCTTCCATCGGCAGCGCGGCCATGCGCTGGAACGTGGCGCGATGATGCCTGCGCCAGGCCCAGATCCAGATCGCGACGAAGGTGACCATCAGCACGACGGTCACCACGCCGGTGACGTGACCCCACACCGGACCGATCATGGCGCCGCTCCCGTCTTCGCCGCGGCCGTCGGCTCGTTCCTGATGCCCAGGCCCTGCAGGTAGGCGATCAGCGCGTCCATCTCGGTCTTGCCGTCCAGCGCGGCGGGCGCGGCGGCGATGTCGGCATCGCTGTACGGGTCGCCGAGCCGGCGCAGCGTGCGCATGCGCGCCTGGATGTCGGCCGCGTCGAGCTTCTTGTCGGCCAGCCACGGATAGCCCGGCATGTTGGACACCGGCACCAGCTGGCGCGGGTTCATCAGGTGCAGGCGCTGCCACTGGTCGGAGTACTTGCCGCCGACGCGGGCCAGGTCCGGCCCGGTGCGCTTGGAGCCCCACTGGAACGGTCGGTCGTACACCGACTCCTCCGCCTCGGAGAAGTGGCCGTAGCGCTGCGTTTCGGCGCGCAACGCGCGGATCATCTGCGAGTGGCACAGGTAGCAGCCCTCGCGCACGTAGATGTCCTTGCCGGCCAGGCGCAACGCGTCGTACGGCTTCACTCCCGGCGGCGCCTTCACCGCGTGGGCCTCCATGAACAACGGGGTGATCTCGGCCAGGCCGCCGATCGACACCATGATCGCGATGAGGATGCCGAGCAGGCCGGCGTGCTTCTCGATCGCTTCGAAATGTTTGTAGGCCATGGCGGTCTCCTCAGCCCACAGCCGGCAGCGGGGCCGGCACCTGGTGCGGCACCGGCTCGGGGATCGGCACCGGGATCGGCTTGATCAGGTGCGCGCGCGCGTCGGCCGCGGTGTGCCACAGGTTCCACGCCATCACCCACATGCCCGACAGGATCAAGAGGCCGCCACCCCAGCGGATCAGGTACATCGGCTTGATCGCGATCAGGCTGTCGATGAAGCCATAGGTGAGCGAGCCGTCCGGCTGGGTGGCGCGCCACATCACGCCCTCGGTGATGCCGGCGGTCCACATCGAGCCGACGTACAGCAAGGTGCCGGCCATGTGCAGCCAGAAGTGCCACTCCATGCCCTTGTGCGAATGCATCGCCGGCCGGCCCAGCGCGCGCGGCGCCATCGCGTAGAGCGAGCCGATGGTGATCATCGCCACCCAGCCGAGCGAGCCCGAATGCACGTGGGCGATGGTCCAGTCGGTGTAGTGCGAGAGCGAGTTGACGGTCTTGATCGCCATCATCGAGCCCTCGAAGGTGGCCGCCGCGTAGAACACCAGCGACATCACCATGAACTTGGCCGCCGGGTCGGTGCGCAGCTTGTCCCACGAGCCGTTGAAGGTGAGCAGGCCGTTGGCCGCCGAGCCCCAGCTCGGCATCAAGAGGATCAGCGAGAACGCCATGCCGACCGACTGCACCCAGTCCGGCAGCGCCGTGTACATCAGGTGGTGCGAGCCGGCCCACATGTACACCGAGATCAGCGCCCAGAAGTTCACGATCGAGAAGCGGTAGCTCCACAAGGGCTGCTGCGCCTGGCGCGGCACGAAGTAGTACATCATCCCGAGGAAGCCGGCGGTGAGGAAGAACGCCACCGCGTTGTGGCCGTACCACCACTGCACCATCGCATCGACCACGCCCGAGTAGATCGGGTAGGACTTCCACAGCGACACCGGCAGCGCCAGGTTGTTGACGATGTGCAGCAGGCCCACCGCGATGATGAAGGCGCCGTAGTACCAGTTCGCCACGTAGATGTGCTGGATGCGCCGCCGGGTGAGGCTGGCGAAGAACACCGTGCCGAAGCTCACCCACACCACGGCGATCAGGATGTCGATGAACCACTCCGGCTCGGCGTACTCCTTGCTCTGGGTGATCCCCAGCGGCATCGTCACCATCGCCAGCACGCAGATCAGCTGCCAGCCCCAGAAGGTGAACTCCGCCAGCTTGCCCAGCGCCAGCCGGGCGTGGCCGGTGCGCTGCACCACGTAATAGCAGGTGCCCATCAGCGCCGAGCCGCCGAAGGCGAAGATCACGCCGAAGGTGTGATCCGGGCGGATCCGGCTGAAGGTCATCCATGGGATGTCGAAGTTGAGCGCCGGCCACATCAGCTCGGCCGCGGCATAGACGCCGAACGACATGCCGATGATGCCCCACACCGCCGCGGCGAGCAGGAACTGCCGCACCACCTTGTCGTTGTAATACTCCGTGTTCGGCATGCCGCCTCCCCCGATTGATGGCGCCATTGTGCGTACACTGTTCCGCGCCCGCGTTGATGTGGGTCAAGTCCATGCGTCATTCCACCGCGCGGAGGACGCCGCCCACCGCCTTGCTCCCTCTCCCTTGAACGGCTTCGCCGTTCGGGGGAGAGGGTCGGGGTGAGGGGGGCTCTGGCTTTCAAGCGACCACCGCCGCGCCCGCGGACAGCCAGCCTCCAGATCGCCCCCTCACCCAACCCTCTCCCCCGAGCACGCTCGGGGGAGAGGGCTAAAGCGGCGAGCACCACGCTGCCTCGACGCCCACGATCTGCTCCCTCTCCCTTGAACGGCTTCGCCGTTCGGGGGAGAGGGCTAAAGCGGCGAGGGCCACGCTGCCTCGACGCCCACGATCTGCTCCCTCTCCCTTGAACGGCTTCGCCGTTCGGGGGAGAGGGTCGGGGTGAGGGGGGCTCTGGCTTTCAAGCGATAACCGCCGCGCCCGCGGGCAACCAACCTCCAAAGCACCCCCTCACCCAACCCTCTCCCCCGAGCACGCTCGGGGGAGAGGGCTTGAAACCCGGCGCCTCGCGACGACCCAACCACCCTCGAAGCCCGCCACCGCGAGCGGCGAGCGACGCGCGGCGCGAACGGAGGGAAAGGCTCAACCCGGCAGGCGCGCCAGCCAGTCGCCGAGCTGCTTCATCACCTGGCTGCGCGCCGGCTCGGCCTCGTTGAACAGCTCGTGGTAGAGCGTGTCGAAATGGCGCGCGGTGAGCCGGCCGGTGGCCCATGCGGCGGCGGCGAACTCGCGGCTGCCGGCGGCGTCGACCAGGCGATCGGCGCCGGCGGCCAGCAGCAGGGTCGGCACCGTCAGGCGCGAGGCATCCGCGATGCACGATGGCCCGGCGCGAAAGATGAAATCGGCCAGTCGCGGCGTGATGCGCGCGCTGCACAGCGGGTCGTGGCGATACGCCGCCGCCACCGAGGCGTCGTGCGACAGGCGATCCACCGCCAGTCCGGTGCGCAGCGGCAGGTTCGGCAGGGCGCGCGCCAGACCCGCCGCCAGCGACTGCAGCCACCGTGCCTCGTGACTGCGAAACGCCGGCGAGGACAGCACCAGCGCCGCCGGCGCGACGCGGCCGTCCAGCACGGCGCGCGCCGCCACCAGGCCGCCCATGCTGTGACCGAGCAGCAGCGGCAGCGCCGGCGCGCGCGCCGCGTAGTCGGCGTACACGGCGGCGAGATCGGTCAGCAGGTCATCGCTCCGCGACAGCGCGCCGCGCGGTCCGCGGCTCAGGCCGTGGCCGCGCTGGTCGTAGCCCAGCGCGTCGTAGCCGCGCGCGTTGAACCAGGCGGCGACGTGGCGGTAGCGGCCGCTGTGCTCGCCCAGTCCATGCACCAGCAGCACGGCGCGACTGGCGCCGGGCAGCGCCCAGTGCCGGCGCACCAGCTCCTGTCCATCGGCCACGGGGCGGGCATCCAGCACGCCTTCCGGCGCACGGACATAAGGCGGTTGCGGGCGCGCGTCCACGTCCATGGGCATCTTCGGGGTTGGGGTAAAGGCCCATGATGCAACGTGGGTCGGTGCCACGCCAACGCGGCCACGGCGCCATCCTCACCGCATCTGCGGCATGCTCGCGCGTTGCCTCGCCAACCGGACGCCATCGATGGGCTGCCTGCCACTGCCGCTGTTGTTCCTGCTCGGATTCGGCATCGGCCATCTCGCCGCCGGCCGCGCCGGCGCCCTGTTGGGTGCCGGCATCGGCCTGCTGCTGGGCCTGTTCGCGATGGGCTGGCTGATCCGCGCGATGCGCGGCAAGCGCTGAAGCCGCATCCTGCCCACGCCACACGACGAAGCCCTCTGCAGATACCCGCTCGCGGGCGATGCCTTTTTCGCTTTGATGCAGCATCGGAGCCAGAGCATCGCCCGCGAGCGGGTATCTGCAGGGGTGGCGATTACGCGGTCAGGGCCTGGCGAGGGTGCAGGCGGCGAGGGTGCAGTGGGCGGCCGGGAGCTGGGTGGTGGCCTGGCCGGCGATGTCGGTGGCCGAGGCGCCGAGTTCGAAACGGTAGCTGCCGGCCGTGCGCTGCCAGCCGTGCGCGGCCGGGTCCCAGGAGGCCAGGCGCACCGGGCTGGCGGTGATCGTCACCTCGCGGCTCTGTCCCGGCGCCAGCGTCACGCGCTGCCAGCCGGCCAGACGCCGCGTGTCAGCACCGGGCGGGGTCACGTACAACTGCGGCACGGCCACGCCGGCGCGCTGGCCGGTGTTGCTGACGCGCACCGTGGCGGTCACCTGCCCGCCGCTCGTGTGCACCGTCGGCGTGCCGTAGCGGAACGTGGTGTAGCCCAGGCCGTAGCCGAACGGGAACAGCGGCTGCAGGTGCTTCCTCTGGAACCAGCGGTAGCCGACGCCGGCGCCCTCGATGTTGTAGTCGATGTCCTGCTGCGGCTCGCCCTGCGGCGGGATGCCGATCGCCGCCAGGCCGGCGCCGGGGATGGTCGGGCGCGGCAGCTGCGACTCGTCCTTCGGCCAGGTCAGCGGCAGGCGGCCGGACGGCTCGACCTCGCCGAACAGCACGCGGGCGATCGCCTCGCCGCCGTTGGCGCCCGGGTACCAGGCCTCGACGACGCCCTGCACCTGGTCGAGCCACGGCATCTTCACCGGGCCGTTGGTCTGAAGCACCACGATGGTGTGCGGGTTGGCCCTGGCCACCGCGGCGATCAGCGCGTCCTGGTTGCCGGGCAGGTTCATCGTCGGCACATCGAACGACTCGGCCACCCATTGCTCGGCGAACACCACGGCCACCTTCGACTGCGCCGCCAGCCTCGCCGCCGCGGCGATGTCCTCGCCGCTGGCGTAGGCCACCTTGCCGCCGTTGCGCCGGCCGATCGCCTGCATCGGCGAGGAGCGCTGGTACATCTTCGGGCCCGGCCAGGTGGTCGGCTCGATGCCGGTGACCGGGCTGCCGCCGCGCGGCTTCACCGCGGAGGAACCGCCGCCGGTGGTGACGCCCACGTCGGCATGGCTGCCGATGATCGCCACCGCGCCGACGCCCTTGCCCAGCGGCAGCGCGTTCGACGCGTTGCGCAGCAGCACCATGCCGGCCTCGGCCGCGCGCTGCGACACCTTGGCGTCGGCGGCGTAGTCGATCGGCGCCTCCTTGGCCGGGTGCTCGAACGCTCCCACCGCGAAGAACGCGCGCACGATGCGGTGGACCATGTCGTCGATGCGCGAGGGCGGCACCTCGCCCCTGGCCACCGCCTCGCGCAGCGGCTGGTCGAAGTACACCTCCTTGTCGAAGCGCTCGCCGGCCGATTCCTGGTCCAGCCCGGCATTCGCCGCCCTGGCCGCGCTGTGCACCGCGCCCCAGTCGGACATCACGAAGCCCGGGTACTTCCAGTCGCGCTTGAGCACCTGGTTGAGCAGCCAGTCGTTCTCGCAGGCGTAGACGCTGTTGACCCGGTTGTACGCGCACATCACCGAGCCGGGCCGGCCCTCGGCGATGGCGATCTCGAAGGCGAGCAGGTCGGACTCGCGCGCGGCGGTCTGGTCGATGTTGGCGCTGAGCGTGTTGCGCGCGGTTTCCAGATCGTTCATCGCGTAGTGCTTCACGGTGGACACCACGTGCTGGCTCTGGATGCCGGCGATCGCCGCGCCGACGATGCTGCCGGCCAGCAGCGGGTCCTCGCCGGCGTATTCGAAGTTGCGGCCGTTGCGCGGGTCGCGCGCCAGATCCACGCCGCCGGCCAGCAGCACGCTGAAGCCCATGCGGTGCGCCTGGCGGCCGATCATCGCGCCGCCATCGCGGGCCAGCTGCGGGTCGAAGCTGGCCGCGGCGGCCAGCCCGGCCGGCAGCGCGGTGTCGCCGTCGCCGAACGCGGCCGGACGCGCCACGCCCTGGCCGGCGTCGGTCTCGTGGATCGCCGGCAGGCCCAGCCTCGGCATCGCCGGAATGTAGCCGGCCGCATCCTTCGAGCCGGCCGGCTTGGGCTGGCCGTTGAAGATCGCGCCGTACTCGCTGCGGATCAGCCGGAACTTCTCGTCCTGGGTCATCGCCTTCACCAGCAGGTCGGCGCGCTGGTCTGGCGTGAGCGCGGCGTTCATCCACGGCCGGGGCGACGCCGCGGGCGCGGACGCCGCCAGCGACATGCCCGCGGTAACCGCCATGGCGCAGGCGAGGCTGGTGTTGAGCAGGGTGCGTTGCAGCGGGCGGCGTGGCGACATGGTGAATCTCCTTCGATGCGAAGCGGCGCGCGAGGCGGCGCCGGGGCGGGGCACCATCCAGCATGTGCAAGCCGGGCCGCCGGCACAAGTCGCAGGGCGACAAGGCGTGCGCACGGGCACGCCGCCCGCGCTTGCGGCGTTGCGCGCCAGGCCCTATATCCATGCGGTGACGCCGACCGCTCCCGCCCCCGCGCCGAGGCCGGACATGGACACCCCGCTCGCCGACTTCCATCCCGCCGTGGCCACCTGGTTCCGCGGCCGCTTCGACGCGCCCACCGCGGCGCAGGTGCGGGCGTGGCCGGCGATCCGTGCGGGTGAGGCCACCCTGGTGGCCGCGCCCACCGGCTCGGGCAAGACGCTCACCGCTTTCCTCGCCGCCATCGACGCGCTGGTGCGCGAGGGCGTGGCGAACGGCGGCGCGCTGCCGGACGAGACGCGGGTGGTCTACGTGTCGCCGCTGAAGGCGCTGTCCAACGACATCCACATCAACCTGGAAGAACCGCTGGAAGGCATCCGCGCCGAGCTGGAAAAGCGCGGCCTGCCCGACGTGGCGATCCGCACCGCCGTGCGCACCGGCGACACGCCGCAGGCCGAGCGCGCGTGGATGCGCAAGACGCCGCCGCACATCCTGGTGACCACGCCCGAATCGCTGTACATCCTGCTCGGCTCGGCGTCCGGCCGCGCCATGCTGGGCACCGCGCGCACGCTGATTGTCGACGAGATCCACGCCGTGGCCGCGAGCAAGCGCGGTTCGCATCTGGCGCTGTCGCTGGAGCGGCTGGACGCGCTGTGCGGCCGGCGCCTGCACCGCATCGGCCTGTCGGCGACGCAGAAGCCGATCGAGGCGGTGGCGCGGTTCCTGGTGGGGGCTGGCCACGATCCGAGCGGCGACAGACTTGCTCCCTCTCCCCAGCGGGGAGAGGGGGCGAACGCGAAGAGCGACGTCACTGTCATCGACGTCGGCCACCAGCGCCCGCGCGACCTCGGCCTCAGCGTGCCGCCGGTACCGCTGGAAGCGGTGATGTCCAATGACGGCTGGGAGCTGATCTACCACCAGCTCGCTGCGCTGATCGAAAGCCACCGCACCACGCTGGTGTTCGTCAACACGCGGCGGATGGCCGAACGGGTCACGCGGCACCTGTCCGAGCGGCTGGGCAAGCAACACGTCGCCGCGCACCACGGCAGCCTGGCCAAGGAGCAGCGGCTGGATGCCGAGCAGCGGCTCAAGCGCGGCGAGCTGTCCGCGTTGGTCGCCACCGCCTCGCTGGAACTGGGCATCGACATCGGCGACGTCGACCTGGTCTGCCAGATCGGCTCGCCGCGCTCGATCGCCGCGTTCCTGCAGCGCGCCGGGCGCTCCGGTCATGCGGTGATCGGCACACCGAAGGCGCGGCTGTTCCCCCCCACCCGCGACGAGCTGGTGGAGTGCGCGGCGCTGCTCGACTGCGTGCGCCGCGGCGAGCTGGACACCCTGACCATTCCCCCGCAGCCGCTGGACGTGCTGGCGCAGCAGATCGTCGCCGAGGTGGCCTGCCGCGAGTGGGACGAAGATGGCCTGTACGCGCTGGTGCGCGGCGCCGACCCGTACCGCGACCTGTCGCGCGCCGATTTCGACGCCGTGGTGCGCATGCTGGTGGAGGGCTACAGCACCCGCCGCGGCCCGCGCGAAGGCTATCTGCACCACGACGCCGTGCACGGCCAGCTGCGCGCGCGCCGCGGCGCGCGGCTCACCGCGATCACTTCCGGCGGCGCCATTCCCGACACCGCTGACTACCTGGTGGTGCTGGAACCGCAGGGTACGGTGATCGGCTCGGTGCACGAGGATTTCGCCGTCGAGAGCCTGGCCGGCGACATCTTCCAGCTCGGCAACACCAGCTACCGCATCCAGCGCGTGGAAGCCGGCCGCCTGCGCGTGGAAGACGCCCACGGCATGCCGCCGAGCATCCCGTTCTGGCTGGGCGAGGCGCCGGGGCGCAGCGATGCGCTGTCGTTCGGCGTGTCGCGGCTGCGCGAGGAAATCGACGCACGGCTTGAACCCCTCTCCCCCCGGGAGAGGGGCGGGGGTGAGGGTGCGCCCGAAGCGCGCGCCACCCCCGAACCCTCACCCCCAACCCCTCTCCCGGCGGGAGAGGGGAGCAAAACCGCGCGCGCCGTTACATGGCTGCGCGACATGCTCGGCCTCAGCGAATCCGCCGCGCAGCAGCTCACCGACTACCTCGCCGCCTCCAAGACCGCGCTCGGCGTGCTGCCCACCCAGTCCACCATC
The DNA here is from genome assembly GCF_049445995.1 of Dyella sp. KRB-257. Taxonomy (NCBI): domain Bacteria; kingdom Pseudomonadati; phylum Pseudomonadota; class Gammaproteobacteria; order Lysobacterales; family Rhodanobacteraceae; genus Dyella; species Dyella sp. KRB-257. The sequence goes on along the minus strand of NZ_JBMSDZ010000012.1, from coordinate 36,059 downwards.
GTCTTCGAGCGCTTCTTCGACGAATCCGGCGGCACCCAATTGGTGATCCACTCGCCGTTCGGCAGCCGCATCAACCGCGCCTGGGGGCTGGCGCTGCGCAAGCGCTTCTGCCGCCAGTTCAACTTCGAGCTGCAGGCGGCGGCCACCGAGGACGCGATCGTGCTGTCGCTTTCCACCAGCCACAGCTTTCCGCTGGAAGAGGTCGCCCGCTACCTGCACTCGGCCAGCGCCGAGCACGTGCTCACCCAGGCCCTGCTCGACGCGCCGCTGTTCGGCGCGCGCTGGCGCTGGAACGCGGTCACCGCGCTGGCGCTGCCGCGCTTCCGCGGCGGCAGGAAAACGCCACCGCAGATCCAGCGCATGCGCAGCGAGGACCTGCTCGCCACCGTGTTCCCCGACCAGGTCGCCTGCCTGGAGAACATCGTCGGCGAGCGCGAGATTCCCGACCACCCGCTGGTGGCGCAGACCCTGCACGACTGCCTGCGCGAGGCGATGGACCTGGACGGCCTGCTCGGCGTGCTGCGTGGGCTCGAAAGCGGCGCCATCCGCGTGGTCGCCCGCGACCTCACCGGCCCCAGCCCGCTGGCCAGCGAAGTGCTCACCGCCGCGCCGTACGCCTTCCTCGACGACGCGCCGCTGGAAGAACGCCGCACCCAGGCCGCCGGCCGCTGGAACCCCAGCGACCACGCCGCCGACCTCGGCACGCTCGACCCCGCCGCCATCGACGCCGTGCGCGACGAGGCATGGCCGCAGGTGCGCAGCGCCGATGAAATGCACGAGGCCCTCGACGCCCTCGGCGGCCTCACCACCGCCGAAGTCGCGCAGCACGGCTGGTCCGCATGGATCGATGCACTCGAGGCCAACGGTCGCGCCACGGCTCTTGCTCCCTCTCCCCCCTTGGGGGGAGAGGGTTGGGGTGAGGGGGCCACGCCACCTCAGTCCCCCACTGGAAGCACGCCGTCCCTCCACACCACCACCGAAAAACTCCCGCTCTGGCTCGCCATCCACCCGCAAGCCAGCGTGGCACCCGCCGTCACCGTCCCGCCCGCCTTCGCCAGCAAAGCCTGGACCCGCGACGACGCCCTGCGCGAACTCGTCCGCGGCCGCCTGCTCGGCACCGGCCCGGTCACCGTCGCCACGCTCGCCGCCACGCTGGCGGTAGCACCGCAAGACATCAACCAAGCCCTGCTGCGCCTGCAGACCGAGGGCTACGTGATCCAGGGCCGCTTCACCCCGCAAGCCCGGGCCACCGAAGCGCCGATGGAATGGTGCGAACGCCACCTGCTGGTGCGCATCCACCGCTACACGCTGGGCCGCCTGCGCCGGGAGATCGAGCCGGTGAGCCGGCGCGACCTGATGCGCTTCCTCATCGACTGGCAGCACCTCGCGCCCGGCACCCGCCGCCGCGGCCCGGACGCGCTCACCGCCACGCTGGCCCAGCTGGAAGGCTTCGAGGCCGCCGCCGGCGCGTGGGAAACCGAACTGCTGCCCGCCCGCATCGAGGATTACGCCAGCCCCTGGCTGGATGAGCTGTGCCGCACCGGCCGCATCGGCTGGAGTCGGCTGCGCGCGGCCAGCGGTGGCGGCAACGGTCCGGTACGAAGCACACCGATCGTGCTGCTGCCGCGCCGGCAATTGGCCGTCTGGACGGCCGTGGCCGAACGCGACTCCTCCGAGCCGCCCGCGCTGTCCTCCCGCGCGCAGGCCGTGGCCGATGCATTGCGCGACGAGGGCGCACTGTTCTTCGACGAACTGATGGCCAGCGCCCGCCTGCTGCGCACCGAGCTGGAAGACGCGCTGGGCGAGCTGGTCGCCGCCGGCCGCATCACCGCCGACAGCTTCGCCGGCCTGCGCGCCCTGCTGCTGCCCGCCGCCAAGCGCGACAGCGGCCGCCACCGTCGCCTGCGCCGGCACAGCTTCGGCGGCATCGAGGATGCCGGCCGCTGGTCGCTGGTGCGCGCCAGCGCGCCGCGCGACGACGACGACGCGCAGCGCCGCGAGCAGATCGAGCACGTCGCCCGCACCCTGCTGCAACGCTACGGCGTGGTGTTCTGGAAACTGCTGGAACGCGAGGCCAGCTGGCTGCCCAGCTGGCGCGAGCTGCGCCAGGTCTACCAGCGGCTGGAGGCGCGCGGCGAAATCCGCGGCGGCCGCTTCGTCGAAGGCCTGGTCGGCGAACAGTTCGCGCTGCCCGAAGCCATCCCCGCCCTGCGCGCCGTACCCAAGCGCCCGCTCAACAGCCAGCACGTCATCGTCAACGGCTGCGACCCGCTCAACCTCGTCGGCACCACGCTCGCCGGCGATCGCCTGCCCGCCGTCGCCAGCACCCGCATCCTGTTCGAAGACGGCATCGCCGTCGCCGCCCGCGTCGCGGGCAAGCTGCAATGGCTGGTGGAAGGTGACGCGGACCAGCAGCAGCGCTGGCGTGCCGCGCTCAGCATCAAGGACCCGGCCAGCCGCGCGTGGGCTCGCGAAAGCGACCCGCAACATCCGGACACGCAACAGGCCTAACGCCGGCTTCCGCTCCGGCCGGCGTCAAGCGCGCAAGCAGGCGTCACCGTCGTCCACGGGCAGGACACACCGCCAGGCGCAGGCTCCGCGCCACACATCCAGGCCGCCCCCATGAAACTCTCGCCCCGCTCCCGCCGCATCGCCCTGATCGCCTTCATCGTCGCGCTGCTGGTCATGCTCGCGGTGGGGTTCTACCTCGCCGCCACGCATCAGGAAGCCCGGCCCGATACCGCGCCGGCGGCGGCGCAACAGGCAGCCTAGCTCTCACACGCGCTCAACGGTGCCTTCGGGCTCTTGCTGTTCTAGCCGCTCCACTCGCCGCGGCAGTGTTCGCCGCTTCGGGCCTCCCGCTAAACTGCTGCGTCGTCCATCGAAAGCGCACGGCGCCGCAGCCATGCGACCGCGAGGTTCTCCATGCAAGTCAGGGAAAGCACCATCGAGCAGGAGCTCATCGAAAAGCTCGGCGAGCTCAAGTACACGTTGCGACCGGACATCCGCGATCGCGCAGCGATGGAACGCAACTTTCGCGAGAAGCTCGAGGCCCTGAACCGGGTCAGCCTGACCGATGCCGAGTTCAAACGCCTGCTCGAAGAGATCGTCACGCCGGATGTGTTCAAGGCCGCGCAGACGCTGCGCCACCGCAATGCGTTCACCCGCGATGACGGTACGCCGCTCAACTACACGTTGGTGAATATCAACGACTGGTGCAAGAACGACTTCGAGGTCGCCAGCCAGTTCCGTATCAACACGGACTACAGCTACCACCGGTATGACGTGCTGCTGCTCATCAACGGCGTGCCGGCGGTGCAGATCGAGTTGAAGACCCTCGGTATCAACCCGCGCCGGGCGATCGAGCAGATCGTCGAGTACAAGAACGACCCCGGCAACGGCTATACGCGCACGCTGCTGTGCTTCATCCAGCTGTTCGTGGTCAGCAACCGCGATTCCACCTACTACTTCGCCAACAACAACGCGCGCCATTTCGCCTTCAACGCGGACGAACGCTTCCTGCCGATTTACCAGTACGCCGCGCCGGACAACAGCAAGATCAACGGCATTGATGCCTTCGCCGATGCGTTCCTGGCCAAATGCACGCTGGGCCAGATGATCAGCCGCTATATGGTGCTGGTGGCCAGCGAGCAGAAGCTACTGATAATGCGGCCGTACCAGATCTACGCGGTGAAGAACATTGTCGAGTGCATCGACAAGAACCTAGGCAACGGCTACATCTGGCACACCACTGGCAGCGGCAAGACACTCACCAGCTTCAAGGCCTCAACCCTGCTCAAGGCTAACCCGAAAGAACTTCGCATGTGAGGTTGAGCTGATGAGCCAGCGGATCATCATCATTGCCGGCCCCAATGGCGCGGGCAAAACCACCTTTGCCCGCGCTTTTTTGCCCGAAGGGGCAAAGCTGGCGCGTTTCATCAATGCCGACCTGATCGCCGCGGGTCTGTCGCCGTTCGCGCCGGAAGCGGCAGCGGTCAAGGCCGGGCGATTGATGCTGGAAGAGATCGAGGCGTGCGTCGCCCGCAACGAGAGTTTCGCGTTCGAAACCACACTATCCGGTGTCGGCTACCGGCAGCGCATCCGGCGCTGGCGCGAACTGGGCTACCACGTCAGCCTGTTCTTCCTGAGCCTGCCTGCGGCACAGACCGCCATCGACCGCGTGGCCATGCGCGTGCGCCAGGGAGGACACGACATTCCCGAAGATGTGATTCGTCGTCGTTTTGCCAGCGGACTGCGCAACTTCGATGCGGTGTACAAGGCCGAGGTGGACGACTGGGCCTTGTACGATAATGCAGGCGATGAGCCCGTCCTGCTCGACTGGAGCGAAAAGCCATGAAGCCACGCGATATTTCCCATGCACGCAACCCGGACCTGCGCGCCTCGCAGCCCGCGTTGCGCCGTGCAGCCGCACTGGCACGTAAAACCGCGATCGATAGTGGTACCGACTTGATCGTGGTACGCGACGGCCAAACAGTGCGGATTTCCGCCGATACCCTGCGCAGTCAGACGAAGGCTGAGAGGGATTCGGCACGGTGACGGAGAACGACCAGAAACAACTCGGCAAGACCCTTTGGAACGTCGCCGACCAACTGCGCGGCACGATGACGCGGACGATTTCCGCGACTACATGCTGTCGTTCCTGTTCCTGCGCTACCTCTCCGACAACTACGAGGCGGCGGCCCGGAAGGAGCTGGAATCGGACTACCCGGATCCGAACGCCATCGGCAACGCCGGCAAGACGCCGCTGTCGGTCTGGTATGCGGCCAACAAGGCGGACGTGACCGCGTTCGAGCAGCAGATGCGGCGCAAGGCGCATTACGTCATCCAGCCCAGGTATTTGTGGGGCCATATCGTCCATCTGGCCAAGACCCAGGACGACACGCTGCTGGACACGCTGCAAGGAGGCTTCAAGTACATCGAGGAAGAGTCCTTCCAGAGCCACTTCCAGGGTCTGTTCTCGGAGATCAACCTCGGCTCGGACAAGCTCGGCCGCAAGTACCACGACCGCAACGCCAAGCTGTGCGCCGTCATCAGCGAGATCGCGCGCGGCATGGCGCTGTTCTCCACCGACAGCGACACGCTGGGCGATGCCTACGAGTACCTGATCGGCCAGTTCGCGGCAGGCAGTGGCAAGAAGGCGGGCGAGTTCTACACCCCGCAGCAGATCTCCAACATTCTCTCGGCCATCGTCACGCTGGACAGCCAGGAGCCGAAGACCGGGCCGCGCCGAAAGCTGGACAGTGTGTTCGATTTTGCCTGCGGCTCGGGTTCCCTGTTGCTGAACGTGCGCCACCGCATGACCGAAGCCGGCGGCAGCATCGGCCGCATCGTCGGGCAGGAATCCAACATCACCACGTACAACCTCGCGCGCATGAACATGCTGCTGCACGGGGTGAAGGACACCGAGTTCGAGATCTGGCACGGCGACACGCTGAAGAACGACTGGGACTGGCTGCGCGAAAGCAACCCCGCCAAAAAGCCGAAGTTCGACGCGGTGGTGGCCAATCCGCCCTTCAGCTATCGCTGGGAACCCAAGGACGAGGCGAGCCAGGACGCGCGCTTCAAGAACCACGGCGTGGCGCCCAAGAGCGCCGCGGACTTTGCCTTTTTGCTGCACGGCCTGCACTACCTGAAAGACGACGGCGTGATGGCCATCATCTTGCCGCACGGCGTGCTGTTCCGCGGTGGCAAGGAGGCGGAGATCCGCACCAAGCTGCTCACCGACGGCCATATCGACACCGTGATCGGCCTGCCGCCGAACCTGTTCTATTCCACCGGCATCCCGGTGTGCATTCTGGTGCTGAAGAAGTGCAAGAAGCCGGACGACGTGCTGTTCATCAACGCCGCCGAGCACTTCACCAAGGGCAAACGCCAGAACCAGCTGAGTGAGGAAGACATCGAGCGGATCGTGTCGACTTACCGGGACCGCACGGAAAGGGACCGCTACTCCCGACGCGTGTCGATGAAGGAGATCGTCGACAACGACTACAACCTCAACATCTCGCGCTATGTCAGCACCGCCGAGGCGGAGAGAGAGGTTGACCTCAAGGCGGTGCATGCAGACCTGGTGCAGATCGAGCGGGATATTGCCAAGGCAAAGCAGCGGCACAACGCGTTTCTCGCCGAACTGGGGCTGGCACCGTTGCCGTGAAGGATCGGAACCGTTGATGCGGTGCATGGAAGTGAGCAGGCCTACGCTAGTTGGCAGCCAGGCACTGCAGGGCTCCGGGTGGCAACTACAGCGCGGGTAGACGCCGCTGAAAGACGCCAACCTGCCGCCGGTATTCGTTGCGCCCGCGAGCCCTAGTCCACGTCTTCCGACGCGCATGCCCGAGCATGCGTTCTCCCCAACCTTTTGCTCGGATGGCTATCGATGGCAAAACGACGTCAAGTAAAGGGCGCCCTCGGCAGACTCAGCCTCTTCGGAGCACGTCCTGCAAATCGAGATGCCGCTCGCCTCATGAGGCGCCATCAGGATGAGGGAGAGCTGCGGCCTTTGGATCGCCCAGCGAGGCCGAAGACGGCGAGGGAGGTTATCGACGGATGGAACGCCATGACTCCCGAACAGAAAGTCGAACATCTCAGGCGACTGAACAAGGCTGACAAATGAGAAGGCAGAGAAGACGATCGAATTGCTTCTCCCAAAGCTGATTCCGATCCGTTGCTGATCGAACCGCGGCAATCCTAAGCAGGTCAGGAGCAGTCAGAGGGTCAGCGCCGCCTTCATCGACCGCGACGAACGGCTCAGGTCCACTTATTTCGCGCGCGGAAGCGGACCCGACCCTGCGACGCCATCTTCTCCCGAAAAAACGCACACGCCCAACCCGTGGCTCTTGGCCCGGTACATGGCCGCATCCGCAGCGCGCAGGTAATCGTCGGTGGTGGCGAAGCCGGCCTGGCTGCTGACCACGCCGATGCTGGCGGGGCAGCTCACCGTGTGCGTGCCGATCTGATAAGGGGCCGCGAGGGCGGCGGCGATCTGCTGGGCGCGGTCGGTGGCACCGGCGTGATCGACCGACTCGAGCAGCACGTTGAACTCGTCGCCGCTCATGCGAGCGACCAGATCGATCGCCCGCACGCCCGATTCCAGCCGGCGGGCCACCTGTTGCAGCAGCAGGTCGCCGACGTGGTGGCCGAGGGTGTCGTTGACGGCCTTGAAGCGGTCGAGGTCCAGCAGCAGCACGGCGAACCGGGTGGGGTCGGCCTGGATCGGCGCGTCACCACGTTTGGACGCCCCGTCCTGATGCAGCGCGAGGGCGTGCTCGAGGCGATCGCGGAACAACGGTCGGCCGGGCAGGTTGGTGAGCGCGTCGTAAGAGCTGCCGCGCTCGGCCAGATCGCTGAGCGACCCGGCCATGCGCACGGCGACGCCGTTTTCGAACTGGGCGACGCCGCGCCAGTTGAGCCACACCGATCGCCCCGAGCCGTGACGCGCGCGGAAATCCACCGAAAAGTTGGGGCGCTGGCCGGACAGGTGCCGGCGATAGGCGGCCTGCACGCGCTCGCGATCGTCGGGGTCGATGAGCTGTTGCAGGTAATTCCAGCCGTGCGGATGCAGGGTGTCGCCCTGGTCGAGCCCGACGATTTCGTTGAAGCGCTCGGACACGTGCAGTTCGTCGGTCTGCAGGTTCCAGTCCCAGATGCCGTCGTTGGATCCGCGGGTGGCGAGTGCGTAGCGGTTGTCGGACGCCACCAGCTCGAGCTCGGTATTTTTCTGCCGGGTGACGTCGATCATCAGGCCGATCATGCGGTTCGGCCGGCCGGGCTCGACATCCACGCGGCACAGGTCGCGCACCCACACGATCTGGCCGGACTTGGCGATCAGCCGGTAACTCATCTCGTAGGCGTAACTGTGCGTGGCGTGGTACGCCGCCTCGTCGATGGCCAGCGCCTCCGGCAGGTCGTCGGGATGCACGTGCGCCCGCCAGAAGCCCGGGTCGGCGCGCCACTCCTCCACCGCGTAACCGAACAGGCGTTCCACCTGTGGGCTCAGGAAGGTGTTGCCCACGCCGAGCTCCGCTTCCCAGACCACGCCATCGATGGTTTCCAGCAGCCGCAGGAAGCGCTGGCGGTCCTCCATCAGCACCTGCTCGCCGATCTCGGTGATCTCGATCAACACGCCCTGGCGACTGATCACGCGGTCCGCGGCATCCGTCTTCGGCTGTAGCTGCAGGCGCATCCAGCGATGCTCGGCGTCGGCCCGCCGCAGCCGGAACACCGGCATGCCTGCCCTCAGCGCCCCGGTGTCGTCGGGATGCACGAAGTCCAGCAGCGACCGGCCGAGCGCCTCCTCCACCGGATGGCCCGTGAGGGTGTGCCAGGCGGGATTGAGGTAGGTGAGCGTCCACCCCGGGTCCGTCTGCACCACGGCTTCGGGCAGCAGCTGCAGCAGTTCGTCGGGAGATGCGGGAAGGGCGGGCATGTGTCGGCCATGCTCACCGAAGCGCCATCATTCAGTCCAGCGGACCGATTCAGGTTCACTTGGCGCCGTCGCGCTGCAGCTGGTCGGAGTTGAGCGCGAACAGCAGGTTGCCGCGGATGCGTGCCGGTCGCAGCTGTGGGCTCGCTTCGGCTTTTTGTAGGAGCGCACCCTGTGCGCGACCGGATGCGTGGGGGGTCGCGCACAGGGTGCGCTCCTACGGATTCATGCCTTGGGGCGGAAGCTGAGTCAGTCGCTGTGGTCGGCGATGTAGATCAGCAGGCCGTCGTGGATGCGGAACTCGGAGCGGCCGGGCATGCAGATGCTCTGGCCGGCGCGCACGCCGTTGGGCAGGTCCATGGCAAAGGTGCCGTCGAACAGGATGTGCGCGGTGGCGGTGTCGCCGACCTCGCTGTACGCGGTGATGATCTGCCGGCGCGTGCTGAACAACGGTTGCGTGCTGCGCGCCAGCCGCTCGAACTCGGCAATGCCCTGCACGTGCACGTTGAGCGTGCCGCCGCTGATGTTCTCGAACACGATGTCCGGGTGCAGGGTGAGCAGCATGGCGTCGACATCGATGCGGTTGTAGGCGTCGATGTAGCGGTCGATCAGGGGGCGCATGGCGGGGTGTCGCTGGGGAAAAGAGGATCGTAGCGACTGGCCGGAACATCGCAAAGCGGCGCGCGATCCAGGCCGTCATTCCGGCGAAAGCCGGAATCCAGTGCCTCTGGCGGACCATTCCAAGACGCTGGATTCCGGCTTTCGCCGGAATGACGGCTATGGCGCGTGAGGTGCCCAGAGCGTATCTGGCCACGTGGCCGGAATCGCACCGTGCAACTTCACGCGGCGGCCGGGAGGAATACGTTGGTCGAAGGCTATGTGCTGCAACGGCTGCCCGGCCTGCACTCTCCCATACCCCACTCGGTGCGCGAGGGGGGCCGTCCCTGGCCCGCCCGGTGGGTCACTTGACGTTGTCGGTGCTCTGGATGAACTTCGCCACGTTGTCATGCAGCTGCTTCAGCGACGCCTGGTGCGCGTAGACCATGTGGCCGGAGGGATACCACTGGGTGGTGATGTTCTTGCGCAGGCTGTCGGGGATCGGCAGGTGGTTCATCTCGTACTCGGCGGCGAAATACGGCGTGGCCAGGTCGTAGTAGCCGCCGTTGAGGAACACCTTGAGGTTCGGGTTGGTCTTCATCGCCATGGCGAGGTCGGGCATGACGTTGGTGGAGGATTGCCTCGCCCGGCCCCGCCCGCCCGGTGCCTTGTGCGCGAAGTTCCAGTGGTCGATGTCGGCATACAGGCGGTAGCGCATGTCCTGGCCGAACTTGAGCTGCGTGCGCACGTAGTCGTTGAACGCGGCGACGTAGGCGGAGCTGATCGCCGAGGACTGCGGATCGTATTCGGAGGTCTTGCCGAGCGGGTCGAGCGAGGGGCCGGAGAAGCGGCTGTCGAGGCGGCCGGTGGTGGTGTCGGTGGCCGCCTGCAGCTCGTGCTCGAACATGCCGCCGGTGACGCGCAGGTTGGCCTTGAGCAGGTAGTCCACCGGCAGGCCGGTGTACTGGTGCAGCCTCTCGGCCACCGCCTGCTTGCGCGCGCTGTCGAGCGCGGCGCCCTGCAGCAGCGCCTGCGCGTAGTCGCCCATGGCGTATTGCTCCACCTCTTTGAGGAACGGCTCCAGCGCGGCCGGCGGCTGCGGCAGCTGGTGGTGGTAGTAGGCAGTGGCGGCGAAGGTGGGCAGCGCCAGCACGTAGGGCAGGTCGATGCCGGGATTGAACTCGGGGCCATCGATGCTGGTGTCGAAGCTGAGGATCTGCGAGAGCAGGATCACGCCGTTGAGATCGACGCTGTCCTCGTTCTCCAGGATGTTGGCCACCACTGCCGAGCGGGTGGTGCCGTAGCTTTCGCCGAACAGGTATTTCGGCGAGTTCCAGCGGCCGTACCTGGACAGGAACTGGGTGATGAACCGGGCGAAGGCGTGGCCGTCGCCGTCGACGCCGTAGATCGCCTTCTTGCGTTCCTTCATCTGCTTGTCGCGCCTGGCCTTGTCCGCGTCATCGGCGATCAGGCGGCTGAAGCCGGCGCCGGGGGCGTCGATGAACACGAGGTCGGACGCGTCGAGCAGGCTGTAGTCATTGTTGACCAGGCCATAGGGCGCCGCGGGCGTGTGGCTGTCGTCGCTGGTGACCACGCGCTTCGGCCCGAACGCGCCCATGTGCAGCCACACCGTGGCCGAGCCGGGGCCGCCGTTGTAGATGAAGGTGATCGGCCGCTGGCCGGCCGGCACGCCCTTCTTGAAGTACGCGGTGTAAAACATGCTCACCGTCGGCTCGTGCTCCTTGTCGCCCTTGCCATGCAGCACCAGCGTGCCGGCGACGGCCTTGTAGTCGACGCGCCTGCCTTCGACGGTGACGCTGCCCTCGGTCTCCGAGGACTGCGGCTTGACCAGCGCCGCGTCGGGCGATTTCTCCTTCGACCTGGCGTCGTCGTGCTTGTCTCCGTGGGCGAGCGTGGCGGTGCTGACGAGCGCGCTGGCGAGCGCAACGGCGAGAACGAGACGGCGCATGTGGATTCCCCGGAACTTGTAGTCAAGTGGTTGAGCGTATGCCCTGGACCCTGGCGGGCCATCCCCCGGAAGTCATGTGTTGCCGAGAACTGCGGGCGCATGTTCTTGCCGGGCCGGGCGGCGCGCGACATCAGCCCAAGATCCGATCAACGAGTAGGCGCGTTCCAACGGCGGAGGCGGGTCATCGTTTTTGGTTTTGCATCGAAGCAGATGGATGACCGGCGACCGCCGTTGAAACGCCCCTCCCGCGTCCGCGGGAATGACAACCTGAGACTTTGGGGAAAACACGGAAGGCGCCGGCTCGGAGCCGTGCGCACGGTAACGCGACAAGAGGATCGTCTGGCATGAGGGCCGGAAACCTCTTGCGCTCAGGCCAGCGTGAGCAGGGCGATCGCCGCCGCCGCCAACAGCACGCCGATCGCATTGACCCGGCTCAGGCGCTCGCGGAACGCCAGCACGCCCACCAGCGTGCCCAGCGCCACCACACCGAGGTTCATGGTGGCGAACACCAGCGCCGGATCGTTCGGCAGCGCCACGTGCGCGCGCAGGTAGAACAGGATGTTGCCGAAGTTGAGCAGGCCCAGCAGCAGGCCGCCGGCGAGACTGCGCGCGGTGAAGCGAGCGCCGCTGCGGCGCCGCGCCAGCAGCGCGAAACCCAGCGCCACCGGCAGGGCGAGCGCGAACATCGCCTGCAGCGAGGCGGCGATCGGGATGCCGGTGGTGGCGACCTGCTTGAGCAGGATGTCGATCGCGCCGAAGCCGGCGAACACCACCAGCGGCCACAGCCAGCTGCGCGCGCCGTCCGCACTCGCCGTACGGCCGCGCCAGACCATCGCGGCCAGCGCCAGCAGGCCGAGCGCGAGGCCGGCCAGCATGCGCGCGGTCGGCACCTGGCCGAACCACACGAACGCGGCGAGCAGCGACACCAGCAGCGACAGCCGCTGCGCCACGTCCGAGCGCACGATGCCCGCATGGCGCACCGACGTGCCCAGCGCCAGGAAGATCGCCGGCAGCAACAACGCCAGGGCGAGCAGCGCGACGCGCGGGGCGTCCGGCTGGCGCAGCGGTGCCAGCGAGGGATGCAGCACCGCGGCCACCAGCGCAGCGGCGGCCAGGTAGTTCCAGGCCACCATCTGCGACACGTCCAGGCCGAAGCGGCGGGCGAGCTTGAGCCACACCGACACCAGCACGCTGCACAGGATGCTCAGGCACAGGAAGAGCATGGTGATCCGTCCGCAAAAGCCCGCAACGATAGCCGGACCGACCAGCCGCCGCATCGCGGGCGGCGGCGCGGACGATGAATTTACCCGGGCGATATTGACGCCGACATTTTATCCGGGTCAAATACGCCACCATGAAACCCGCCGACAGCACCCGCTGCACCGCCTTCGACGGCCATCGCCGCATCGCCTCCGGCTCGCCGGAAAAGGTGGCGCTGGCCGTCCGCACTCATCTGGCGCAGCACCGCGCGAGCACGCCACTGGTGCTGGACGACGCCAGCGGGCAAGCGCTGGAGTTCGACCTGCGCGGCAGCGCCGACGACGTGCGTGCGCGACTGCGGTCCGTGGCACCGGACGCCGCACCCGCGCCGCGCGGCCCCGGTCGACCGAAGCTCGGCGTGGTGGCGAAGGAAGTCACCCTGCTGCCGCGCCACTGGGACTGGCTGTCCCGCCAGCCCGGCGGCGCCTCGGTGACGCTGCGGCAGCTGGTCGAGGACGCCCGCCGCGCGGGCGGCGCCAGGGAACAGGCACGGCAGGCGGGCGAGGCGCTGGACCGCGCCATGCGCACCCTGGCCGGCAACCTGCCCGGCTACGAGGATGCCTCGCGCGCGTTCTGGCGCGGCGAGAAGCCGGCCTTCGAACGGCTCACCAAACCCTGGCCGGCCGACGTGCGCAACTACGTGCGCCGGCTGGCGAAGCTCGCCTGGAGCACGCCGGCCAGCGGCGACTGAACACCCCTGCCCCCTTCGGAAGGATGCCCGATGTCGCGACACCCGCTCGCTACCAACACGAATTTCCGCCTGCTGTTCGGCGGCAGCACGGTGTCGATGTTCGGCGACCAGTTCACCCTGGTCGCGCTGCCCTGGCTGGTGCTCAAGCTCACCGGCGATCCCGGCGCGCTGGGCCTGGTGCTGGCCGCCATGGCGGTGCTGCGTGCGGTGTTCATGCTGATCGGCGGCGCCGTGGTGGACCACTTCTCGGCGCGTGCCGTGCTGCTGCTGGCGCGCGCCGCCAACGCGGTGATGGTGGCGGCGCTGGCCGCGATGGTGCTGACCGGCGCGATCAGCATGCCGTGGGTCTATGTGCTGGCGCTGGGCATCGGCCTGGCCACCGCGTTCGCCTACCCGGCCGGCTCGGCGCTGCTGCCCTCGGTGATCGAGCCGCAGCAGCTGGCGCAAGCCAACGGCGCGATGATGGGCATGCGCCAGCTCAGCATGTTCATCGGACCGGCGTTGGCCGGCGTGGTGATCGGTACCGGCGCGCATGCATCCACCGCAGGCAGCGCGCTGGCCGATGCGCGCGGACTGGGCTGGGCCTTCGCCATCGATGCGGCGAGTTTCGGCACCTCGCTGCTGTCGCTGGCGCTGATCCGCGTGCCTGCCGCGGCGAAGCGCGCTCCCTTGCAACACGGCGTATTCGGCCAGGTGCTCGGCGGCCTGCGCGGCATTGCGGCCGATCCGCCGCTGCGCGCCTTCATGCTTTACGCCGCCGTGGTGTCGCTGTTCGTCGGCGGCCCGACCCAGGTCGGCCTGCCGGTGCTGGCGGACATGCGGCTGGACCACGGCGCCACCTCGCTGGGCATCGTGATGGCCGCCAGTGGTGGCGGCATGCTGCTCGGCGGCCTGTTTTCCGGTGCGGTGGCGAAGCTGGTGCGCGGCCACCTGGGCGCGATGATCCTGTGCTTCGACGCCTGCATCGGGCTGACGCTGGTGGGGCTGGCCGGCGTGCACTCAACCGTGCTGGCCGCGATGCTGCTGGGTCTGACCGGCCTGCTCGGTGGCATCGTCCAGATCACCCTGGTGAGCTGGATCCAGCGCCGGGTGCCGCGGGAGATGCTCGGCCGCACGATGAGCGTGCTGATGTTCACCTTCCTCGGCCTGGGACCCTTGTCCGCGTCCGGCGTCGGCGCTGCTCAAGGTGATCTCGCTGCCAGCGCTGTTCATCGCCGCCGGCCTCACCCTGACCGCGATCGCTCTGGGCTGCCTGACCAGCCCGGCCCTGCGCGGCATCCGCGCGCAGGACGCCGTGCCGCAGACCGCCTGAGGTTCAGCCCTTCAGCGAAGCCGCTTCGCGCGCCAGCAGCTCGATGGCCGCCCAGTCGCCGGCCTTGAGCTTGTCCGCCGGAGTCAGCCAGGAGCCGCCCACGCACAGCACATTGGGCAACGCGAGGAAGTCCGAGGCGGTGCTCAGGCTGATGCCGCCGGTGGGGCAGAAGGTCACCTGCGGCAGCGGGCTGGCCCAGGCGCCGATCAGCTTGGTGCCGCCGGCGGGCACGGCGGGGAAGAACTTGAGGAAGCGGTAGCCGCGTTCGAGCAGGCGCATCACCTCGCTGGCGGTGGCGGCGCCGGGCAGCAGCGGCAGGTCGCTGTCGTCGGCCGCGTCGAGCAGCTTCGGCGAGACGCCCGGCGACACCGCGAAGCGTGCGCCGGCGGCGCGCGCCGCGGTGAGGTGGTCCGCGTTGAGCACGGTGCCGACGCCGACGCAGGCGCCCTCCACTTCCTGTGCGATGGCGCGGATCGCGTCGAGCGCCGCGGGGGTGCGCAGGGTCACCTCGATCGCCGGCGTGCCGCCGGCGACCAGCGCGCGCGCCATCGGCACGGCGGCGGCCACGTCGTCGATGATCACCACCGGGATCACCGGCGCGAGCCGCATGGTGGCCTCGACCTGGGCCTGCCTGGATTCCATGGATGCAGTCACGGGTTCTCTCCGGAAATTGTCGGGGATCAGAGCACGCCGGCGCCGAGATCGGCGGTGACGGCGTTGGTGCGGAACAGGCCGAACAGCTCGCGGCCCATGCCGACGTGGTGCGAGTGGTCGGGCAGGGTGGCGCTGGGGCGCGCGGCGAATTCGGCGGCGTCGACCAGCACGTCCAGCGTGCCGTTCACCGCGTCGAGGCGGATCAGGTCGCCGTTGCGCACCTTGGCCAGCGCGCCGCCGGCCTCGGCCTCGGGGGTGACGTGGATCGCCGCCGGCACGCGGCCCGACGCGCCGGACATGCGCCCGTCGGTGAGCAGCGCGATGCGGTGGCCGCGATCCTGCAGCACGGCCAGCGTCGGGGTGAGCTTGTGCAGCTCCGGCATGCCGTTGGCGCGCGGGCCCTGAAAACGCACCACCGCGACGAAGTCGCGATTGAGCTCGCCGCGCTCGAACGCGCCGCGCACTTCGTCCTGGTCGTTGAACACGATCGCCGGCGCCTCGATCACCATGCGGTCCTCGGGCACCGAAGACACCTTGATCACGCCGCGGCCGAGGTTGCCGTCGAGCAGGCGCAGGCCACCGTCGGGACGGAACGGCTCGCTGATCGCGCGCAGCACGCCGCGGTTGCCGCTCTCGCCGGACACCTTCTGCCAGGCCAGCTTGCCGGCCGCGTCGAGCACCGGCACCTGGGCGTAGCCGTCCAGGCCGGTGCCGTTGACGGTCTTCACGTCGGCGTGCAGCAGGCCCTGCGAGAGCAGCTGGTCGATCAGGAAGGCCATGCCGCCGGCCTCGTGGAACTGGTTTACGTCGGCGTAGCCGTTGGGGTACACGCGCGCCAGCAGCGGCACCACCGAGGACAGCGCGTCGAAGTCTTCCCAGCGCAATTCCACGCCGGCCGCGCGCGCCATCGCCACCAGGTGCAGCAGATGGTTGGTGGAGCCGCCGGTGGCGTGCAGGCCGATCACGCCGTTGATCACCGCCTTCTCGTCGACGATGTGGCCGATCGGCAGGTAGTGCTCGCCCAGTGCGGTCATCGCGGCCGCACGGCGCACCGCTTCGGCGGTGAGCGCATCGCGCAGCGGCGTGTCGGGCGCCACGAAGCTGGCACTGGGCAGGTGCAGGCCCATGATCTCCATCAGCATCTGGTTGGAGTTGGCGGTGCCGTAGAAGGTGCAGGTGCCGGGGGCGTGATACGCGGCGGCCTCGGCTTCCAGCAGCTCCTCGCGGGTCGCCTTGCCCTCGGCATAGGCCTGGCGCACCTTGGACTTGGCCTCGTTGCTGATGCCGCTGGGCATCGGGCCCGACGGCACGAACACGCCGGGCAGATGGCCGAAGGCCAGCGCACCGATCAGCAGCCCCGGCACGATCTTGTCGCAGATGCCCAGGTACAGGCCAGCGTCGAACATGTCGTGCGACAGCGCCACGGCGGTGGCCATCGCGATCAGGTCGCGCGAGAACAGCGAGAGCTCCATGCCGGCGCGGCCCTGGGTGACGCCGTCGCACATCGCCGGCACGCCGCCGGCCACCTGCGCGGTGGCGCCGGCCTCGCGCGCGATATGGCGGATCAGTTCCGGGTAGCGCTCGTACGGCTGGTGCGCCGAGAGCATGTCGTTGTAGGCGGTGACGATACCGATGTTCGGCGTGCGGCCGGCGCGCAGCGCGGCCTTGTCGTCGCTGCCGCAGGCGGCGAAGCCGTGCGCGAGGTTGCCGCACGACAGATGCTGGCGGTGCGTACCGTCGCCGCGCGCGGCGGCGATCTTGGCCAGGTAGGCCGCACGCGATTCGCGGCTGCGTTCGCGCAGGCGCTCGGTGACTTCGCGGACGACGGGGTGCAGGGAACTCATCGATTCACTCCTGTAGCGGGTGGCGGTGCGCGGCGGTGGCGCGTCACGGGCACCAATAGACGGAAACGGGAACGCGCGCGCGCTCGAGCACGGCGCGCACCGGGTAATCGCGGCCGGCGCCGAGGCCGAGCTGCGCATCGGCGAGCACGCGGCGCTTGGCCTCGCCCTCCACGTGCAGGAACAGCGCGCGCGCGTCGAGCAGCACCGGCAGCGTGAAGGTGATGCGCGGTTCTCCGGCACCGGCGGCGCGCATCGGCAGCACGCGCTCGCTGCCCGCCGGATCCAGCGCGTCGGCGAGGCGATCACCGCCCGGGAAGAACGAGGCCGTATGACCATCCTCGCCCATGCCCAGCACCACCACGTCGAACGGCAGCGCCAGCGCATCGAGTGAGGCGCTCAGCGCGGCGAGGCCGTCTTCCGGCATGGCCGTGTCCTGATGCAGGGGCACGAACGTGGCCACTGCGGCGGCGTGCTGCAGCAGCAGCGATTTCACCAGTCGCGCATTGGAGCGCTCGCTGGATTCCGGCACCCAGCGCTCGTCGACCAGGGTCACCTGCACGCGCGACCAGTCCAGTGGCGCATGCGACAGGCGCGCGAAGAAATGCCTCGGCGTGCTGCCGCCGGATACGGCGAGCGAGGCCCGGCCGCGCGTGCCGATGGCCTCGCGCAGGTGCGCGGCGACCCGCTCGGCGAGCGCCTCGGCAAGGGCGTGGCAATCGGTGAAGCTGTGCGTGGCGATGTTCAACATGGACGTCCGTTCGGCGGCGCGTGGGGAGCCGCGGCGTGTGCTGCCGGTGCGCGCGGCGGGGGCAGGCGGCAGGCCTGTGTGGCGTTGCACACCGGTGTGGTGTTGCACACTAGGAAAACCGCCGGCAGCGCGCGGTGATGCGCGGTGCCGGATCGGTTCACGCCTCGCTTACTCGCCATCCTCGTTCCAGGTGCGGCCGTCGCGCTCGATCAGCGCCACCGACGCGCTCGGCCCCCAGGTGCCGGCGGTATAGGGCTTGGGCGCCTCGCCACCGGCCGACCAAGCGGCCAGGATCGGATCGGCCCAGTGCCACGCGGCCTCCACTTCGTCGCGACGCATGAACAAGGTGGGATTGCCGCGCACCACGTCCAGCAGCAGGCGCTCGTAGGCGTCCGGCTGCGACACGCCGAAGGCCTCGGCGAAGCTCATGTCCAGCGGCACGTGGCGCAGGCGCAGGCCGCCCGGGCCGGGGTGCTTGATGGTCAGCCACAGCTTCACGCCTTCGTCGGGCTGCAGGCGCAGCACCAGCCGGTTGTGCGCCAGCGGGCCGGCGGCCGGATCGAAGATGGAATGCGGCACCGCCTTGAACGCCACCACGATCTCGGAGACGCGTTCGGGCAGGCGCTTGCCGGTACGCAGGTAGAACGGCACGCCGGCCCAGCGCCAGTTGGCGATCTCGGTCTTCAGCGCCACGAAGGTTTCGGTGTGGCTCCTGGCGCCGTCGAGCTCTTCCAGATAGCCCGGCACGCCCTGCCCTTCGGCGGCGCCGGCGCGGTACTGGCCGCGCACGGTGAGCTGGGCGGCGTTGGACTCGTCGATGGGTTTCAGCGAGCGCAGCACCTTGAGCTTCTCGTCGCGCACCGCGTCGGGCGACAGCGAGGACGGCGGCTCCATCGCCACCATGCACACCAGCTGCAGCATGTGGTTCTGCACCATGTCGCGCAGCGCGCCGGCGTGGTCGTAGTAGGCCGCGCGGTTGCCCACGCCCAGTGTCTCGGCCACGGTGATCTGCACGTGGTCGATGTGTTCGGCATTCCACAGCGGCTCGAACAGCGCGTTGCCGAAGCGCAGCGCCAGCAGGTTCTGCACCGTCTCCTTGCCGAGGTAGTGATCGATGCGATACGTCTGCGATTCGCTGAAGACCCGACCGACGGCGTCGTTGATCTGGTTGGCGCTGTCCAGATCGCGGCCGATCGGCTTCTCCAGCACCACGCGCGACTCGCCTTCGTTGAGGCGGTGCGCGCCCAGGCGCGAGCAGATGTCGATGAACAGGTCCGGCGCGGTGGAGAGGTAGAACACGCGCACGTTGTCCGGGCGCTCGGCCAGCAGCGCGGCGAAGTCGTCCCAGCCGGCGTCCTTGCGCGCGTCGAGCGAGCGGTAGAACACCTGCTGCAGGAACGCCTCGACCTGCTCGGCCTGGCTGCCGCCGCCGACCAGCGCCTTGCGCATCTGGGCGCGATAGCCGGCGTCGTCGGTGGCCTCGCGGGCGATGCCGATGATGCGGCTGGTGGCGGGAATCTGGCCATCGACGAAGCGATGGAACATCGCCGGCAACAGCTTGCGCGCGGCCAGATCGCCGGTGCCACCGAAGATCACCAGATCGAAGGAATGGACCTGCGGATGGGAAGGACTCACAACGGGCACCTCGCGTGGAACGGAATGAAGGCCGCCGCGCAGCGGCGTGGGCGGCATGGACCCGTGATCGTACCAGTGTCATACCAGCTGCGACCAGCACGAACCGGCGAAAAGTGCGCCGCGCTCGCGATGTATTCGTTTGCAACCATTGGCACTGTCATTGGCACGGTCATCGGCACGGTCATCCGTTCCGCACGACCGACCCCAACTGGCATGTCCGGCATGGCGCGCCTTGCGGCCATTGGTTTGAAATTGGTATGGTCGCGGTATGGAAACCGTTCTCGCCAAAGAATACCGCCGGCTCTCGCGCGACCCCGGCACCCACCAGCCGCTGGCCTACCTGCGCCTGCGGCGGGCGATCCGCAACGTGGTCGAGCACCGCGACATCGAGCCCGGCCACGCGCTGCCGAGCGAACGCGACCTGGCCCGCGTGCTGGCGCTGTCGCGCGTCACGGTGCGCAAGGCGATCGCCGGGCTGGTCGAGGAAGGCCTGCTGACCCAGCGCCACGGCGCCGGCACCTTCGTCGCCGAACGCATCATCAAGCCGATGTCGCGCCTGACCAGCTTCACCGAGGACCTGCGCGCGCGCGGCCTCAACCCGCGCTCGGAATTCTTCGAACGCGGCATCGGCGAAGTGACCCCGGAAGAATCGATGGCGATGAACCTCTCGCCCGGCGTGGCGGTGGTGCGCCTGCATCGCGTGCGCTACGCGGGCGACGAACCGTTGGCGATCGAACGCAGCGTGGTGCCGGCGATCCTGCTGCCCGACCCCATGCTGGTCGACGACTCGCTCTACGAGGCGCTGGAGAAGCGCGGCTGCCGCCCGCGCCGCGCCCTGCAACGGCTGCGCGCCGTGCTGCTCAACGCGCAGCATGCCCGCCTGCTGCATGTCGCCGCCCACAGCGCTGGCCTCAGCATCGAGCGCCGCAGCTTCCTCGACGACGGCCGCGTGGTCGAATTCACCAGCTCCTGGTACCGCGGCGACATCTACGACTTCGTCGCCGAGCTGCATACCGACTGAGCTTGCTCAACACTGCGGTATCAACGCAGCCCAGAGCCTGCCGTCACGGCAACGCCGAACGGACCCCAGCATTCCAGCCGCCGCTACCGGCATGCGGCCAAGGATGCGAACCCGGCCCGCGATTACCCGCCGTGGCGGAATGGGTGGCGTCGTCGTCGCGGGCGCCGAAGGCAACGCCAGGAAGTCGTGGATGTATCGTCGTTGATGTTGCGTCAGTGATTACATCTTGCTATTTTGCAATCAAATACATCAGTACGAGGGTTTGAAATATGGCATCCATCACCGTGCGCAATGTACCTGACGAGGTGCATCGCGCTATCCGCGTGAGGGCCGCCCAGCACGGCCGCAGCGCCGAGGCCGAGATCCGCGAAATCCTGGAATCGGCGGTGAAACCGCAAGGCCGGATCAGGCTGGGTTCGCTGTTGGCCGAAATCGGCCGCAAGGCCAAGCTGACCGATAACGAGTTCACCATCTTCGAGAGTGTGCGCGACAAAGCGCCTGCCCGTGCGGTGAGCTTTGAATGATCCTGCTCGACACGAACGTGGTGTCGGAGCCACTGCGCCATGCGCCCGAGGCCCGCGTGATCGAGTGGATAGACGCGCAGCCCCTGGAAACGCTCTACCTGTCCGCGATCACCGTGGCCGAGCTGCGCGCCGGTGTGGCGCTGCTGCCCGCTGGCAAGCGCCGGGCCGGCCTGCATGACAACCTGGAAAAGCGGGTGCTGCCCTTGTTCGTCGGGCGGGTGCTGCCGTTCGACATGGCTTGCACGAACGCCTATGCCGAGCTGATGGCCAAGGCTCGCGCTGCCGGGTTGGCGGTGGGCACGGCTGACGGATATATCGCAGCCAGTGCCGCCGCCAACGGATTTGCCGTTGCCACCCGCGACACCGGCCCATTCCAAGCCGCTGGCCTGGCAACCATCAACCCCTGGAAGGTGTAGAGCCCCCGAGAGTTCAGAGCAGGAGCCGGCAGCCTGACTTGGCCCCGGGAACGACCTGGGGAACGAACGCGGCATCGGCGAAGTGACTGCGGAAGAGTCGATGGCGATGAACCTCTCGCCCGGCGTGGCGGTGGTGCGCCTGCACCGCGTGCGCTACGCGGGCGACGAGCCGCTGGCGATCGAGCGCCGCAGCTTCCTCGACGACGGCCGCGTCGTCGAATTCACCAGCTCTTGGTACCGCGGTGACATCTACGACTTCGTGGCGGAACTGCATACGGATTGACGCAGCCCGCGCGGGGTCAACGTGGGGATCAACGCAGATACGTCAAGAGTGCCTGCGCGGCTACTATGGCACGATGAATACCATTCCGCCTCATATCTCTGAGTCCATTCGTCTACGTCAGCTGGCGCATCGCCACCGCGAGGCCGGCGATTTTGCACAAGCGCAAGCCGCACTCGAGAAGTCTCTCCGGGTGCTCCCCAATGATGCAGAGGCAAGCGTCGAGCTGGCCGACGTGCTGTTCCTGCAAGGGCACCTGCAAGCCTCGACACTGCCGCTGCTGGCCTGCTTGAGGCACCTGCCACGCAATGCACCGCTGATCGTCAATCTCGTTCAACACTTGGTTGCCCGGGGTGAGATCGTGGCCGCGCGATCCTGCCTGGACCTGCTGGCGCAGGCTCCGGACCCACCCGCCCAATTGCTGGTGGCCCAGGCCCAATTGCGCTTCGGTATCGGGGACATCAGCCTTGCACGGGACTTGGCGGCGAAGGCCATCGCCAAGGGTGCCGACGCGCCCGACGACTGGCACCTCTACGCGATGCTGCTGCAGTTCGAGGGAGCGCTGGACGAAGCCAACGCGGTTCTCCAGCGTTGCCTTCAGCGTTGGCCCGACTTCGGCGACGCGGCGATGGTGCTGGTCAATCTGCGCAAGCAGAAACCCGAAACGCAGCAGCTTTCCTACCTGGAAACGCAGTGTGCGCGTCTCGAAGATGCGCAAACCTCCGAGCGGAAATTTGTGAAGGCCGAGTTTGCGTATTCCCGCTTCAAGACTCTCGACGATCTCGGCCGCTACGAGGAAGCTTGGCGCGCGCTTGATCAATGCAACACGCTGATGGCGGAGTTGAATCCTTACGATGCAGCCGCCGAGGAAGCACTCACCAACGCATTGATCGAGCTGCCGGAAAGACTGCCTACGAAGGCGACGAGCGTCTCCTCGAGTGGCCCGACCCCCATCTTCATCGTAGGCATGCCGCGATCGGGGACCACCTTGCTGGATCGCATGCTGTCCAGCCATTCTGCGATCACGTCAGCGGGCGAGATCATCGATTTCTGGAGGCAGTTGCACTGGGTCGCCGACGTGGTTCCCGCCCGGGCACGTGGCCTGCTTTCGATCATCGACAAGGCTGCGGATCTCGACTATCAGCAACTGGGCGAACGCTATCTGCGCCAGACGCAGTGGCGCGCCCAAGGCAAGGCGTTCTACATCGACAAACTGCCGGCGAACATACAAATGGTCGCCTTCATTCGACGCGCCTTGCCGCACGCGCCCATTCTCCACATGGCACGTGAGCCGATGGACACCTGCTTTTCGAACTTCAAGGCGATGTTCGGCAACGTGTCCTCCTACAGCTACCAGTTCGGCTCGCTGGCGCACTACTACAGGCAGTACTCCCGGCTTGTCGATGCGTGGCATCGGCAGTTGCCCGGAGCCATGATCGATGTGGACTACGCTTCGCTGGTGGATGACACGGCCGGTACCCTCGGCAAGGTACTGGAGCACTGCGGCCTGGCGATGGAAGAGGCGTGCCTCGCCCCGGAGAAAAATGCCGCGCCGGTGGCCACGCCCAGTAGCGCCCAGGTTCGCGAATCGATCCATCGGCGTGGCATCGACCAATGGCGCCATTACGAGGCACAGCTCGAACCACTTCGGCTGCTGCTGGAGGCAGGAAGCTCCCGATAGCCCTTCTCTATCGGGAGGCCTGCGCGGCGTCTTACGCCCGGCTGCTGCCGTGGCAAGGCTGCCCGGCCTGATCAACGGAAAAAAAACCACCGGCCTCTCGGCCGGTGGTTTTCTGGTGTCTATCGACGACGCTTATCAGTAGTCGTAGGTCACCGACAGTCGCACCGTGCGCGGGGTCTCATAGAACAGCGCCTGATGATAGCTGTTGTTGATGTAGATCGTGTCCGGTGCCGGGTTGCCATTGGCATCCGTACCGCCATTGTAAGCATTGGCGAACGTCGGATCCGTCTGGACGGGCTTCTGCTCGTTGAACACGTTGAAGATGTCCAGGTGGAAGCCCAGTTTGTGGTCGGCGAAGTCCGGGGTGTAGTGGATACCCAGGTTGAGAGGCTTGGTCCACGGCGTCGTACCGACCGTGCCCGGCGGCACGCGCTTGCCGGCGCACCAGTGGTAGTTGCCGCTACCGCCGCCATTGTAACCGGCCGGATCATCCACGCCGTACGGGCCGTAGTAACCCAGGCACGACTTCGGCTGACCGGACTGCGCCAGCAGGGTACCGGACACCAGCCACTCCGGGGTGATCTGGTAGGCACCACGGATGCGGATCTGGTGCTTGTGCACGTTCTGCAGATCACCGTACTGGCCGTCCATCAGCGCGTAGTTGTCCCAGTCTTCGGTCTTGGAGACGTCACCCTGGCCGAAGTCCGAACGCACCTGGCCTTCGGTGTTACCAAAACCGCGGGACCAGGTGTAATCGATGCGTGCCTGCCACTTGCCGTCGAACGGATGCTCCAGGTACAGGTTCACCGAACCGACCTTGCGCTTCACACCCTGGGTGAAGCCCCAATCCGCGTTGGTCATCGACACGATCTGATCAGCTTGACCGCTGCCGGCATTGGCGGTGACCAGGAAGTTATTGGTGCGACCGGGATTGAACAGGCGGCAGTAAGCCGGACCGTAAATGGAGTCGGAATAGTCATCCGGGTTCAGACCCAGCTTGCTCATCTTGGCCGCGATCAGATACGGCGAGCACTCATCGTCGATGGCGACCTTCAGATCACGCCACATCGCCTTGGCGCCATAGGTCCACTTCTCGTTGAGCTGCTTGTCGAAGCCCACGATGAACTCGTCCAGGTACTCCGGCTTCAGGTTGCGCGCGGTGACCTGCTGCGGATCCTTCGGCAGACCGAACTCACCATCGGGTGAAATCGGACCGTTGAACTTTTGCAGGCCGGTCGGCTGACCGTACTGGTCGATCCCGGTATAGGTGTAGTAATTGAGCACGTACGTGGAACGGTTCGCAGCGCGCTCGGCGGCGTTCTGCGGCAGCGCGAGGTAGTAGCGACCGGCGTTGCCGTAGACCTTGAACGTGGAATCGCCGTACACATCCCAGCTCGCACCGATGCGCGGCTCCCACTGATTCTTCAGGTCGACGAACGCCTTGCCGACGTCGTTGTAGTTGGTGAAGTGATCGTTGCGGATACCGATGTTCAGCAGCAGGTTCGAGGTGACCTGCCAGGCGTCTTGCACGTACCACGCCTTCTGCGAGGTGGTCATGTTGGTCTGCCAGCCGACCTCGCGCTGCTGAACGTAGGTCGGGTAGTAGCGCCAGTAGTAGTTGACGCTCGGGTTGAACGGGTTCTGCTGGGTCGGACCCTGGTTCTTGGCACCGTAGTTCATGTTGTCGATACCGACCGACAGGCCATGATCACCCAGGCGGTAGTCGAAGTCGACGCGCAGGCCGTGCGTCGAGAGCTTGGCCGAATCCGAGTACCAGCTGGTGTTCGTCTGGCAATTCCTGATCGGCGTGCCGCCGGTATAGGCCGGGTTCTGGTTGTATGCCTGCGAGATGAACGGGTACGGGCACTGGTTACTGTACTGCGTCGGCGTATTGAAGCTCGCCTTGCCGTACAGGATGCTCAGCGTGGCGTCGTCGGTCAGATAGCTGGTGAAGTGACCGATGTAGAAATCGGCGTCGTCCTTCCGGGTGTCGTTGGGAGCAAGGAAGGAACCAGTCTGCAGCGTGTCGTAGTCGAAGTTGTAAGTCTGACCCGGCGCGAACCCGTTCGCGTACTGCTTGTTCTTCAACATCGTCAGCTCGAAGACGTTGTTGTCGGTGATGTTCCAGTCCAACTTGCCGTAGAACTTCGAGCTCTTATCCTCGTTGTACTGCACGTGGCCCAGGTCGACGTTCTGGACGTTGGTGGAATGGGCCTTGGTCTGCTCGCCGGCCAAGAACAGGAACAGCTTGTCCTCGATCAGCGGACCACCGACGTACGCCGAATAGACGGTTTCCCACTGCTTGTTGTCGTTGCGGTACTGGTACAGCGTACCCGGCTTGCTTGGATCTTCCAGTTGGTAATGCGTCAGCCCATCGATGCTGTTCGGGTTGGCGATCGGGTTGGGAACGGCCGGGTTGCCATAGACATTGTTCTTCGGAGTGCCTCCCAGGAACTTGGGCTCCCAGATCACCTGACCGCCGAAATGCCACTCGTTGGTGCCGCGCTTGCCGATCTGGTTGATCACGCCACCGTCGGAACGACCGTACTTGGCGCTGTAGCCACCGGTGAGGGTTTCCTGCTGCTCGATCGCGCCATACGGCAGCTGGAAGCCACCGATGTTGCGGTAGGGTTCGCCGGTGTTGAAGCCGTTCACGTAGTAGGCGTTTTCGGACACGCTCGAACCGCCGAACGAGACGGCGTTGGCGAAGTAGTTACTGCCCTGCACGGTGCCCGGAGCGAGCAGCGCGATGGCTTCAGCGCTGCGGGTCACCGGCAGCCTCTGGAGGTCGGCAGCCGTGATCACGGTACTGGAGTTGACGCTGCTGACGTCAATGGAAGGCAGGGCGTTGCCGGTTACAGTCACAGCCGACAGATTGGTGGTGTCAACCGTGAAATTAACAGCGCTACCACCGCCCGGCGAGATCGTCACGTTGTCGCGCGTGCTGACGACGCTGCCGTCCTTCTTCAGGCTCACCGAGTAGGTGCCGACAGGGAGGTTGGCGACGCTGTAACGACCGCTGCTGTCCACTTGAACATCACGCGACACACCAGTCGCGGCAGACGTGACGGTAACGGTCTCGCCCGGCACGGCCTGACCGAAGATGGTGCCGGTGGTGCTCTGCGCGCTGGCGACGCCGGCGACGCCCGCCAGCCCAACGGCCAGCGCTGTCACCAGCGCATTGCGACGCGGCTGAACCCCGCGCGTGAAACGACTCTTGCTCATAACTCTCTCCCCAAGCGAACCCTTACGGGCTCAAAAAAACTAAATCAAGGCGACCCAAGAAATCCAACTCCGGTCAACCGATTCTGCAACAGGACATCTCCCACGCCCCAAAAATCGCCAACTACCATCAAGTCCTACTTGAGCTCCCGACAGCCGCAAACGCGACGTCGCCGGGCCACATCCGAGGCGACACTGCCAAACGCTAGCGTCAGATCTAACAGGCAGTCAACTTTTTTTTAGCATATCGCACGAATCTTCGAAGCGGCGCGATGCGCTTGCTGTCACCCAGGCATGTCCTGATCGGGTCGCCACAGTGACGATCGCCGCGTTCGACACATCTGCCCAAGCGGGCGCGTCGCTGGCCGCGACGCCTCGTAACTGCCTCATTCCGCTGGTGTGTGCTGCATCCATAGGCCATGGCCTCATCGCCAAGCGCCGAGTTTATTTCCTAGAAAACATCAATTTGGGCACACAGGCGTCTCTTTGCATGATTTGGAAACAAACATTGTTTGAACCTGCACCGATCGCCGGATATAGTGATCTTTGTTTCGGGTGTCCCATACATACGGTGTATGGGATGAAACGGGAAGCCGGTGCGTCGCGCGTTCGCGCGCAACCAGTCCGGCGCTGCCCCCGCAACGGTAGGCGAGTGAATCGCCGGGCCACACGAGCCACTGTGCCTAGGCATGGGAAGGCGTGGTCCGGTATGCGCGGTTCGCCGCGTGTCGCTCGCAAGCCCGGAGACCGGCCCGATTCGACTGTCCTGGCGGCTCGCGGTGGGCGAGGCTGCGGTACGGATCGCGCCCTTGTCGTGCGTCTGTCGCCGTGCTTTCCCCACGATGTCCTGCCAGCTCATCCCTTGTTGAGCCGCGCGCGGGTGCACGGCGAAGGAAATCAGACGATGAACAGGAATCTCGTGGCGACCGCCGTGGCGGTCGCGATCCTTGCAACAGCTGCACAGACGGCGCAGGCACGGCAGGCCGCCAGTCCGCCGATGGAGCCGGTGATCGTCACCGCCACGCGCACCGCGATCACCGTGGACGACGCCCTGTCGTCGGTGAGCGTGATCACCCGGGCGGACATCGAGCGACTGCAGCCGACCTCGCTGATGGACCTGCTGACCGGCCTGCCCGGCGTCACTTTCGCGCAATCCGGCGGCATGGGCGAGCAGACCTCGCTGTTCCTGCGCGGCACCAATTCCTCGCACACCCTGCTGCTGGTCGATGGCGTGCGGGTGGGCAGCGTGAGCGCGGGGCTGGCGGCGTTCGAGCAGATTCCGGTGGAGCAGATCGAGCGGATCGAGGTCGTGCGCGGGCCGCGCTCCAGCCTGTACGGCGCCGACGCGATCGGCGGCGTGATCCAGATCTTCACCCGCCACGGCCAGGCCGATGGCCAGCTCGCCCCGTCGCTGAGCGTGACCAGCGGCAGCCGGCATACCGTCGGCAGCCAGGTCGGCCTGTCCGGCGGCGACCGACACGCCTGGTACAACCTCAGCCTGGGCGGCGAGTACACCCACGGCATCAACGCCTGCCGCGTCGGCGCCGGCACCGTGTTCGCCGGCTGCTTCGCCAATGAGCCGGACAGCGACGGCTACCGCAACTACAACGCGCTGGCCAATGCCGGCTACCGCTGGGACGGCGGCACCGAGCTGGCCGCCACCTGGCTGCGCAGCCGCAATTTCGTCTATTTCGACGGCGCACCCTACGGCAACCAGGCGCTGAACCAGCAGCAGGTGGTCGGTGCGCGGCTCACGTTCCGGCCGCTGGCGTTCTGGCAGGTGACCGTGGGCGCCGGACAGAGCCTGGACAAGGCCACCACCTACAACGATGGCAGCTACGTGCGCTATTCGGACTCGCGCCGCAACCAGGCCTCGTGGCAGAACGACCTGACCCTGGCCGACAACCAGCTGCTGACGCTGGGCGCGGATTACCAGCTCGAGCACCTGTCCAGCGATATCGGCTATCTGGCCAGCCGGCGCCAGGACACCGGCGTGTTCGCCCAGTATCAGGGCACGTTCGGCCGCAACGAGCTCCAGGCCTCGGCCCGCCACGACCACAACGGCCAGTTCGGCAACCACGATACCGGCGCGCTGGCCTGGGGCTACCGGCTCGATCACGGCCTGCGCCTGTCGGCGAGCTACGGCAGCGCCTTCCACGCGCCGACCTTCAACGACCTGTACTACCCCTACGGCAGCGGCAACCCGAACCTCAAGCCGGAAACCTCGCGCAGCGCCGAGCTGGGCGTGGCGCAGCAGGGTGAGGGCTGGAACTGGGCACTGAACGCCTATCAGACCCGGATCAGCCAGCTGATCGCGCTGGACAGCAATTACTACCCGCTGAACATCAGCCGCGCGCGCATCCGTGGCATCGAGGGCCAGCTGGGCGCCACGCTGGCCGGCTGGCGCTGGCAGGGCTACCTGACCTGGCTGCAGCCGCGCAACGACGACGGCGGCGCGAACGACGGCCACTGGCTGCCGCGACGGCCGGAGCGCACCGCGCGGATCGATCTGGACCGCCGCTTCGGCGAGGTCGGCGTAGGCGCCACCTGGAACGTGGCCGGCGCGCGCTACGACGACGTGGCCAACACCCACCGACTGGGCGGTTACGCCACCGTCGACCTGCGCGCCAGCTATGCCTTCGCGCCGGGCTGGGCGCTGGAGGGGCGGCTGGCCAACGCGTTCGATCGCCGCTACGAGACGATCTACTACTTCAACCAGCCCGGCCGCAGTTGGTATCTGACGCTGCGTTACGCGCCCGGCGGCTGAGCGCGCCCCGTTGGGCGCTTCGACTTCGGCGCGGCGCGCCTGCATTCAGCGCGAACGGTGTGGGGATGGTGTGCCTACGCGCCTGCGCTCAGCGCGAACGCGGTGGGTGGCGGGCTTTTAGCCCCTCTCCCACCGGGAGAGGGGTTGGGGAGAGGGTGCGGGGGTGCCGATACGCGCTCGCTCCGCCCGAACCCTCACCCGCCTGTCGGCACCCTCTCCCGGAGGGAGAGGGACTCGGCCGTGTGGCCTTGAGGCAAGCGCTTCGACTTCGGCGCGGTGCGCCTGCGCTCAGCGCGAACGGTTGCGGGCTACCGGAACTTGAGTCCCTCTCCCGCCGGTAGGGTCTTTCGGCAGGGCCGGACTTAAGGCACATCCCGCTGCACCGGGCAGGAGCATAGGGTGCGGCATGCCCCCGCCCATCTTCTGGCCCACGAACCGCGCGCCGGTGGCACGCTACGCTAGCCACCCCGGCGCAGCCCCGGCCGCGCGCCCCATCCTTGGTAGGGACGCCCCATGAACATCTTCGCCCCGATGATCCGCCGTCCGGTCGGCACCTCCCTGCTCGCCGCGGGGCTGGTGCTGGCCGGCATCTGCGCCTATCTGCTGCTCGGCGTGGCGGCGCTGCCGTCGCTGGAGTTCCCGGGCGTCTACGTGGTGGCGCAGCAGCCCGGTGCCAGCGCGCAGACCATGGCCAGCACCGTGCTGGCGCCGCTGGAACGACACCTGGGGCGCATCCCGGGCGTGGACGAGATGTACGGCAACGCCAGCGAGGGCTCCGCCTCGGTGATGGTGCGCTTCACCTTCGACCGCACGGCCGACAAGGCCGCGCGCGACGTGCAGTCGGCGATCAATGCCGCCGCGCCGGACCTGCCCAGCGGCATGCCCGCGCCGCCGCAGTATTTCAAGTTCGACACCGCCAGCATCCCGATCCTGTTCATCACGCTGACTTCCAGCGGCCTGCCGCAGGACAAGCTGTTCGATCTGGCCGACACCCTGCTCAAGCCGGCGGTAGCGCAGATTCCCGGCGTGGCGCAGGTGCAGGTGTTCGGCGGCACGCCGCACGCAGTGCGGATCGAGCTGGACACGGCCGCCTTGGCCGCCAAGGGCCTCACTCCCACCGACGTCAGCAACGCGCTGCGCGCGGCCAATGTCACCTCGCCGCAGGGCATCCTGAGCAACGGCCGCACGCAATACACCGTGGTCGCCAACGATGCGCTGCACGAGCCGGAGGAGTTCGCCCGGCTGCTGATCGCCAGCCGCAACGGCACCGCGGTGCGCCTGTCCGACGTGGCCAGGGTCTACGGCGGCCAGCAGGACAAGTACCAGGGCGCCTGGTTCAACGGCAGCGACGCGGTGGGCCTGCAGATCAGCAAGCGCCCGGAAGCCAACGCGGTGGCCACGGTGGAGGCGATCCGCGCCAAGCTGCCGCAGCTGCGCGGCTCGCTGCCGGCGAACATCGCCATCACGCCGGTGTTCGACCTCACCCAGACCACCAAGTCGGCGCTGCACGAGGTGGAGACCGCGCTGCTGATCTCGATCGCGATGGTGGCGCTGGTGATGCTGGTGTTCCTGCGCCGCGTGCGCCCCACCCTGATTGCCATGCTCAGCGTGCCGCTGTCGCTGGCCGGCGCGTTCGTGGCGATGTGGGCGCTCGGTTATACGCTCAACACGCTGTCGCTGGTGGCGCTGGTGCTGTGCATCGGCTTCGTGGTGGACGACGCGATCGTGGTGATCGAGAACATCGTGCGCCACATGGAGCACGGCGACGCGCCGCTGGAGGCCTCGCTCAAGGGCGTGCGCGAGATCGGCTTCACCGTAGTGTCGATCACGCTGTCGCTGGTGGCGGTGTTCGCCCCGCTGCTGTTCGGCAACAACATGCTGGTGATGCTGCTGCGCGAGTTCTCGGTGACGCTGACCGCGGCGGTGGTGATCTCGGCCATCGTCTCGCTCACGCTCACTCCGGCGCTGTGCGGACGCCTGCTCAAGCACGAGCCGGTGCCGCCCAAGCCGCCCGGACGCATCGAGGCGGCGGTGGAGCGCTTCGATCGCGCCATCCTCGTGCGCTACCAGCGGGCCCTGGACTGGGCCATGCATCACCGCCGGCTGATGCGCTGGCAGCCGCTGCTGCTGCTGATCCTCACCGGCGTGCTCGGCTTTGCCGTGGTGAAGACCGCCGGCGGCACCTTCATGCCCGACGAGGACACCGGCCAGCTGCAGGTGTTCATCAGCGCGGACACCAACATCTCGCCCGCCCTGCTCACCCAGCGCGCGCGCGAGGTGAGCGACATCATGAAGCGCGATCCGGCCGTGCTCGACCAGCTGACCATGCTGGGCGGCGGCTTCGGCGGGGCGGTGGGCAACTCGGCGCAGATGTTCGTCGACCTCAAGCCGCGCGGCGACGGCCCGGGCATGCGCAAGGAAGGCATCAAGACGGTCGTCGAGCGGCTGTCGAAGCAGTACAACGCACTGCCCAACGTGCAGGTGTCGGTGAGCGCGGCGCAGTTCCTCGGCGGCGGCGGCAGTGGCGGCAACGGCGGCCAGTACGAGTTCCAGCTGATCAGCTCCAGCGGCGAGGACCTGCAGCCGTGGACGCTGAAGATGGTGCGGCAGATGCGCACCATCAAGGAATTCCGCGACGTCAGCAGCGAGTTCGAGCACACCGGCAAGGAACAGCGGCTGATGGTGGACCGCGAGGCCGCCGGTCGGCTGCATGTGGGCATGGGCACGATCGATTCGGCGCTGTACAACGCGTTCGGGCAGAACCAGGTGTCGGTGATCTACTCCGACATCAACCAGTACCGCGTCATCCTCACCTCCGGCTCGGCCGAGGATTTGAGCCCCGGCGCCCTGCTCAACCTCCACGTGCGCAACGACCAAGGCAAGATGGTGCAGCTGTCGGCGCTGGCGAGGATCGCGCCGAGCATCGCGCCGACCCGCATCCGCCACCACAACCAGATGCAGGCCGCCACCATCAGCTACAACCTGGCCAAGGACGTCACCCAGGATCGCGGCATCGCGCTGGTGAATCAGGCCGCGTATGCGGTGAACCTGCCCGACGGCGTGCGGGTGGAATTCACCGGCAACAACCAGCGCCTGCAGCAGGCGCAGAACAACGGCATGATCCTGCTGCTGGCCTCGATCGTGGCGATGTACATCGTGCTGGGCATCCTCTACGAGAGCCTCGGCCATCCGCTGACGATTCTCTCCACCCTGCCGGCGGCCGGCGCCGGCGCGTTCCTCGCCATGCTGGTGACGCAGACGCAGCTGTCGCTGATGGCGATCATCGCGATCCTGATGCTGATCGGCATCGTCAAGAAGAACGCCATCCTGATGGTCGACTTCGCCCTCGTCGCCGAGCGCGAGCGCGGCCTGAGCCCGCCCGAGGCAATCCGCGAAGCCGCGCTGGTGCGCTTCCGCCCGATCACCATGACCACCCTGGTGGCGATGGGCGCGGCGCTGCCGCTGGCGATCGGCTTCGGCATCGGCGCGGAGATGCGCCAGCCGTTGGGCATCGCCATCGTCGGCGGCCTGCTGGTGTCGCAGCTGCTCACGCTGCTGAGCACCCCGGCGATCTACCTGTTCAACCACGACCGCAGGATCCGCAAGGCCGCCCGCCGCCTGCGCCGCGAGGAGAAGCGACGACTCAAGACGCTGCGCCCGCAGGCGAGCGCGGGCTGAGGTTTCATCAGGCGCCCGCGCCCTCCCGCGGCGGGTCGGCATCGGGCGACCCGATCCCCGCCGCGAGCGCCTCTCGCGGGCCTGCGAGGATGGCAAAGGTCCTGCCTGTCCAGACCGCGGTCTTGCTATCGTCGCCCGACCATCCAGGAAGGAGTTTCGTCATGCACCACCCACTGCGGGCCGTCGTCCGGCTCGCCTCGTTCACGTTGCTGGCGGCCGCCGCGTTCGTGCCGGCACCGGTCGCCGCGGCCGAGCTGGCCGTCCCGCCGATCCACTACCGCGAGCGCACGCTGCCCAACGGGCTGCAGGTGCTCAGCGTGGAAGACCACGCCAGTCCTACCGTGACGGTACAGGTCTCGTACCACGTGGGCTCGAAGGATGATCCGGCCGGGCGCTCGGGCTTTGCGCACCTGTTCGAGCATCTGATGTTCAAGAGCACCAAGCACATGCGCGCCGAGCAGATGGACCGGCTCACCGAGGATGTCGGCGGCGCCAACAACGCCTCCACCAGCGACGACGTCACCAATTACTACGAGGTCGTGCCGGCGAACTACCTGCGCACTTTGCTGTGGGCCGAAGCCGAGCGCCTGTCCAACCTCAACGTGGATGAGAAGAACTTCAAGTCCGAGCGCGCCGTGGTGCAGGAGGAATACCGCCAGAGCGTGCTGGCCAACCCCTACGGCAAGCTGTTCAATGCGATCGGCCCGCACTCGTACACCGTGCACCCGTACCGGCGCCCGACCATCGGCAGCATCGAGACCTGGACGCCGCCTCGCTGCAGGACGTGATCGACTTCCACAACACACCCAACGAGGCGGAGAAGCGGCTGCGCGCGGAGATCGAACGGCTCGCCACCCAGCCGATTCCCGACGCGGAGCTGACCATGGTGAAGACCCTGCTGCTCACCGCTCAGCTAGCGTGCGTCGTGCCGGCCTGCCGCTGGTCACCGCGCAACTGCTGATCCGCCGCGGCGGTGAAATGGATCCGCCCGGCAAGGCCGGCCTGGCCAGCCTTACCGCCAACCTGCTGACGAAAGGCGCCGCCGGCAAGACGGCGCCGCAGATCGCCGCCGCCGACGGAACGCTCTGTTGTGCAAAACAACGCACGAATATTCATTGCGGCTGCACGGATCTTTATTAAACTATTGGGTGCAGTAACAACAAAAATACACAAGGAACCCTGACCGTGCACGCCATCTCCTCCCCCCGTCGTCTCGCCGCTGCATTTGCCCTGCTGGCCCCGGCGCTCTCCCAGGCCGCCACCCACATGGAAGTGCAGGCCGGCCGCAGCTACATGGATTCGCACGGCACCCATACCGCCTTCGTCGAGGCGGTGTTCGCGCCGCATGCCATCGGCAACAGCCGCTACACCTGGTCGCCGGATCTCTCGGCCGGCTGGATCGACGGCCGTGACCTGACCAAGCGGTACAGCCAGACCACGCGCCCCTCGGTGGCGCTGGTGGCCGCCGGCGCACGCCTGCGCACCACCGACAGGAGTGCGTGGTACCACCCGCTGTTCTTCAGCTTCCAGCTGGCCGGCACCAACCACACCACCCAGGCGCTCTCCAGCCACTACCAGTTCGTCAGCACGCTGGGCCTGCAGTTCGAGCACGTGAGCTTTGCCATCCGCCATATCTCCAACGGCGGCCTGCACCACCCCAACAGCGGCGAGACCATGGCCCTGGTCGGCGTGGGCTTCGATCCGTGAGGTGATAGCTGGCGGTTTTGCCTGCCGCCCTGTGGGAGGCATTTCACGCTGTGGGAGGGGCTTTCAGCGCCGACAGCATGCGCCTGCCGAAGCGTCACGGCTGAAGCCGCTCCCACAGGGGCGCGCAGCAGCTCAGAGCAGCTTGATGCCGAACGGCTTCACCGCCAGCGCGAACAGCGCGAAGCACGCCACGGTGATCGCCGCGCTGATCGCCAGCGCCGGCCAGAAGCCGAAGCGCGCCAGCAGGCGCGGAAAGGCCAGGAACATCGGCAGCGTGGGCACCACGTACCAGAAGGTGTACCAGGCGTGGTTGGCGATCTTCGCGGTGGATTGCTTTTCCACGTGCAGCCAGATCAGCGCCAGCAAGGTCACCAGCGGCAGCGAGGCGATCAGCGCGCCGGCGCGGTCGCTGCGTTTGGCGACTTCGGACACGACCACCACCACGGCGGCGGTGATCAGATACTTGGTGATGATCCAGGGCATGGCGCGACTCGCTTGTTCGGTAAGAGTGTGATGGCATAACGGGGCGACGGCATCGTATTGTCGCGCGGTCTTCGCCACCTCGCCGAACGCTTCCTGTGACCTCCCACGACCACGACGGCAACCGCCCGCATGATCACGCCGCACGTGGTGGGCATGCACACGCGCACGGCCACGCCATCGCCCAGGACGCCGACCGCCGCTATCTCGCCGTGGCGCTGGCCCTGCTGCTGGGCTTCACCGTGGTGGAGGTGGCGGTCGGCCTGATCGCCGGCTCGCTGGCACTGATCTCCGACGCCGGCCACCTGCTCACCGACGCGGCGGCGATCGCGCTGGCGCTGTGGGCGATGAGCCTGGCGCGCCGCCCCGCCGGCGGCAGCTACACGTTCGGGCTCAAGCGCGCGGAAATCCTCAGTGCGCAGATCAACGGGCTGTCGCTGCTGCTGCTGTCGGCGTGGTTCATCATCGAGGCGGTGGTGCGGCTGATCACGCCGCCGCGGGTCGACGGCGCGCTGGTCACTGTGGTGGCCACGGCCGGCATCGGCGTGAACCTGGCCGCGGTGTGGGTGATGAGCAGGGCCAACCGGCAGAGCCTCAATGTGGAAGGCAGCTTCCAGCACATCCTCACCGACCTGTATGCCTTCATCGCCACCGCCGTCGCCGGCGCGATCGTGTGGTGGACCGGCTGGAACCGCGTCGACTCGATCGCCGCGCTGGTCGTGGCCGCGCTGATGTTCAAGGCCGGCTATGCGCTGGTGCGCGATTCCGGTCGCGTGTTCCTGGAAGCGGCGCCGCGCGGGCTGGACCCGGCCACGATCGGTCAGGCGATGCGCGCGGTCGACGGCATCACCGCGGTGGAAGACCTGCACGTGTGGGAGGTCACCTCCGGCATGCCGGCACTGTCGGCGCACCTGTTCGTGAGCCGCGCGCTGGACTGCCACGACACCCGCCGCGAGGTGCAGGCGATGCTCGCCGAGCGCTTCGCGATCGCCCACGTCACGCTGCAGACCGATCACGCCGACGCCGGCGCCCGCCCGGAAGCGGAAGGAGGGGCACATCGCTGCGCACTCTCCACCGGGTCGCGCCACTGACGATCCGCAGCGCGTGCCCGCGCGACGGGCGCAACACTAGGA
>NZ_JBMSDZ010000011.1:0-126716 GCF_049445995.1 Dyella sp. KRB-257 | reverse complement strand
AGCGAAAAGCCCCCTCACCCCGGCCCTCTCCCCCGAACGATGAAGCTGTTCGGGGGAGAGGGAGAAAGGCGCGGGCTTCGGGCTGGCACGGCGCTCGCTGCTTTAGCCCTCTCCCCTGAGCTTGCTCGGGGGAGAGGGTTGGGTGAGGGGGCTTGGGATGTTGGTGGCTCATCAGCGTGGCGCTTATCGCCGGAAAGCGAAAAGCCCCCCTCACCCCGGCCCTCTCCCCCCGAACGATGAAGCTGTTCGGGGGAGAGGGAGAAAGGCGCAGCGTGGATAGACGCAGCATCGCTACACGCCGCTCGACGCGCGCCACTTTCGCCTCGAACTGGCCAGCTCCTTCGACCAGGGCGCGAGCTGGGAGCCGGTGATGCAGGCCACCTACCAGCGCATCGAAGGCTGACGCCTCACACCAGCCCTAGGTCGCTCGGCCGGGCCTGCGGAAACACCGCCTGCAGCTGATCGCGGCGCAGGCCCCACAGGCGCGCCATCAGGCCGCCGAGCACGTCGCGGTAGTTGTTGAGCACGGGGTAATCGCGGTTCTGCAGCAGGTTGGGATGGGTCACGGCCACCTGCTCGCCGGCGATGCGGCCGCCGCGCACGCCGCCGCCGAGTACCCAGTAGGTGGTGCCGTGGCCGTGGTCGGTGCCCTTGTCGCCGTTCTCGCGGAAGGTGCGGCCGAACTCCGAGAGCACCACCACCGTGGTGTGGTTCCACTCGTCGCCCAGCGCGTCGGCGTAGGCGGCGAGGCCTTCGCCCAGGTTGCGCAGGTTGTTGGCCAGGCCGCCGGTCACGCTGCCCTGGTTGACGTGGGTGTCCCAGCCGCCGACGTCGACGAAGCCCAGCCGGTACTGCTCGCGCATCAGCGTGGCGATGCGCCGGGTCTCGGTGGCGAAGTTGCGCGCGCTGGGTGCGCCGCGGCTGGCGGCGGCCATCTCCTGCATCAGGTCCTGGCTGACGTTCTTGCGCAGGGCCAGGCCGTCGGCGGAAGCCGAAGCGAGCGGGGTGCCGCGGTACATGCTGACGAGGATGTCCGCCTGGCGATCGTTGAAGTGCGCCTTGGTGTTGCCCTTGAGCGAGATGTTGGGGATGTCCTTCGCCGCGCCCTGGAAGCTCAGCGGCAGGTTGCTGGTGAAGGCGATCGCCGGCGTGCCGTTGAGCTGGCCGGCAAGCCGCGCCATGAAGCCGGAGCGGTAGTTGCCGGTGTGATCCAGCGGCTCGCCGCGTTCGATGTTGTCCTGCGTCTCGAAGTGGCTGCGCGAGAGGTCGTCGGTGCCGGCGAACGGCACGAAGGCCACCTGCTTCTTCTGCCACAGCGGGTAGATGGAATCGCGCAGCACCGGGTTGAGGCTCCAGTGGCTGTCCAGCGGCAGGGCGCTGTCCGGATTGCCGGCGTCGGGTCGGGCGATCGCCAACGTGGGGCGGGATTCGTAATAGAAGTCGCTGCCGGTGGGCACCAGCAGGTTGTTGCAGTCGTAGCCGCCGCGCAGGAACACCAGCAGAAAACGCGGCGTGCTGGCGGGCGCGGCAAACAGGCGGCTGGAAAACGACAGCGCCGGGGCGGCGAGCGCGGCAGCGGCGGTGGCACGGAGAAACTGGCGACGATCCATGGAGTGGGCCTCTTCTCTCAGCGGTAATTGAAGTCGGGCGAGGACAGCAGGAAGGTGTTCCACTCCTGCGGCGAGGCGGCCTTGGCCAGCGCGGCCTGCGTGGCGGGTGACAGCCAGGGCGCGATGGTTTCCTCGTAGAGCGGGCCGTTCAGCGCTGGCGGGGTGGGGCGCGTGCGCATTGGCATCGGGCCGCTGCCGTCGTCATCGGGCGCGAACAGCCGGCCGCGGCCGCTGCCGATCATGCCGGCGATGTCGAAGCGTTTGGCCATCTGTCCCGAGCCGGACCAACTCGCGCTGTCCAGCGGCCAGCCGTCGGGCGTGATGCGGCCGTACAGCGGCTCGCCCATCTGCTGCAGCGCGCCGACCAGTGGCTGCGCGTTGCCGATCGGGCGGCCGTCCAGGCTCACGCGCATCGCCGAGACGAGGAACTGCATCGGGTCCTTGAACTTGCCGCCGGCGGTCGCGGTGAGTTCCTTCGAGGTGAACAGCGTGCGCAGCACGGCGGCGATGTCGCCGTCGGTGCGCTGGAAGGTGTGCGCCATCGCGTCCACCAGCGCGGGCGGTGGATCGTCGGCCACGAAGTACTGCGCCAGCTGGCGCGACACGAAGCGCGCGCAGGCCGGCTGGCTGACGATCAGGTCCACCGCCTGCTCCACTTCCTCAAAGCCGCCGCCGCGGATGCGATGGCCGAGGAAGGTCTTGTCGCTGTCGTCGTGGCGGGCCGGGTCGAACTCGAACAGGCCGCGCTGCACCACGCCCGGCCGCGCGCCGCCGAAGCGAGCGAAACGCCGTCCGCGTTCCATCTGGCGCGGACGCGCCACGCCCACGCCGGTGAGGATCAGCGCCAGCTGCTGCACGTCCTGCTGGGTGTAGCCGCTACCCACGCCCAGCGTGTGCAGCTCCATCAGTTCGCGCGCGTAGTTCTCGTTGACCTTGCCCTTGGCGTTCTGCGCGCTGTCCAGGTACACCAGCATCGCCGGGCTTTCCAGCGTGGCCATCACCAGGTCGCGGAACTTGCCCAGCGCGTGCGGGCGGATCACGTGCTCCTCGTAGTCCGCCGCCAGCAGCTTCACCGGCCCCTTGGCGCCGTACACGCTGAAGTGGTTCAACCAGAACCACACCATCTGCTCTTTCAGCGGATTGCTGCCGTAGATGGCGTGTAGCAGCTCGGCCTGCTGGGCCTCGCGCAGCCGCTGGCGGCCATCCTTCTGCGCGGCCTTCCTGGCCGCCATCTTGGCGTCGCCGTTGGGCATCGTCTTTACCTGCTTGAGCGCGTCGCGGTAGCGCTTCAACAGCTCCAGCGGCGGCGTGTTGATCGCGTCGTAGCTGTCCAGCAACTGCTGGATGGGCGGCGGCAGGGTGTCGTCGCGATCGGCGAGTGCCTCATCGAGCCAGCCTTCGCGGCCAAGCTGCCGATAGCGCGCAAGCGTCGCGCTGTCCACGCCGAAGCTGGCCCGGCGCAGCCAGGCGATGTCGTCATGGAAGAGCGTGACGTTGGTGGTATCGGCGAGTGCCGGCGCAGCGCCAGTCACGGCGAGCAGCAAACCGAGGGAGAGGGCGGCGAGGGTGTGACGCATGCGAAGCCATCCGTGCAAGGGGCGATGCGCAGGTCAACGCGGCTGACGCGCGGCGGTGTACGCACGAAAGGACGGCGCACCGCGGCATTCAGCCTTCGCAAAAGCCTGCGCTGCCGAAAGGCGCTTCCCATCCCTTCCCGGGCCCCGCCCGCCCCCTGTGGGAGCGGCTTCAGCCGCGACGCTCGCCGCGCAAGCCCACCCAAACCGCCGGCGCCACCCGCTCAGAACTCGTCGACGAACTCCACCACCATGCCGCGCTCGCGTCCGATGAATTCGGCCACGCCCTGCACCGCGTCCACGCGGTTGGCATTCGGCGCGCGCACTTCCACGCAGTAGACGTGGCCCTCGCTGTCGTCCACCAGCTCGCTGGAGCTGGAGTCGTCGCGCATCGTGGGGGCAAGATCGTCCACTTCTTCCACGTGCTCGATGCCGTCGATGCCGTGCAGGGCGTTGATCACGGTGTCGGCGTCGTCGCGGCTGCCGATCAGACGCATGCGGACCATGGGCATGGGGCGTACTCCTCGGTGGGTGGGGTCTGCATGCTGCACCCGGCTGCGTGGGAGCGGAGTGATGCCGCGGCGACGGCGGTTACCATGCGCGCTGACCGCCTGGATGCCCGCCGTGCCCAAGACCTACGACCGCGCCTATTTCGACAAGTGGTACCGCCACCCGGACCACACCGTCGCCTCGCCCGCCGAGCTGCGCCGCAAGGTGGCGCTGGCCGTGGCGCAGGCCGAGTACTACTTGGGACGCCCCATCCGCAGCGTGCTCGACGTGGGCTGCGGCGAGGCGCCGTGGCGCGCGCCACTCAAGGCACTGCGCCCGGGCATCGACTACCGCGGCCTGGATGCCAGCGAATACGTCGTGAACCGCTACGGCCGCAGCCGCAACATCGGCCTGGCCGCCTTCGGCCAGCTCGAATACCTGCGCTTCGACACCCGCTTCGACCTCATCGTCTGCACCGACGTGCTGCACTACCTCAAGCCCGCCGAAATCCGCGCCGGCCTCGGCGGCATCGTCGACATGCTCGAAGGCATCGCCTTCCTCGAAGTGTTCACCCGCGCCGACGATCCCGCCGGCGACCTCACCGGCTTCGTCGCCCGTACCCCGCACTGGTACCTGCGCGAGTTCCAGCAGGCCGGGCTGTTGCCGTGCGGATCGCATTGCTATCTGGGGCCAAGGCTGGAGCGGCGGGTGGCGGCGTTGGAGCGGGCGCAGGTGGTAGCAGTGTGAGTTGGGGGGCTGCATTCGACGCGTCCTGTTGCGTCGGCAGATCCAATCCGGAAAGAAGATAGGGTCTTCGTGAAATCGAGTGAATCTACCCACACGATTTCACGAAGACCCCAAAAAAAAGCCGCCCGAGGGCGGCTTCTTCGTGCAGCGATGAAGCGGCCGATCAGCCGCCCGAGCGCGAGGCCCGCTTGCGGTCGTTTTCGGTGAGGTGCTTCTTGCGCAGGCGGATTTCCTTGGGGGTGACTTCCACCAGCTCGTCGTCGTCGATGAAGTCCAGCGCCTGTTCCAGCGAGAACTTGATCGCCGGGGTGAGCTGGATCGCGTCGTCCTTGCCCGAGGCGCGCATGTTGGTGAGCGGCTTGGGCTTGATCGCGTTGACGGTGAGGTCGTTGTCCTTGGCGTGGATGCCCACCAGCTGGCCTTCGTACACGTTGTCGCCTTCGGCGGCGAACAGCTTGCCGCGCTCCTGCAGCGGCCCCAGCGAGTAGGCGGGGGTAGTGCCGCCGGCGTTGGCGATCATCACGCCGTTGGGGCGCTTGGCGATCTGGCCTTCTTCCTTCGGGCCGTAGTGGTCGAACACGTGGAACAGCAGGCCCGAGCCCTGGGTGAGGGTCTTGAACTGGTTCTGGAAGCCGATCAGGCCACGCGCCGGGATCATGTACTCCAGGCGCACGCGGCCCTTGCCGTCCGGCTCCATGTTCTTCAGCTGGCCCTTGCGTATCCCCAGGCGCTCCATCACCGGACCCTGGTGGATCTCTTCCACGTCCACCACCAGCTGCTCGAACGGCTCCATCATCCGGCCGTCGATTTCCTTGATGATCACTTCCGGGCGCGACACGGCCAGCTCGTAGCCTTCGCGGCGCATGTTCTCGATCAGCACCGACAGGTGCAGCTCGCCGCGGCCGGAGACCAGGAACTTGTCCGCGTCCGAACCCTGCTCGACCTTCAGCGCCACGTTGTGCACCTGCTCGCGCTCCAGGCGGTCCTTGAGCTGGCGGCTGGTGAGGAACTTGCCGCCGGAGAGGTCCTTGTTGCCGGCGAACGGCGAGTTGTTCACCTGGAAGGTCATGCTGATGGTCGGCTCGTCCACCGTGAGCGCGGGCAGCGCCTCGGGCCTGTCGAGCGCGCAGAGGGTGTCGGAAATGGTGAGGTCGGCAATGCCGGAGATGGCGACGATGTCACCGGCCTCGGCGCTGTCCTGTTCGATCCGCTCCAGGCCCATGAAGCCCAGCACCTGCAGCACCTTGCCCTGGCGCTTCTTGCCGTGGCGATCGATCACCGCCACCGGCATGTTCTTCTTCAGCACGCCGCGCTGGATGCGGCCGATGCCGATCACGCCCACGAAGTTGTTGTAGTCGAGCTGGCTGATGCGCATCTGGAACGGGCCGTCCGGGTCCACTTCCGGCTTGGGCGCGTGCTGCATGATCGCTTCGTACAGCGGGGTCATGTCGCCTTCGCGGGCGTTCTCGTCCAGCGAGGCGTAGCCGTTCAGCGCCGAGGCGTAGACGATCGGGAAGTCCATCTGCTCGGGCGTGGCGCCGAGGCGATCGAACAGATCCCACACCTGCTCCACCACCCACTCCGGGCGCGAGCCGGGGCGGTCGATCTTGTTGACCACCACGATCGGCTTGAAGCCCATCGCGAACGCCTTCTGGGTGACGAAGCGCGTCTGCGGCATCGGGCCGTCCATCGCGTCGACCAGGATCAGCACGGTGTCCACCATCGACAGCACGCGCTCCACCTCGCCGCCGAAGTCGGCGTGTCCGGGGGTGTCGACGATGTTGATGCGGTTGCCATTCCAGGTGATGGCCGTGTTCTTGGCCAGGATGGTGATGCCGCGCTCCTTTTCCTGGTCGTTGGAGTCCATCACGCGCTCGGCCAGCACGGTGCGCTCGGAGAGCGTGCCCGACTGCTTGAGCAACTGGTCGACGAGGGTGGTCTTGCCGTGGTCGACGTGGGCGACGATGGCGATGTTGCGCAGCTTTTCGATGGACATGGGTAAAGGCTCGGCGGGCGCCGTAAGGGCCGCCTGAAAGGTGGGCTGAGGATTAACCGCGGGATTATACGGGCTTGTGTGACAACTTGCTGCGCTGCCGCGCATGGCGGTTCAGGCGGGCCATCGGCCGCCCGGTGCGCCGGGGGGAGATTCGGCCGATCAGGGCAGGCGCGGCGCGGTCGCGCACAGGATGCGCTCCTACAGGCAGGCTTTTGTAGGAGCCCACCCTGTGGGCGAATGCTCTTGGTCAGGTGGCGGAAGGCCGGTCGCGCACAGGGTGCGCTCCTACCGGGGCGGGGCTTTTGTAGGAGCCCACCCTGTGGGCGAATGCTCTTGGTCAGGTGGCGGAAGGCCGGTCGCGCACAGGGTGCGCTCCTACCGGGGTGGGGCTTTTGTAGGAGCCCACCCTGTGGGCGAACGCTCTTGGTCAGGTGGCGGAAGGCCGGTCGCGCACAGGGTGCGCTCCTACCGGGGCGGGGCTTTTGTAGGAGCCCACCCTGTGGGCGAATGCTCTTGGTCAGGTGGCGGGAGGCCGGTTGCGCACAGGGTGCACTCCTACCGGACCAGGGCCATTTGGTCGGCGGCGGTGTACCACAGCAGCTGATAGTGGCCGTAGGGGTAGTCGAGACTACGGTCCTCGCCGGGGATCGACGAGGTGTGCACGCCGTCCACGGTGCACACGCCGCCGTAGCAGTTGATCTCGTCGATCCAGGATTTGAACGAGTACATGTGCACGCCGAAGCGGTGGCCGGCTATCGAGTCCAGGAACGGGCTGTGGATCGACAGGCCGTAGGTGCCACAGGTGCTGGTGTAGACGTTGTACGGATACACGCCGCAGCTCCACAGCCCGTGCACGGCGCCGGCGATGCCGATGAAGGTGTTCACCTTGGCCGCCACGCCGAGCTTGTCGATCTCGCGCATGGCCAGGGTCACGCCCATGGAGTGGCCGATCACGTCGATCTTGCCCGAGCACGAGTTGGCGATGGCGCTGGCGATGGCGTTCTTCACCGGTGTCTCTTCGCTGCCGCTGTGGTCGTTGCAGGCGGCGCAGTACGGGTTGCCCCAGGACGGACGGACGATTTGCGCATCGGTCCAGCCGTTCTGGCGCAGCAGGTTGTAGGTGTTGACGAAATCGCCGGGGCTGCCGGTGTTGCCGTGGACCATCACCACGGTGTCGTGGCAGACGGCGTGCGCCGCCATGGCGGGTATCAGGAGCAGTAGGGCGAGCAGGACGTGCTTGATCGACATTGCGTGTTTCCTCCTTCGCTACAGCCTCGCGGACGAGGCGGATGGCGCCGCGCGGATGCGCGGTGCCGGATGGGTAGCG
This sequence comes from Dyella sp. KRB-257, assembly GCF_049445995.1. Lineage (NCBI taxonomy): Bacteria > Pseudomonadati > Pseudomonadota > Gammaproteobacteria > Lysobacterales > Rhodanobacteraceae > Dyella > Dyella sp. KRB-257. The sequence goes on along the minus strand of NZ_JBMSDZ010000011.1, from coordinate 118,973 downwards.
ACATCGCGGTGCTTGCGCGCCGGGGGAGGGATGTCGGGGCTTGGGGTTTTGCCTTTTGCTTTTTGCTTTTGCTTTTCCGTTTTTCGCTTTTTTGCTTGTCATCCCGGCGAAAGCCGGAAGCGCTTTTCAACGGCGAATGCCGGTCATCCAGCGTCTTTGGTTTGTGACGGATGGTGGAACAGCGAAAGTCACTGGATCCCGGCTTTCGCCGGGATGACGGCTAGGGAGGAGTCAGGCGGAAACCGGGCGCATGCCGCTTCGACCGATGCTCAAACCACCCCCGTCACTGCATACACCGCGATCACCACTCCCACCGCCAGCGTCTTGATCACGGTGATCGCGAAGATGTCCTTGTACGACTGCCGGTGGGTGAGCCCGGTCACTGCCAGCAGGGTGATCACCGCGCCGTTGTGCGGCAGCGTGTCCATGCCGCCGGAGGCCATCGCGGCGACGCGGTGTAGCACCTCCATCGGGATGCCGGCGGCCTGCGCGTTGTGGATGAAGGTGTCGGCCATCGCGGCCAGCGCGATGCTCATGCCGCCGGAGGCCGAGCCGGTGATGCCGGCCAGCGCGGTCACCGAGACCGCCTCGTTGACCAGCGGATACGGGATCGCCCGCAGCCCGTCGGCGACCAGCTTGAAACCGGGCAGGGCGGCGATTACTGCGCCGAAACCGTATTCGGAGGCGGTGTTCATCGAGGCCAGCAGCGCCCCGCCGACGGCCGCCTTGCTGCCCTCGGCGAAGCGCTGCGTCACCGGCTTCCAGGCGCTGGCCAGCACGCACAGGATGCCCACCAGCAGCGCGCCTTCCACCGCCCAGATCGCGGCGATCTTGGAGATCTCCTGCACCACCGGCTTTTGCTCGCCGATCACCGCCGGCACGAACAAACTGGTGGCGCCGTACAGGCGAGGGATCAGCTCGGTGAGCAGCTTGTTCACCACGCCGACCAGCACCAGCGGCAGCACCGCCAGCAGCGGATTGGCCAGCTTGCCGTGCTCGAACGGCACCGGCTCGTTCACCAGCTCGGTGCCGTAGCCTTCGCCCGCCGCCGCGGCCTTGCGCCGGCGCCATTCCAGATAGCTCAGGCCCACGACCAGGATGAACGCCGCGCCGATCGTGCCCAGCCACGGCGCGGCCCAGCCGGTGGTGCCGAAGAAGGCGGTGGGGATGATGTTCTGGATCTGCGGCGTGCCCGGCAGCGAGTCCATGGTGAAGGTGAACGCGCCCAGCGCGATCGTGCCGGGGATCAGCCGCTTGGGAATGTCGCTGGCGCGGAACAGTTCCGCCGCGAACGGGTACACCGCGAACACCACCACGAACAGCGACACGCCGCCGTAGGTGAGCAGCGCGCACACCAGCACGATCGAGAGGATCGCCCGGCCGCGCCCCACCAGGCCGATGGTGGCTGCGACGATCGCCTTGGAGAAACCGGACAGCTCGATCAGCTTGCCGAACAGCGCGCCGAGCATGAACACCGGAAAGTACAGCTTGAGGAAGCCGACCATCTTCTCCATGAACAGGCCGGTGAAGATCGGCGCCACCAGCGAGGGTTCGGTTAGCAGCACGGCGCCGAGCGCGGCGATCGGCGCGAACAGGATGACGCTGTAGCCGCGGTACGCCGCGAACATCAAAAAGCACAGCGCGGCGAGCACGATCAGGAAGGCCATCCTTGCGGTTCCTCGGCGGTGGCGGGAGTCACGATGGGGACCGGAGTATCGAGGTGCGCCGCCGCCGCGGGCACTGTACGAAGGTACAAGTGTGCCGCGTGCCCGCGCTGCCTAGGCTTGCCGCCATCAAGCATCCATCGTCGATGGCTGCGTCCACGGCCAGCCGCCCCGCGCGGGCAGCTCACAGAAGGGAAGGGGAAACCATGAAGCGCACGCATCTGAGTCTGGCGATCGGTCTGGTGATCGGCTTGTCCAGCATGGCGACACAGGCGCAGGACGCTCCGGCCACCAAGCCGAACGCGGACCAGGCCAAACAGCTCGACCAGATCACGGTGACCGCGCGCAAGCGCGAGGAAACGCTGCAGGACGTGCCGATCGCGGTCAGTGCCTTCACCGCGCAGTCGCTGGAACGGCAGAACGTGCAGAACCTGGCCGACCTGCAGGGCAAGGTGCCGTCGCTGCAGATCTATGCCGCGCGCGGTTCCAACACCACGCTCACCGCCTACATCCGCGGCGTCGGCCAGGCCGACCCGACCTGGGGCTTCGACCCGGGCGTGGGCATCTACCTGGACGACGTCTACGTGGCCCGCCCGCAGGGCGCGGTGCTGGACGTGTTCGACGTCAGCCGCATCGAGGTGCTGCGTGGCCCGCAGGGCAGCCTGTACGGCAAGAACACCATCGGCGGCGCGATCAAGTACGTGTCCAACCCGCTGCCGGTGAAAACCGAGGGCTCGGTGGAAGTGACCGTCGGTACCCACGGCGAGAAGGACGTGAAGGCCAGCATCGGCGGCGCCAGCGCGGACAAGGTGTGGCGCGGCCGCGCGGCGATCGCCAGCGAGCACAACGACGGCTTCGGCAAGAACCTGAACACCGGCAGCCGCAACGGCAACAAGAACACCAATTCGGCGCGCGCCACGCTGGGTTTCTTCCCGAACCAGCAGTTCAACGCGCAACTGGAAGTGGACGGCGTGCGCGACAACTCCAATCCTCGCGGGGCGAAGATGCTGATTGTCAACAGCCTCGACCCGGCCTATGCGCCGCTGTCGAGCAACTTCGACACCCGCAGCGGGATGGCCCAGCTCAACCGCACCAAGCTCTACGGCACCGCGCTCACGCTGAACTGGGTCGCCAGCAGCGACTGGACACTGAAGTCGGTGACCGCGGTGCGCGGCTCGCACACCGACACCGCGATCGACTTCGACACGTTGCCGGAGAAGATCGCCGACGTCACCGCGCTGTACAAGGATCATCAGTTCAGCGAGGAGCTGCAGGCCAACTATGATGCCGGCGGCAGCCTGCACGGCGTGGTCGGCCTGTACTATTTCAACGGCTCGGCCAGTGGCGAGATCCACAACATCTTTCTCGGCTCGCCGCCGTACAGCACCCTCGGCTACTCGCTGTACGGCAGTACCGGCGGACGCATCGGCACGCGCAGCCTGGCGGCCTACGGTGATTTCGCCTGGGACATCAGCCCCGAGTGGAGCCTGGATGTTGGCGTACGCCTGACTCGCGAAACCAAGACCGCGCTGATCCAGAACTACGGCTTCGCCGACGAATCGTTCAGCACGCCGATCTCGGTGCTGGCCAACTTCACCGGCGCGCACACCACCAACAATGCCTCGCCGAAGGTATCGCTGGACTGGAGCGTGACCGACCAGATGAAGCTCTACGCCAGCTACAGCACCGGCTTCCACTCCGGCGGCTACAACATCCGCGCAAACTGCGCAGCGATCCCCAGCTCGTGCCGGCCGATCAACGATGAGAAGGTGCAGTCGTTCGAACTGGGCAGCAAGATGACCTTCTTCGACGACACGCTGATGATGAACACGGCGCTGTTCCACAACATCTACTCCGACATCCAGCTGTCGGTGTTCACCTCCTACACCTTGCCCAACGGCAGCCAGGGCTTCTTCGGCGACTTCACCAACGCCGGCAAGGGCCACATCGATGGCCTGGAGGAGGAGTTCGCCTGGAAGCCGGCCGACGGCTGGACGCTCAGCGGCAACTTCGCCTACCTGAAGACCAAGTACACCGAGTACCTCAGCGGCGGCGTCAACATTGCCGACCAGCAGAAGTTCACCAATGCGCCAAAGTGGTCCGGCGGTCTGTCGCTGGAAAACACCCGGGCCGTGGGCGATGGCGGCAGCCTCACCACGCGCATCAACTACACCTACCAGAGCATGGTGTATCCGGAAACCACGCTGTCGCCACTGATCGCACAGAATGCCTACGGGCTGTGGAATGCGGGCGTGATCTGGCAGATCGACCGGCCGTGGAGCGTGAGCCTGCAAGGCACCAACCTGGCCAACAAGTCGTACCGCACCACCGGCTACAACATCGGCTCGCTGGGCATCGTCACCGGCTTCTACGGTGCGCCGCGGATGGTGACGCTGAGCGCGCGCTACACCTTCTGAGGCGGCGGCCGCGCCGCCCTCCCTACGACCCGTGCGATGCTCTCCCCGATCGCACGGGTCGTTTTCTTTTCCACCATGCTCCGAGGAGCCTGCGATGCCTTCGTTCACTTCACTGCGCCTGCTGGGACTGGGTCTCGTGCTGGTGGCCGGCGTCGCCTGCGCCGCGCGCCACGATGGGCGCCTGCCGCACCTGCAGCTCGATGCCGGACGCGTCGCCGTGGTCGGGCTGTCCTCCGGCGCGTACATGGCCACGCAGGCGCAGCTGGCCTACCCGGACATTTTTCCGAATGCCGCGCTGGTGGCCGGTGGTCCCTACGGCTGCGCCGGCGGCAACCTGCAGACCGCGCTGTCCAGCTGCATGAAGGGCGCGCCGGCGATCGACGTCGACGCGCTGGTGGCGAGCGCGCGCCAGCGTGCGGCGGCGGGCGAAATCGGCCCATTGAGCGCACTGGCCAAGGCGCATGTCTACCTGCTGCACGGCACCGCGGATAGTGTCGTCGCACCGGCCGTGGCCGAGGCAGGCGCGCAGTTCTACCGGCACCTGCGCGCAGGCGATCCCACGCTCGCCGGAATGCAGGTGGTGGACGATGGCGCGCGCGATTTCGCGCACAACCTGCCGATTGCGGCGAAGGGCGAGGACTGCGATCGATCGGTGTCGCCGTACCTGGGCCACTGCAGCTTCGACGCGGCCGGCGAGATCTTCCGCCAGCTGTTCGGCGCGTCGCCGCGGCCGGTGGCCGACGCCGCGAAAGGGCGCGTACTCGATGTCGATCAGGACGCACTGCGACCGGACGGCGCCGATGCCTTCCTGGCGCCCAGGGGTTACCTCTACCTGCCGCCCGCCTGCGCCGCCGGCAAGCCGTGCGGACTGGTGGTGGCACTGCACGGCTGCAAGCAGAACGCCGATGCGATCGGCGAGACCTTCGTGCGGAGCGCCGGCTTCAACCGCTGGGCCGACGCCTACGGCGTGGCGGTGCTCTATCCTCAGACCCGCGCAAGCTTCGCGCCCTTGAATCCGCAGGCATGCTGGGACTGGTGGGGATACTCCGGCACCGACTACGACACCCGCCACGGCGTGCAGCTGCGCTGGCTGGTGAATGCCGTGCGCGCGTTGGGGCTGCCTGCGAAGCAGTGATGGTGGCCCGCCGCCGCCCACACTTTCATCGGGCTGTAGGAGCGCACCCTGTGCGCGACGCTCTCGCTCCATTCGGAGCTACAGGCTTCAGAGCGAGGAGCTTTCGTCCTCCTTCGGAGGGCGAGTCACTTCTCTTTTGCCTGTCCAAAAGAGAAGTAACCAAGAGAAAACGACACCCCGCTTGGCGCTTGCCGCCCATCCATGGGCGGCAAGTCCGTGAGCCGGGGCCGGGCTTTTCGACCGGACTCCTGTCCGGGCGAAAAGTCATCGGCGTCCGTGCCGATGACCGCTACGCGGCCTGTCGCCCCCGCCTCACCGCCGCACAGGGGCCCCGGGTAGGGCAGCGGGCCATCCTGGCCCGCACTCGGTGGAAAGCCGAAAGGCTGAAAAGCCAGAGCAACCGCAAAGCAACCGCAAAGCGATGCTCTGCTGTTGCTCTGACTCTTTTGAGAAGTGCGCACTGGGAGCGCACTGCTCTATCCGGGGCCCCTATGGCGCGGCGGGTGGGTGTAGGAAAGGCCCCGCAGAGGGGGCTCGCATGGATGCGAGCCAGTTCGACGTCAGGGCAGGAGCCCTGTCGGCGAACCCCCGGAACCCACCCGCGCACCCGAAGGGCAGGATGCCTGCAGGGCGTGCCATCGGGGTGCCCCTTTCTTTGGTTACCTTCTCTTACTCCGTGCGTCCTGCCCTCCGCCCTTCGGGCCGGCTCCGCCGTTCGCGCCCGCTCCAGGCGGGCGCGTGGGCAAACGAGAGAAAGTGACTCGCCCTCCGCAGGAGGACGAAAGCTCTGTGCTTCGAGGCCTTGGAGGAATCCGGCGTCATCGCGACTGATGTCGCCCCCCGAGGCACACACGCCATGCTGAGCACGCCCCTCATCGCCGCCGCGGCGCTGCTCTGGCTGGGCCTGCTGTTCGGCGTGGCGCTGCTGGGCGAGCGGCGGCCGCAGCTGTTCGAGAAGCGCTGGGCGATCGTCTACGCGCTGTCGCTGGCGATCCACTGCACCTCGTGGACGTTCTACGGCACGGTGACCCAGGCCAGTCGTTCGGGCTGGTGGCTGCCGCCGACCTTCGTCGGCGCGATCGCGATGTACCTGTTGGCGGTCGCCGTGTTGCGCCGGCTGGTGCAATTGGCGCGCGAGTACAACGCCGGTTCGATCGCGGATCTCGTCTCGGTGCGGCTGGGTCGTCACGCGGGGCTGGCGGCGCTGGTCACCGCGGTGATCGTCATCGGCATCGTGCCGTACATCGCGTTGCAGCTGAAGGCGGTGGCGATGAGCTACGCCATGCTCAATCGCGGCCAGCTCGCCGAGTCCGAGCCGTGGCAGGACAGCGCGCTCTACGTGGCGCTGCTGATGGCGCTGTTCGCGATGCTGTTCGGCACGCGGCGCGCCTCGTCCACCGCGCACAACCGCGGGCTGGTGCTGGCGATGGCGTTCGAGTCGCTGTTCAAGCTGGGCGCGATGCTGGCGCTGGGTTCGCTGCTGTTGACGCCACTGCCGGCGCATCTGCCGCCGCCGCTGCCGGTGCCGCACGACAGTCGCGGATTCCCGGCGCTGATCCTGCTCGGTGCGCTGGCCATGTTCACGCTGCCGCACCAGTTCCACGCCGGCGTGGTGGAGTGCCGCGACGAGCGCCACGTGCGCACCGCGCGCTGGCTGTTCCCGCTGTACATGCTGCTGATCTCGCTGCCGATCCTGCCGCTGGCGCGGCTGGGCGATGCGTGGCTGGGACCGAGCGGCGTGCCATCGGATCTGTACGTGCTGGCGCTGCCGATGGCGCAGGGGCGCCACGGCCTGGCGCTGGTCGCCTTCCTCGGTGGCCTGAGCGCGGCGACCAGCATGGTGGTGGTGGCCACGCTGGCGCTGAGCCTGATGGTGGTGAACCACTTCATCGCGCCGCTGCGCGTGCGCGCGGGCTGGGGACGCGACGAGCGCGGCGACCTGCGCGGGGAGGTGATCAACCAGCGGCGCGTGGCGATCCTCCTCGTGATCCTGCTGGCCTGGGGCTACAGCCGCGTGCTGGCGCGCAACGACGCGCTGGCCGACATCGGCGCGATCTCGTTCTCCGCGCTGGCCGGGCTCGCGCCGGCGCTGCTGGTGGCGATGTACAAGCCGCAGCTGGGGCCGCGCGCGGTGGCGGCCGGGCTCGCCGCCGGCACGCTGGTGTGGTTCTACATCCTGCTGCCGGTGGTGCTGCCCGAGGCACCGGCGTGGCTGCTGGCCGGTCCGCTGGGACAGGACTGGCTGGCGCCGGACCGCCTGCTCGGCCTGGCCGAATGGAGCCGGCTGGGTCGCGCGGTGGTGCTGAGTCTGGCGGCGAACGTGGCGGTGATCGCCTGGGTGGCCGGTACGCGCTTCGGCAAGTCGACCGGCGCCGCCGGCGTGGGCGACGTGGGTCTGGCCGAACTGCGCGCGCTGGCGGTGCGCTTCCTGCCGCCGGAGCGCGTGGAGCACCTGTTCGCGCAGGCGCCGGCACACGGATTGGCCGGCGCCACGCGCATGGCCGAGGTGGAACACGAGCTGGCCGCGGTGATCGGCGCGGCCTCCGCCCGGCTGCTGCTGGAAGTGGTGCATCGGCAGGGGCAGGGCGATCTCGACACCGTCGCCGCCATCGTCGGCGAGGCGGCGCAGGACCTGCGCTTCAACCAGCGCGTGCTGGAGGCGGCGCTGGAAAACATGAGCCAGGGCATCTGCGTGGTCGACGCCGAGCTGCGGCTGGTGGCGTGGAACGCGCGCTACGCCAGCCTGTTCGACTACCCGCCGGAGCTGCTGCAGGTGGGCCGCCCGGTGGCTGACCTCACGCGCTACGCGGTGACGTTGGGCATCGTCGGCGAGGTGCTCGACGAAGAGACGCGCGAGGCGCGCGTGCAGCGTCGCCTGCAGCACATGCGCGCCGGTACCCGGCATCTTTCCGAGCGGCGCTTTCCGGACGGCGCGGTGGTGGAGATCCGCGGCAACCCGATGCCGGGCGGCGGCTTCGTGGCCACTTTCACCGACGTCACCGCATTCCGCCAGGCCGAGGCTGCGCTCAAGCGCATCAACGAGACGCTGGAGCTGCGCGTGGAGGAGCGCACCCGCGCACTCGCCGCCGCTTCCAGCGAGGCGCAGCGCGCCAACGAGGCGAAGAGCCGCTTCCTCGCCGCGGTGAGCCACGACCTGATGCAGCCGCTGCACGCCGCGCAGCTGTTCGCCCACGCGCTTACCGAGCGCGGCGCCGATGCGGCCACCGCGCAGCATCTCAACGGCGCGTTGTCGGCTACCGAGGGCCTGCTCGGCGGCCTGCTCGACATTGCCCGCCTGGAGGGCGGCCGGCTGCACCCGCAGCCGCGCGAGGTGGCGCTGGCCGAGGTGCTTGATCCGCTGGCCGCCGAGTTCCGCGCCATCGCGCGCGAGCGCGGCGTGCGCTTCGAGGCGATCGCCACGCGCGCGTGGGTGCGCACCGACCCGCAGCTGTTGCGCCGGGTGCTGCAGAACTTCCTCTCCAATGCCCTGCGCTACGCCGAGCGCGGACGCGTGCTGCTGGGCGTGCGCCGCCGCGGCGGCGCGCTGCGGGTGGAGGTGTGGGATACCGGGCCGGGCATCGCGCCGGACGAGCAGCAGCTGATCTTCCAGGAGTTCCGCCGCGGCAGTGCGGCGGGCGGGCAAGGCCTGGGGCTCGGATTATCAATCGCCCAGCGCATGGCGGCGCTGCTCGATCACCCGCTGGGCCTGCACTCCACGCCCGGCCGCGGCAGCGTGTTTCATCTCGACGTGCCGCTGGCGCGACCGGTGCAGGCGCCGACGACTGCCGCGGCGCCGCTGCAGCCGCTGGCGACCGGCCGCGCGCTGGTGCTGGACAACGAGCCGGCCGCGCTGGCCGCGCTCACCCACCTGCTCACCGGCTGGGGCTGGGAAGTGCACGCCGCGCGCCACGGCGAGCAGGCGATCGCCGCGCCGTGGCGGCCGGACATCCAGATTCTCGACTACCACCTCGACGCCGGCCGCACCGGCCTCGACGTGTGGTCGGCCCTGCGCGAGCGGCACGCCGACGTGCCCACGGTGATCCTCACCGCCGATCGCGACAGCGAGCTGCGCCAGCGCCTGCTGGACCTGGGGGCCACGGTGCTGCACAAGCCGCTCAAGCCGCTGGCGCTGCGCCAGGTGCTGCAGCGGGCCGCGAGCGCGTTGTAGGAGCGCACCCTGTGCGCGAACGCTCTTCGCGCTGCGGCCGCATCTTTTCGCCCACAGGGTGGGCTCCTACAGAAGCGTGGGGCTGCGGCCTTTGCAGGAGCGCACCCTGTGCGCGAACGCTCTTCGCGTTGCGGCCGCATCTTTTCGTCCACAGGGTGGGCTCCTACAGAAGCGCGGGCTGCGGCCTTTGCAGGAGCGCACCCTGTGTGCCGCTTCGTAGAGGCATTTCAATGACTCGCTCGGGCTGCTAGGCAGCGATGTGCGTCGTCCAGTGCCTGATCGTCTGCACCGTCGCCTGGCGCGGAAACACCTTCTCCATCAGCACGCGATGAACGTCGGGGTCGCCGTCGAGGCAGCCGTCGGAGAGTACGGTGAGCCGATAGTCGAGGTCGGCGGCGAGGCGCAGCGTGGAGAGCACCACGCCGCTGGTCGACACGCCGGCCAGCACCAGATGGCGCACGCCAGCTGCACGCAGCACCACGTCCAGGTCGCTGCCGGCGAATGCGCTGATGCGCCGCTTGGTGACGATCACGTCGTGCGGCTGCACATCGAGCTCCGGATGAATGCGCGTGTCCAGGTGGGTGTCGAGCAGGCGGCCGCTGGTGCGGATGCCGGAGAAGATCGTGTTGTCGGCGGCGACTTCCGGGTAGCCGTCGCGGAACGCCACGCGCACCCAGATCACCGGCAGCCGGGCGGCGCGAGCGGCAGCGAGGGCGCGGCCGATGCGCGGCAGGTAGTCGGCATCGCTGTAGCTGGCGAGGATGCCCGGCTGCAGATCCATCAGCAGCAGGGCGGTATCGGTGCGGGCGGCGTCGGCCACGGGATATTATTTCCTTGCAAACGGGATCAAAGGACCCGCGCGGGCTCGCCCAGTTCCAGCGACTTCAGCACTCCGCTGGCCTGGGTGCGGTTGCGCACGCCGAGCTTCTCGAAGATCGCGGTGACGTGCGCCTTCACCGTGCGTTCCTGGATCGCCAGGCGATCGGCGATCTGCTTGTTGAGCAGGCCCTCGGCGAGCAGGGCCAGCACGCGGTACTGCTGTTCGGTGAGACGGGCCAGCCGGCCGGCCAGATCGGTGTCGGCCGGGTCGGCGGGCAGGGCGGCGACGGCGGCCGCGAGTGCCGGCGGCAGCCAGCGGCGGCAGTCGAGCACGGCGCGGATCGCCTCGCCGATCTCGGCCGGGCTGGCACTCTTGGGAATGAAGCCGGCCGCGCCGTGATCGAGCACGCGGCGGATCACCCGCGGCTCGTCGTGCGCGGACACCACCAGTACCGCCACGCCCGGATGCTGGCCGCGCAGCGCGGCCAGCCCGGACAGGCCCTGGCTGCCGGGCATGTGCAGGTCGAGCAGCACCAGGTCGATGTCGGCATCCGCGCGCAGGCGCTCCAGCGCCGCGTGCAGGTCGGCCGCTTCGAGCACGGTGCAGTCCTCCACGCTGGCGGCCGCCGCCTGGCGCAGGGCGGCGCGGAACAGCGGGTGGTCGTCGGCGATCAGCAGGCGGGTCATCCATGGAACGGTAGCGGGGGCGGTCGATGCCGTCGAGCGCCGCCAGTCACGCCCGCCGCGCTTTCGCCTTCTGAACACGGCAGGGGTTACGCTGCGTGCATCGCATGCGACCAACGGGGGCGCCATGACACGCAGCTTGCAACGACTGACCCGGTGGCTGCTGGTTTGCACCGTGATGCTCGCTGCCGTGGCGGCAGCGCAAGCCATCGCGCCGGCGCCGGCAAGCCGGCTCACGGTGGCGCGGATTTCCCTGGATGACGCGATCGGCCCGGCCGCGGCGGAATACTTCCACGACGCGGCCACGCGGGCCGTGGCTGACGGGTCGGCGGCCATCGTGCTGCAGCTGGATACGCCGGGCGGACTGTCCGGATCGATGCGCCGGATCATCGCCGACATGCTGGCCAGTCCGCTGCCGGTGCTGGTGTACGTGGCGCCGGGCGGCGCGCGGGCGGCCTCGGCGGGAACCTACATCCTGTATGCGGGGCAGATCGCCGCGATGGCGCCGGGCACCCATCTGGGCGCGGCCACGCCGGTGGCGCTGGGTGGCGGCACCCCGATGCCGCTGCCGACGGCCGCGCCGGCGGCTTCCGGCAGTGCCGCGTCGCCGGCGCCGCCGGGCGGGCGCACGGATGCCGAAGCGAACAAGGTGCTCAATGATGCGATTGCCTATATCCGCTCGCTGGCCCAGTTGCGCGGCCGCAATGCGCGCTGGGCGGAGCAGGCGGTGCGTGGTGCGGCGACGCTGACGGCGGACGAGGCGGCGCAGCAGGGGGTGATCGACTTCGTGGCCGGCGATGTGCGCGAACTGCTGGGCAAGGCCGACGGTCGCGTGGTGCGCGTGGGCGAGCGCGAGCTCACGCTGCACCTGCGCGGCGCCACCGTGCGCGACTACGCGCCCGATGCCCGCTCGCGCTTCCTGGCTGTCGTGACCAACCCCACCATCGCCTACCTGCTGCTGCTGGCGGGCATCTTCGGGCTGCTGCTGGAAGCGACGCATCCGGGCGCGATCCTGCCCGGTGTGGTCGGCGGGATCTGCCTGCTCGTCGCGTTCTATGCACTGCAGTGGCTGCCGGTAAATTACGCCGGGCTGGCGCTGATGGCGCTGGGCATCGGCCTGCTGGTGGCCGAGGCACTGACGCCGACCGTCGGCGCGCTCGGCGTGGGCGGCATCATTTCATTCGTGCTGGGGTCGATCATGCTGATGCATTCGGGAACACCGGGATACGCGGTCAACATCGGCGTGATCGCCGGCATCGCCACCGCGGCGGCGCTGCTGATCGCGCTGGTGCTGTGGCTGGTGTTCAAATCGCGCCGTTCGCACCTGGTCAGCGGCGACGAGCTGTTTCGCGGTGCGCAGGGCGAGTTGCTGGCGCCGCTGGATGCGGACGCCGAGGGCTGGGCACTGGTGCTGGGCGAACGCTGGCGCGTGCGCGCGGCGACACCGTTGCCGACGGGCGCCCGTGTGCGGGTGCTGCGCCGGCAGGGGCTGCTACTGTGGGTGGAGCCGATCTGATCGGCGGCGCGCGCCCGTGCGATGGCGTCGCCGAAAATTCCGTTGCCGAGGGAGAAGAACATGTTCGGATTCATGGGTGTACTGGTGGTGCTGGCCGCGTTCGTGCTGTTTTCCTCGGTCAAGGTACTGCCCGAGTATGAACGCGGCGTGGTGCTGACGCTGGGCCGCTTCACCGGTACCAAGGGGCCGGGCCTGGTGCTGCTGGTGCCGCTGGTGCAGCGCATGCTGCGGGTGGATCTGCGCATCACGGTGATGGACGTGCCGCCGCAGGACGTGATCTCGCGCGACAACGTGTCGGTGCGGGTCAACGCGGTGGTGTATTTCCGCGTGGTCGAGCCGGACAAGGCGGTGCTGCAGGTGGCGGACTTCTACCAGGCGACCAGCCAGCTGGCGCAGACGCGCCTGCGCTCGGTGCTGGGCCAGCACGAGCTGGACGAGATCCTCTCGCAGCGCGAGTCGATCAACCAGACCCTGCAGGGCATCCTCGACGAGGCGACCGATCCGTGGGGCATCAAGGTGGCCAACGTGGAGATCAAGGACGTCGACCTCAACGAGACCATGGTGCGCGCGATCGCCCGCCAGGCCGAGGCCGAACGTGAGCGCCGTGCCAAGGTGATCCACGCCGAGGGCGAGATGCAGGCGGCGGAGAAGCTGCGCGATGCGGCGGCGATGCTGTCGCAGCAGCCGCAGGCGCTGCAACTGCGCTACCTGCAGACGCTGGCGGACATGTCGGCCAGCGGCAAGTCGTCGACCATCGTGTTCCCGCTGCCGCTGGACCTGATCAAGCCGTTGATGGAGGCGCTGCCGCAGAAGCTGGGCGGCACCCGGCCGGACTGACCCTTCCGTCGCACGCATGTTGCGGTGCAACCATGCGCGCATGGACTTTCGTACGATGGCACCGGTCGGCGCGAAGGCTATGGTGGGCCGATGAAACTGCGCCTGATCTGCCTGCCGTGGCTGGCGTTGACCCTGACGGGCTGCGCCATGTCCTCACCCCGACCGGAGGTGGTGATGTCCCGCCCCGATTTCCTGGTCAGCGATGTGCGCGTCACCGAACATCGCGATCACGACGATCTGCTCAGCGCCGGCCTCGGTCTGGCAGGGCTTGCCGGTGCGCCGTCGCCGATCGCCGAGCCGCTGCATCCCACGCCGGCAGAACTGCGCCGGCGCGCCATCCAGACCAGCTGGAAGGGCATCGCCGATCTCGGTCCGCTGGGCGGTTATGGCACCGTCTACGGCGCCGTGCCGGACGTGCCCGGCCGCGAGTTCCAGGCCTTCGCGCGGGTGCCCGGCGCCAGCCAGCCGCATCGCGTGCTGCTGCAGGTGCCCGATGCGTTCGACGCCGCGCATCGCTGCCTGGTGGTGGCGCCGTCGTCCGGTTCGCGCGGCGTGTACGGCGCGATCTCGCTGGCCGGCGCATGGGGCCTGCCCAAGGGCTGCGCGGTGGCCTACACCGACAAGGGCACCGGCGCGGGTTATTTCGACTACGCCGACGACAGCGGCGTGCAACTGGACGGTACGCGCGCCAGGCGCGGCGAGGCGATGCTGGAGTTCGAGCCCGGGCCCGCCGCCGCCGATGCCGGCATCGCGGTCAAGCAGATGCACTCGGGCGACAACCCGGAGGCCGATTGGGGCCGCGACGTGATCCAGGCGGCGCAGTTCGGCCTGGCCATGCTCGATCGCGCGTTCCCCGAGCAGGCGCCATTCACCGCGCAGAACACGAAGATCATCGCCACCGGCCTGTCCAACGGCGGCGGCGCGGTGCTGCAGGCCGCCGGCCTGGACGACGATCACCTGTTCGCCGGCGTGGTGGCGCTGGAGCCCAACGTGTACGTGCCCGGCCACGGCCGGCCGATGTACGACTACGCCACCGAGGCGGCGATCTGGCTGCCGTGCGCGCTGACCACGCCGCGCTTCACCAGGGTGCCGTTCGCCCGCGCGCCGGACGGTACGATGCCCCCGGCGCACGCGCAGCGCTGCAAGACCCTGCACGCGCAGGGACGTCTCGCCGGCGGCACGCTGGCGGCGCAGGGCGAGGCCGCTTACGAGCGGCTGCGCGCGCACGGCTGGACCGACGAGGCGATCGCCACCGCGGCCAGCACCACCGCGTTCGACCTGTGGCGGGTGATCGTGGCCGGCTACGCCTCCTCGTACCTGCGGCGCGGCGCGGCCGACATGCCGTGCGGTTTCCATTACGTATCCATCGACAAGGACAACCATCCGGCGCCGGCCGACCCGGCCACGCGCGCGGCGTGGTGGGCGGACGGCTCGGGCATTCCACCGGGCAACGGCATCGCGCTGCGCAGCGGCATGGACCACGGCGACGATCCCACCTTCGCCGGCCTCGATTGCCTGCGCCGGCTGTGGACCGGTGACGACGCCGACGCGCACGCCCTGCGTGCCAGCATTGCCGCCACCGCGACCCGGCTGCCGCGGGCCGACCTGCCGCTGTGGGTGCTGCACGGGGCCAGCGACGGCCTGCTGCCCACCGCCTTCACCTCCGAGCCCTACGTGGCCTGGCTACGCGACGCGGGACGTGCGCCGCTGTACTGGCGCGTGCCGTACGCGCAGCACTTCGACGCCTTTCTCGCCGTGCCCGGCTTCGGCGCCGCGCACGTGCCGCTGATGCCCTACGGCTACGCGGCGCTGGACCGGCTGTGGTCGCACCTGTTCGAGGGTACGCCGTGGCCACGCGAACTGCCGACCCCGGCGGCGCGGCCGCGCGGCGAGGTGGCGCTGAGCCGGCAGCTGCTCGGTCTGCCCTGAAACGCCCCTTCGCCCGGCCGGCCCGATCGCGCGTCGACCCGGCCGGCTGCGTTATCCTTGCCGGCCCCTTGCCGCCGTGGCCGCCACGGCAGCGCGTCACGAGCCCCAAGGATTTTGCGATGACCATCCACGTTACCTTCCAGACCAACCGCGGCCCGATCCACCTGCGCCTGCACGACGACAAGACTCCGGTGACGGTGGCGAGCTTCGTCAACCTGGCCCGGCGCGGCTACTATGACGGCCTGTCGTTCCACCGCGTGATCAGCGACTTCATGATCCAGGGCGGCTGCCCCCAGGGCACCGGCACCGGCGGCCCGGGCTACAAGTTCGAGGACGAGTTCAACCCGTCGCTGCGCCACGACAAGCCGGGCGTGCTGTCGATGGCCAATGCCGGTCCGCGCACCAACGGCAGCCAGTTCTTCATCACCCACGGCGCCACGCCGTGGCTGGACGGCAAGCACAGCGTGTTCGGCGAAGTGCTGGGCGCGGACGACCAGAAGGTGGTCGACGCGATCCGCCAGGGCGATACCATCGAGAAGGTCATCGTGGAAGGCGACGTCGACGCGCTGCTCGCCGCGCAGGCCGAGCGCGTGAAAGGGTGGAACGCGATTCTCGACGCGCGCGGCTGAGCGTCAGCTTCCGGGCGGCCGTTGTCGTTCGGGGCATCGCGCGTCGCGATGGCGGCACGCCGTGCATCCTGCCCCGATTACGACCTGGGTGGGTGGGCCCCGTGGGTGGCCCCGATCGGCCAGCGGCAGGCGCGTGGTAAACTTCGCCGGTTTGCTGACCGGAAATCCCCTCGAGGACACCATGCCCCAGCTCGCCCGGCGCGTCGGTCGCGCCAAGCCCAGCGCGATCATGCTGATCGCCGAGAAAGCCAGGCAGCTCAAGGCGGCCGGCCGCGACGTGATCAGTTTCTCCATCGGCGTGCCGAACTTCCTGCCCGGCGAGCACGTATACGCCGCGGCTCGCGAGTCGCTTGAGCGGGATTCGGGCCAGTACGGCAGCAACCGCGGCGCCGAGGCGCTGCTGGATGCGTTCCTGCAGCACATCGAGGCGTTGGGCCTCACCGGCTACGGTCGCGCGAACCTCTCCATCGGCATCGGCGCCAAGCAGGTGCTGTACAACCTGGCCGAGGCGATGCTCGACGAAGGCGACGAGATCTGCTTCGCCGCGCCGTTCTGGACCACCTACCGCGATATCGCCGACATCGTCGGGGCCAAGGCGAACATCCTGCCCTGCGGCCCGGAGCAGCACTACAAGCTGGTGCCCGCGCAGCTGGAACAAGCGCTCCAGCGCAAGCCGAAGGTGTTCCTGTTCAACAACCCGTCCAACCCGACGGGCATGGTCTACACGCGCGAGGAAATCGCCGCGCTCGCCGACGTGCTGGTGAAGTATCCGGACACCTGGATCATCACCGACGACATCTACCACTCGATGGTGTTCGACGGCATCGGCTACCACAACTTCGTGCACGCCAAGCCGGAGCTGAAGGATCGCCTGGTGTTCGTCGACTCGCTGTCCAAGACCTACGGCATGCCGGGCTGGCGCGTGGGTTTCGTCGCCGCGCCGGAGTCGGTGGCGAGAGCCGTCACCACGCTCAACTCCAACCACATCACCAGTATCCCGGAAGTGATCACCGCCGCCGCGGTGGCCGCGCTCAGCGGGCCGCAGGATGTGCCGCAGGCCAAGTGCGCCGAGTTCGCCGCCAAGCGCGACACCGTGATGGCCGCGCTGAACGCGATTCCCGGCGTGGTCTGCCCGCGGCCGCAGGGCGCGTTCTACGCGTTCCCGGACATTTCCTGCGCGTTCGGCAAGCGCCACGGCGAGCTGGCCATCACCGACGACGTGAGCTTCTGCGCCGCGCTGCTGGAAGCCAAGGGCGTGGCCTGCGTGCCGGGCTCGGCCTTCGGCGAGCCGCGCGCCATGCGTATCTCCTACACCTGCCCGACGGCCCAATTGCAGCCGGGCCTGGATCGCATTACCCAATTCTTCGCCGAACTCACCTGAAGCCCCCTGTAGGAGCGCACCCTGTGCGCGATCGCTTTTGGCTTTGATGCCGATCAGGAGCAAAAGCATTCGCGCACAGGGTGCGCTCCTACGACGAACCCACCTCACTGAAGGAGTCCCACCATGAAAGCCCCCGTTCGAGTTGCCGTCACCGGCGCCGCCGGCCAGATCGGCTACGCCCTGCTGTTTCGTATTGCCGCCGGCGACATGCTCGGTCCGGACCAGCCGGTGATCCTGCACATGCTGGAAATCCCCCCGGCGCTGCCCGCCCTGCAGGGCGTGGTGATGGAGCTCAACGACTGCGCCTTTCCGCTGCTGGCCGGCACGGTGGCCACCGACGACGTCAACGTCGCCTTCAGGGACGTCGACTACGCGCTGCTGGTCGGCGCGCGTCCGCGCGGCCCGGGCATGGAGCGCAAGGATCTGCTGGAAGCCAACGGCGCCATCTTCGCCCCCCAGGGCAAGGCGCTGAACGACCACGCCAGGCGCGACGTGAAGGTGCTGGTGGTCGGCAACCCGGCCAACACCAACGCCCTGATCGCCCAGCAGAACGCGCCGGACCTGGACCCGAACTGCTTCACCGCGATGGTGCGCCTGGACCACAACCGCGCGCTGAGCCAGCTGGCTGAGAAGACCGGCAAGCACAACACCGACATCAAGCAGATGATCATCTGGGGCAACCACAGCTCCACCCAGTACCCGGACATCCACCACGCCACCGTCGACGGCAAGCCGGCGCTGAGCCTGGTCGAGCAGAGCTGGTACGAGAGCGAGTTCATCCCGACCGTGCAGCAGCGCGGCGCCGCGATCATCAAGGCGCGCGGCGCCTCGTCGGCCGCCTCGGCCGCCTCGGCCGCGATCGACCACATGCGCTCGTGGGCGCTGGGCACCGCCGAAGGCGACTGGGTCTCGATGGGCATCCCGTCGGACGGCTCCTACGGCATCGCCCCGGGCGTGATCTACGGCTATCCGGTGACCATCAAGAACGGCAAGTACGCGATCGTGCAGGGGCTGGAGATCAATGATTTCTCGCGTGCGCGGATGGACGCGACCGACAAGGAGTTGCGCGAGGAGCGCACCGGCGTCGAGCATTTGTTCGCGAAGAAGTAAGCCGGTTCGATTCGGCTTGATGGGAGGGGCGGCTTCGGCCGCCCTTTCTCTTTTGCTCGGTCGTACCCCGGTGCATGGCCCCACCGCAACGTCATCCCGGCGAAGGCCGGGATCCAGTGCCTTCGCCTCGCATCGGCGAAGCGGCGGCAGCATGGGTGTGCACATTTGTTGTCGGTGAAAAGCGGTTTCGACGCCCTTCGGCCGCCGAGTCACTTTCTCTTGCTTGCCCACGACCGCGCTTGGAGCGCGGGCGAACAGCGAAGCTGGCCCGAAGGGCGGAGGGCAGGATGCCCGGAGTCAGAGAAAGTAACCAAAGAGAACGGCACCCTGCGTGCGTCGTCCCTACGCGCCTGCGGCGCTACAGGCACGCGGGGCGGGCCGGGCTTTTCGACAGGACTCCTGTCCTGGCGAAAAGGAACGGGCGTCCTGCCCGTTCCCCTGCGGGCCTTGTCGTCCCGCCCCGCTCGACTCCCGAAGGGTCCCGGTGCCGGCTCGCTTCGCATCGCGTCATTCACCGGCTCGCTGTCTTGGATGGCCTGGCCCGCTCGCGGTCGGACTGGCACCACCGGTAGAACCCAGGTTCTGCGCCCTACTCGATTCGCTCTTCGGTCGTCTCGGTCGCTTCGGTCGGAGCAGCGTTTGCCTGATGTTCGCGACGTTCCGCCCGACTCACCACCCTTTCACACTCATCGCCGCAACCGCAGGACTATGCTGCTGATTCCCTTATTCCGATGAGCATCGTCATGACCGCCGTATCCGGCAAGACCAGCAATGCGGTGTCGTATGAAGGGAACTACGAGCTGGGGACGCGCGGTCGCGTGGTCTGGACGGCGACGTTCCGCAAGGGCGGCGACTTCTGCGGCATGCGCAACGGTCAGCTCGAGCAGATGCAGGATGCGTCTCCCGCCGATCTCGACGTCGCGGTGAAGGCGGCGATCGATCAGCGATGGACGGGCGGCGGGGGCTGACCTGCGGGTCGGCATGCGATGCGCACCGATTCCGCATCCTGCACGCCGTCGGTGCGGGCTGCGCGCAGTTCGGCGATGAGCTGGGGCCAGGCGTACATCTGCCTGCCGTAGTGGGCGCGCATGCGTTCCATCTCGTGCGCATCCAGGTGGCGGGCGAAGATCGCCAGGCGTGCGGTCACTACCGACTGCTCCACGAATTGCTGCAGTTCGGGCGTGATCCCGCTGCGTTCGCGCAGTTCCGGCTCGGCCTCATTCATTGCGTGCAGCCGCAGCAGGAAGGCCGGGTTGTTGCCGGTGCCGCGGCCGACCATTTCCATCCACTGCAGGGCGAGTTGCTGCGCGTCGGCGTCATCGGGCGTGGCGCCACGATCCATCGTCGACTGTACGGCGGTCACCAGCGCGCTCCAGGCCGGCAACACGTCCGGGTCGGTGTGCAGCGGCAGGGTCTTCAGTTCCTCGGCGGTGAAATACTTCTCGTACATCGTCATCAGCTCCAGCGTATCCAGCCAGTCGGCCAGGTCGAGGGGCTGTCCGGACGACAACTGCGCGTGCAGGTGCACCAGCCGTTCGCGCAGGCGGGTGGCGTCGGCCAGATCGCGGTCGAGCTGCGCGATCTGGCGGTCCACCACCCCGGCCAGCGGCGGTTGCGGTCCGGACAGGGCGTGTCCGATGTCGGCCAGCGGCAGGCCCAGCTGACGCAGGGCCTGGATGCGGTGCAGGCGCTCGATGTCCGCCTGACCATAGAGCCGATAGCCGGCACCGGAGCGCGAGGACGGGCGGAGCAGGCCGATCGCGTCGTAGTGGTGCAGGGTACGCACGGTCAGCCCGCACCGCTTCGCCAGTTCGCCCACCGTCAGCAGCATCGCCCATTCCTCCATTCGTCCCGCGTGGCAGCCACGTTAAGGGCTTACGTTACGTGAGGGTCAACAGGGTGGCGACGATGGCCCGCATGGCGATGGCCAAGTGTGGCCAGTTGGATCGGCGGCATGGCCGACGTATCGGTTAGCCAGGACAGAGGGCCGCAGGTGGTGCCATGACTCGTCGCTCCGCTTCCGACCAAAGTCTTGTCATGCGGTGGATGGCGGCTGGTATATGGTTGAACGGACGTTCCGCATGCGGAGTGAGCCATGGGCTACGATGAGTTCTACCGGCAGTCGATCGAGGAGCCGGAGCGGTTCTGGGGCGAGCAGGCGCGGCTGATCCACTGGGAGACGCCGCCGCGGAAGATCCTCGACGCCTCGAAGCTGCCGTTCCGCCAGTGGTTCGTCGGCGGCACCACCAACCTCTGCTACAACGCGGTGGACCGGCATCTGGCCGAGCGTGGCGAGCAGTTGGCGCTGGTGGCGATTTCCACCGAGACAGGCGTCACCGAGGAGATCACCTATCGCGTCCTGTACCGCGAGGTGAACCGCTTTGCCGGCATCCTCAAGGGGCTGGGCGTGGGTCGCGGCGATCGCGTGGTGATCTACATGCCCAACATGGCCGAGGCGGTGTACGCGATGCTGGCGTGCGCGCGCATCGGCGCGATCCACTCGGTGGTGTTCGGCGGCTTCGCGGCGCACAACCTGGCGCTGCGCATCGACGACGCTGAGCCGAAGCTGCTGATCTGCGCCGATGCCGGCATGCGCAGCGGCAAGGTGATTCCTTACAAGCCGCTGGTGGATACGGCGCTGGCCGAAGCCAAGGCGCCGCCGCCGCACGTGCTGATCGTCAGCCGCGGACTGGACCCGGACCTGCACCGCGTCGAAGGTCGCGACGTGGACTACGCCCGCCTGCGCGCCGAGCACATGAACGACGAGGTGCCGGTCCAGTGGCTGGAATCGAACGAGCCCAGCTACCTGCTCTACACCTCCGGCACCACCGGCAAGCCCAAGGGCATCCAGCGCGACGTGGGCGGCTACGCGGTGGCGATGGCGATGTCCACGCGCCTGGTGTTCGACATCGCGCCGGGGCAGGTGATGTTTTCCACCTCCGACGTGGGCTGGGCGGTGGGGCATTCGTACAACGTGTACGGGCCGCTGATCGGCGGCGCCACCTCGCTGCTGTACGAAGGGCTGCCGACGCGGCCCGATCCGGGCATCTGGTGGCGGCTGTGCGAGAAGTACCGGGTGCGCACCATGTTCTCCTCGCCCACCGGCATCCGTGTGCTGAAGAAGCAGGATGCCTCTTGGTTGAAGAACGCCGATCTCTCCAGCCTGAAGTGGCTGTTCCTCGCCGGCGAGCCGCTGGACGAGCCCACCGCGCAATGGATCACCGAGGGCCTGGGCGTGCCGGTGATCGACAACTACTGGCAGACCGAAACCGGTTGGCCGGCGCTCACCCTGATGCCGGGGCTGGAATTGAAACCGGTGAAGTGGGGTTCGCCCGGGCTGCCGGCGCCCGGCTACCGGATGAAGGTGATCAACGAGGTCACCGGCGAGGAAGCCGCGGCCGGCGAGAAGGGCGTGCTGGTGTTCGTGCCGCCGCTGCCACCGGGCTGCCTCACCACCGTGTGGCGCGACGACGACCGCTACGTCAACAGCTACTTCAGCCACTTCAAGGAACTGCTGTACAGCTCGCTGGACTGGGCGATCCGCGACGCCGACGGCTACACCAACATCCTCGGACGCACCGACGACGTGATCAACGTGGCCGGGCATCGCCTGGGCACGCGCGAGATCGAGGAATCCGTCGCCACCCACGCCTCGGTGGCCGAGGCCGCGGTAATCGGCATGAAGGACGAGCTCAAGGGCCAGGTGCCGGTGGTGTTCGCCACGCTCAAGCAGGGCGTGACCGCGTCCACGCAGGACGTGGCGCGCGGCATGCGACAGGCGGTGACCGACCAGCTCGGCGCGGTGGCCAGGCCGGCCCGGATCTACGTGGTGAACGCGCTGCCCAAGACGCGCTCGGGCAAGCTGTTGCGCCGCTCGTTGCAGGCGCTGGTGCAGGAGACCGATCCGGGCGACCTGTCCACGCTGGACGATCCGTCGTCGCTCGACGAGGTGCGCAAGGCGCTGGAGCGTGGGCCGGATCTGGGCTGACGATTTGTCGTAGGAGCGCACCCTGTGCGCGAATGCTTTTGCCCGTGATCGACATCAAAACCAAGAGCGTTCGCGCACAGGGTGCGCTCCTACAGCAGGGTGTGGATGCCGGCGGCCGCGCTCAGGCCGCCACCGCTTCTGGCTTCGCTGCTACCGGCAGCCGCATCAGGTGATCGAATGCGCTCAGCGCGGCGGTGGAGCCGGCACCCATCGCGATGACGATCTGCTTGTACGGCACCGTGGTGGCGTCGCCGGCGGCGAATACGCCCGGCAGCGAGGTCTCGCCGCGATCGTTGATCACGATCTCGCCGCGCGCCGACAGTTCCACTGTGCCCTTCAGCCACTCGGTGTTCGGCAGCAGGCCGATCTGCACGAAGATGCCTTCCAGCTCGACCGTATGCGTGTTGCCGCTGACGCGGTCCCTGTAGACCAGGCCGTTGACCTTCTGTCCGTCGCCGAGCACCTCGGTGGTCTGTGCGTTCAGCTCGATCGCCACGTTCGGCAGGCTGCGCAGCTTGCGCTGCAGGACCTCGTCGGCACGCAGCTGGCTGTCGAACTCGATCAGCGTGACGTGGCTGACGATGCCGGCCAGGTCGATCGCCGCCTCCACCCCGGAGTTGCCGCCGCCAATCACCGCCACGCGCTTGCCCTTGAACAGCGGGCCGTCGCAGTGCGGGCAATAGGCCACGCCCTTGTTGCGGTATTTGTCCTCGCCAGGCACGTTCATCTGCCGCCAGCGCGCGCCGGTGGAGAGGATCACGGTCCTGGACTTCAGCGTCGCGCCGTTGGCCAGCTGCACCTGCACCAGGGCGCCGCTGGCGTTGCTGGCCGGGATCAGCTTCTCGGCGCGCTGCAGATTCATGATGTCGACCTCGTGCTCGCGCACGTTCTGCTCCAGCGCGGCGGCGAGCTTCGGACCCTCGGTGTGCGGCGCCGAGATCAGGTTCTCGATGCCCATGGTGTCCAGCACCTGGCCGCCGAAGCGCTCGGCCGCCACGCCGGTGCGGATGCCCTTGCGCGCGCTGTAGATCGCCGCCGCCGCGCCGGCCGGGCCGCCGCCGACGATCAGCACGTCGAACGCGTCCTTGGTCCTGAGCTTCTCGGCGTCGCGCCTGGCGGCGCCGGTGTCGAGCCTGGCGACGATCTGCTCCAGGCTCATGCGGCCTTGGTCGAACAGCTCGCCGTTGAGGTAGACGGTGGGCACCGACATCACCTGGCGGGCTTCCACCTCGTCCTGGAACAGCGCGCCATCGATGGCGACGTGCTTGATCTTCGGGTTCAGTACGCTCATCAGGTTGAGCGCCTGCACCACGTCCGGGCAGTTCTGGCAGGACTGCGAGAAATAGGTTTCGAAGGTGTAGTCACCATCGAGGTTGCGCACCTGCTCGATCACGTCCTGCGTGGCCTTGGAGGGATGACCGCCGACCTGCAGCAGGGCGAGCACGAGCGAGGTGAATTCGTGGCCCATCGGGATGCCGGCGAAGCGCACGCCGATGTCCGTGCCCACGCGGTTGATCGCGAAGGAGGGCTTGCGCGCGTCGTCGTCGCGGCGCACCAGGGTGATCTGGTCCGAGAGCGCGGTGATTTCCTCGAGCAGCTCGTGCAGCTCGGCCGACTTGGCGCCATCGTCGAGCGACTCGACGATCTCGATCGGCTGCGTGACCTTCTCGAGATAGGCCTTCAACTGGGCGGGGAGATTGGCGTCCAACATGGCGGTATCCCGGGGTGATGGGGTGAATCCGGCGAGCGCCACGGGGAAATTCCGGGCGTCGTCCGATCGATGATTCGTGGCTTCGCAAGAGCCGAAGCCCGTCATTCCAGCGAACGCTGGATCCAGTGCCTCGGGGAGCTGGACCAGTCACTGGACCCCAGCTTTCGCTGGGGCGACGACTCACGTATGCAATGAGTCATGAGGCCCGGAAAGGGCGTCCGGACAGCGCGCGCATCGCGAGCGATGCGCGCGCGAACGGCCGGGTTCAGATCTTGCCGACCAGATCCAGCGATGGCGCGATGGTCTTCTCGCCTTCCTTCCACTTGGCCGGGCATACCTCGTTCGGATGGGCGGCGACGTACTGGGCGGCCTTGAGCTTGCGCAGGGTTTCGGTGACGTCGCGGGCGATCGCGTTGTCGTGGATCTCCAGCGTCTTGATCACGCCTTCCGGATTGATGATGAAGGTGCCGCGCAGGGCCAGGCCTTCCTCGTCGATGTGCACGTCGAACGCGCGGGTCAGCTGGTGGGTCGGATCGCCGACCAGGGCGAACTTGGCCTTGCCCACGGCCGGCGAGGTCTCGTGCCACACCTTGTGCGAGAAGTGGGTGTCGGTGGTGACGACGTATACCTCGGCACCGACCTTCTGGAATTCGGCGTAGTGCTCGGCAGCGTCCTCGACTTCGGTCGGGCAGTTGAAGGTGAAGGCGGCGGGCATGAAGATCACGACGGACCACTTGCCCTTCAGGTCGGCGTCGGTGACTTCGATGAACTGGCCGTTTTTGTATGCGTTCGCCTTGAACGGCTTGATTTCGGTGTTGATCAGGGACATTGCAGCTTCCTGTGGTGGGTGGGTGGATGGTTCGAGCGTCGGCAAAGGCCCGCCCGAGCGAATGCAAGCAGCTTACGGACTTGATGTGCAGTACAGCAAATCGATTGTCTTCATCGTGTTGATTGATGGTGGCTATCGATGGCCGCGCCGCACTGCCCCGAGGTCGGGGCGGTGCGGGAGGAAGGCAACCCGTCCGGACATCAATGCGCCGCCGGCTCGCCGGGGCGCAGGTGCGCATCCACGACCGTGGCGGTGACGATGTCGCCGCCGACGTTGACCGTGGTGCGCAGCATGTCCAGGATGCGGTCCGCGCCGAGCACGATGCCGATGCCTTCGGGCGGGACGTTGAAAGTGGCGAGCAGCCCGGCGATCAACGGCAGCGAACCGCCCGGGATGCCCACCAGGCCACGGCACCGCCAGGAGCCACCAGCGGGAGTACCACGAAGAACGACAGCCGCAGGAAGACCTGTCCCAGCGGGTCGAACACGGCCGCGGATACTTGCCGCATGAGGATCAGGATGCCCGGCATTCAGCGGCCGGCGATCAGGGTCGCGATGGCGGCAAGTACGCCGATGGCCAGGCCCCAGAGAATGCGCGTGGCGAGAGATCCTGATGCGCTCATGCGACGAATGTACGGGGTGGATGCCTCCGCGTCATCCCGGCAGACGCCGCCACGTGCGCTAAAATGCCCATTTTGCGTGGAGGCGGTATGACGCGGCAGCAGACATCTCCAGGGGCGCGTTTCCGCACCGCAGTGACGGAGGAGCGGCCGCTGCAGGTCATGGGCGCCATCACCGCCTACGCCGGCCTGATGGCCAGGCGGGTGGGCTACAAGGCGCTGTACCTGTCCGGCGGCGGCGTGGCGGCCAACTCGCTGGGCATGCCGGATCTCGGCATCAGCACGATGGAGGACGTGCTTACCGACGCGCGCCGCATCGTCGACGCCACCGGCATGCCGCTGCTGGTGGACATCGACACCGGCTGGGGAGGCGCCTTCAACATCGCGCGCACGATCCGCTCGTTCATCAACGTGGGTGCGGCCGCCGTGCACATCGAGGACCAGGTCGGGCAGAAGCGCTGCGGTCATCGTCCGGGCAAGGAAGTGGTGTCGAAGGAGGAGATGGTCGACCGCGTGAAGGCCGCCGTGGACGCGCGCACCGATGCCGATTTCGTGATCATGGCGCGCACCGACGCGGCGGCGACGGAAGGCACCGACGCGGCGATCGACCGCGCCTGCGCGTACGTCGAGGCCGGCGCGGACATGATCTTCCCCGAGGCGATGCAGACGCTGGACGACTACCGCAAGTTCAAGGCGGCGGTGCAGGTGCCGATCCTGGCCAATCTCACCGAGTTCGGCTCCACCCCGTTCTTCACCACCGGCGAACTGCGCTCGGCCAACGTGGACATTGCGCTGTACTGCTGCGGCGCCTACCGCGCCATGAACAAGGCGGCGCTGAATTTCTATGAGACGGTGCGCCGCGAGGGCACCCAGAAGAACCTCATCGATGCGTTGCAGACGCGCGCCGAGCTGTACGACTTCCTCGGCTACCACGCCTACGAAGACAAGCTCGACGCGCTGTTCGCCAAGAAGGACTGACCCCGGCCACGTGTAGGAGCGCACCCTGTGCGCGAATGCTCTTGGCTTTGCTGTCGATCAGGAGCAAGAGCATTCGCGCACAGGGTGCGCTCCTACAGATCAATACGCCGTTCCACCGTTCGAATTCCCTGCATCACAGGAGACATCCATGAGTGAGCAAGCCCTTCCCAAGGCCAAGAAATCCGTGGCACTGTCCGGCGTCGCCGCGGGCAACACCGCGCTGTGCACGGTCGGCCGCAGCGGCAACGACCTGCACTACCGCGGCTACGACATCCACGACCTGGCAGCCAAGGGCTGCTTCGAAGAAGTGGCGCACCTGCTGGTGTACGGCGTGCTGCCGAACTGGACCGAACTGCAGAACTACAAGGCCCGCCTGAAGCGCCTGCGCGGCCTGCCGGCGCCGGTGAAGGGCGCGCTGGAACTGCTGCCAGCGTCCACCCATCCGATGGATGTGCTGCGCACCGGCTGCTCAATGCTCGGCACGGTGCTGCCGGAGAAGGAGGACCACAACCTGGCCGGCGCGCGCGACATCGCCGATCGCCTGATGGCCAGCTTCGGCTCGATGCTGCTGTACTGGTACCACTTCAGCCACAACGGCAAGCGCATCGAGACGCAGACCGACGACGACTCGATTGCCGCGCACTTCCTGCATCTGCTGCACGGCAGGAAGCCCAGCGACCTGCACGCGCACTCGCTGGACAGGTCGCTGGTGCTGTATGCCGAGCACGAGTTCAACGCCTCCACCTTCGCCGCCCGCGTGATCGCCGGCACTGGTTCGGACATGTACTCGGCGATCACCGGCGCGATCGGCGCGCTGCGCGGTCCCAAGCACGGCGGCGCCAACGAGGTGGCGATGGAGATCATCGCGCGCTACCGCAGCGCGGCCGAGGCCGAGGCGGACATCCGTGCCCGTGTCGAGCGCAAGGAGATCATCATCGGCTTCGGCCATCCGGTGTACACGGTGTCCGATCCGCGCAACGAGATCATCAAGGAGATCTCGCGCAAGCTCTGCACCGAGGGCGGCAATCCGACCCTGTTCGACGTCTCCGAGCGGATCGAGAACGTGATGGCCGAGATCAAGAAGATGTTCCCCAACCTCGACTGGTACTCGGCCAGTGCGTACCACATGATGGGCGTGCCGACCGCCATGTTCACGCCGCTGTTCGTGATCGCCCGCACTTCCGGCTGGTGCGCACACGTGATCGAGCAGCGCCAGGACGGCAAGATCATCCGCCCCAGCGCGAACTACACCGGTCCGGAAGACCAGACCTACGTG
Organism: Dyella sp. KRB-257; assembly: GCF_049445995.1. Taxonomy (NCBI): domain Bacteria; kingdom Pseudomonadati; phylum Pseudomonadota; class Gammaproteobacteria; order Lysobacterales; family Rhodanobacteraceae; genus Dyella; species Dyella sp. KRB-257. The sequence continues at coordinate 91,283 of NZ_JBMSDZ010000011.1, read as the reverse complement.
CCGATCGACAAGCGCTGACCATGCGGCTGCGGAGCGCCCGCATGCATGCATGCGGGCGCTCCGCAGCCCATGCGTGAGCGGCTCATCGCAGCTCATCGACGCAGACTGCACGCACGTTTCCTCAACCTCGCGGCTCCCACTCGCCAGCCTGTGCATGGAGCCGTTGTCATGTCCCTTCGCTTCTCCCGTTCCCCGTCGCTGCGTATCGCGCTGCTTTCGCTGCTTCCCCTCGCCGCATGGAGCTCGGCGTCGTTTGCGCAAAGCGACTCTCCCTCGCCGGCGCTCGATCGCGCCTCGTTCCGCATCGGCGGCTATTACGCCAACGTCGATACCGACATCGGTGCGAGCGACAACGGCGGACTTGCCACCGGCACCTTCAACCTCGAGGACGATCTCGGCTTCAAGGATCACGAGACCGTGCCGCGTGCCCGCGCCGACTTCCTCATCGGCGACCACCAGGGCCTGGCGCTGGACTACTACAGCATCGATCGCAGCCGCACTGCCTCGCTGGTGCGGGATATCAGCTATGGCGGCGTCGATTATGCGGCCAACGCGAACGTGCGTGCCAAGCTCGATTTTGATTTCGGCAGCGTCGCCTGGCGATGGTGGTTTGGCCAGGGCAACGATGCCTTCGGCGTGGGTCTGGGTGGCGCCTGGTACCAGATCGATACCCGCCTGAGCGGGCCGGGCGCGATCACCGGCCTGCCGGACGGTACAATGACCGCCTCGGTCGATACCGGCAGCAAGGACAGTGCCTGGGCTCCGATGCTCCAGCTCGGCTGGCGCCACTCCTTCAACGACCAGTGGCGCATGTACATCGATGCCTCGGGCGTGAAGAAGAACGGCGGCCGGCTGAGCGGGCACATCTACAACGCGGCACTCGGCGTGGAGTGGCTGCCGTGGGAGCACGTCGGCTTCGGGGCCGAATACAACTTCAGCCGGATCAAGCTCGACTGGCGGCGTACCGACTACACCGCCCGATTGGATATGAAGTTGAACGGCCCCTCGATGTACGTGAACTTCCGCTTCTGACGGAGGCTCACGCGTGGCGGCGGCGCTGGCGTTCGGCCAGCCAGCCGCCGCCGCAGACGGCGACCACCAGCAGCAGGTCCAGTGCGTAGCGCGCCCAGGGTCGCGGATCGAACCAGGCGTCGATGAGGTGGTCGTGCGCAATCATCCGCGCCGCCGTCCACGCGATCGCGCCGGCGCCGACGTAGATGATCACCGGGAAGCGGCCGATCAGCCTCAGGATCAGCGTGCTGCCCCACACCACCAGCGGCACGCTGATCAAAAGCCCCAGCACCACCAGCCCCATGTGTCCCTTCGAGGCGCCGGCGATGGCCAGCACGTTGTCCAGGCCCATCAGGGCATCGGCAACGACGATGGTCTTGAGCGCCGACCAGAAGGTGTCGCCGGGGCTGACGTCGGGATTCTCCTCCTCGTGCTTGAGCAGCTTCCAGGCGATTGGCAGCAGCAGCAGGCCTCCGGCCAGCATCAGGCCGGGCAGCTTGAGCAGATAGACCACCACGCCGGTCAGCAGCACGCGCACGGCGACCGCGCCGAAGGTGCCCCAGAACACGGCCTTCTTCTGCAGGCGCGCGGGCAGGTTGCGCGCGGCCAGCGCGATCACGATCGCGTTGTCGCCGGCCAGCACGAGGTCGAGCAGGACGATGGCGAACAGGCCGGAGAAGAATTCGGAGGTGAGGAAATCCATGCGGTTCGATTCCAGCGCGCGGGACGATTGCAATAACCACGGCCGCACGCAGCCCCGTGATTACCGCAAAAGTCTCGTTCGCGGAGGACCGCTGCAGTGACCGGAGCGGTGTTCCGCTCGTGATGACGACCACCGCACGGACGCCCGATGGGCCGGCGTCCGGAACTACTCCCCTTTGGGATCAGTAGCCCGGCATTCTCGGGGCCGTCACGCGTACCCGTCAAGCGCAGGCCCTCAAGGAGCGGGGCTGGTGCCACTACAATGGGGAGCTGTTTTGCGCTGCCGCTTGCCTGCAACGTCCAGGTCCGCTGGGCAGGATCGACCTTCGCGAGGCGCACGTGGGCTGGTGGTCGGCTCGCGGCCGGCCGAGCGTTCACCCCGAGGATTCCCGATGTCCATGAATACCGCCTATCGCCGATCCCTCACTGGCACGTCGCTGGACTATTTCGACGCGTGTGCCGCGGTGGAGGCGATCCGGCCGGGTGCCTACGACACGCTGCCCTATGTCTCGCGCGTGCTGGCCGAGAACCTGGTGCGCCGCTGCGACCCGGCGATCCTCGCCGAGTCGCTCAGGCAGCTCGTCGAGCGCAGGCGCGAGCGCGATTTTCCGTGGTTCCCGGCGCGCGTGGTGTGCCACGACATCCTCGGCCAGACCGCGCTGGTGGATCTGGCCGGCCTGCGCGATGCGATCGCCGAGCGCGGCGGTGATCCGGCCAAGGTGAATCCGGTGGTGCCGGTGCAGCTGATCGTCGACCACTCGCTGGCGGTGGAATGCGGCGGCTTCGACCCGGACGCGTTCACCAAGAACCGCGCGATCGAGGATCGCCGCAACGAGGACCGCTTCCACTTCATCGAGTGGACCAGGCGCGCGTTCGAGAACGTCGACGTGATCCCGCCGGGCAACGGAATCATGCACCAGATCAACCTGGAGAAAATGTCGCCGGTGGTCAGCGTGCAGTGCGACGGGAACGGCAAGGACGTGGCCTGTCCCGATACCTGCGTGGGCACCGACAGCCACACGCCGCACGTGAACGCGCTGGGCGTGATCGCCGTGGGCGTGGGTGGCCTGGAGGCGGAGAGCGTGATGCTCGGCCGCGCCTCGTGGATGCGCCTGCCCGACATCATCGGCGTCGAACTCACCGGGCGTCCGCAGCCGGGCATCACCGCCACCGACATCGTGCTGGCGCTGACCGAATTCCTGCGCGCCGCGAAAGTGGTGGGCGCCTGGCTCGAATTCCGCGGCGAGGGCGCGGCGGCGCTCACCCTGGGCGATCGCGCCACCATCTCCAACATGGCGCCGGAATATGGTGCCACCGCCGCGATGTTCTTCATCGACAGGCAGACCCTGGACTATCTTCGCCTCACCGGCCGCAGCGACGAGCAGGTGAAGCTGGTGGAAACCTACGCCAGGGCCACCGGCCTGTGGGCCGACGCGCTGGCCAGGGCGCAGTACGAGCGCACGCTGAAGTTCGACCTCTCCTCGGTGGTGCGCAACATGGCCGGCCCGTCCAACCCGCACAAGCGCCTGCCGACCTCCGACCTCGCCGCGCGCGGCATTGCGGGGCAGTGGACGGAGCAGCCCGGCCAGATGCCCGACGGCGCCGTGATCATCGCCGCCATCACCAGCTGCACCAACACCAGCAACCCGCGCAACGTGATCGCCGCGGCGCTGCTGGCGCGCAACGCCAATGCGCGCGGCCTCGTGCGCAAGCCGTGGGTGAAAAGCTCGCTGGCGCCCGGCTCCAGGGCGGTGGAGCTGTACCTGAAGGAGGCGAAGCTGCTGCCGGAGCTGGAAAAGCTCGGCTTCGGCATCGTCGCGTTCGCCTGCACCACCTGCAACGGCATGTCCGGCGCACTCGATCCGGCGATCCAGAAAGAGATCATCGACCGCGACCTGTATGCCACCGCCGTGCTGTCGGGCAACCGCAACTTCGACGGCCGTATCCACCCGTACGCCAGGCAGGCGTTCCTGGCGTCGCCGCCGCTGGTGGTCGCCTACGCCATCGCCGGCACCATCCGCTTCGACATCGAACGCGATGCGCTGGGCCATGACGCCGACGGCCGGCCGGTGACGCTCAAGGACATCTGGCCCAGCGACGAGGAGATCGACGCCATCGTGTCCTCCAGCGTAAAGCCGGAGCAGTTCCGCGCCGTCTACGAGCCGATGTTCGCGCGCACCGGCCGCGGCGGTACCCGCGCCGCGCCGCTGTACGACTGGCGCGCGCAGAGCACCTACATCCGCCGTCCGCCCTACTGGGAGGGCGCCCTCGCCGGCGAGCGCAGCCTCACCGGCATGCGTCCGCTGGCGGTGCTCGGCGACAACATCACCACCGATCACCTGTCGCCGTCCAACGCGATCCTGCCGACCAGCGCGGCGGGCGAGTACCTGGCGAAGATGGGCCTGCCGGAAGAGGACTTCAATTCGTACGCGACCCACCGCGGCGACCATCTCACCGCGCAGCGCGCCACCTTCGCCAACCCCACCCTGGTCAACGAGATGGCGGTGGTCGACGGCGCGGTGAAGAAGGGCTCGCTGGCCCGCGTGGAGCCGGAAGGCAAGGTGATGCGCATGTGGGAAGCGATCGAGACCTACATGGCGCGCAAGCAGCCGCTGATCGTGATCGCCGGCGCCGACTACGGCCAGGGCTCCTCGCGCGACTGGGCGGCCAAGGGCGTGCGGCTGGCCGGCGTGGAGGCGATCGCGGCCGAGGGCTTCGAGCGCATCCACCGCACCAACCTGATCGGCATGGGCGTGCTGCCGCTTCAGTTCATGCCCGGCACCGACCGCAAGACGCTGGGCATCGACGGCAGCGAGACCTTCGACGTGGTGGGCCAGCGGATGCCGCGCGCGGAACTCACGCTGGTGATCCATCGCAGGAACGGCGAGCGCGTCGAGGTGCCGGTGACCTGCCGCCTGGACACCGCCGAGGAAGTGTCGATCTACGAGGCGGGCGGCGTGCTGCAGCGCTTCGCGCAGGACTTCCTCGAAGCGTCGCAGGCAGCGTGACCTGACGCCCCTCTCCCCTCGCGGGAGAGGGGTTGGGGAGAGGGGGCATGGAGCAGCGCCAGTTCGCCAAGGTTTTGCGCAAGGAGATGACCGAGGCAGAGCGACTGCTTTGGCGCCATCTCCGCGTACATCGCATGTGCGATCAGAAATTCCGCCGGCAGCAACCCATCGGGCCGTATATCGTGGATTTCGTGCACTTCGGTGCACGTTTGATCGTCGAGGCAGATGGCGGACAGCACAATGGCAGCAGCAGCGATGCAGAGCGTGACGCATGGTTGCGGAGCCAGGGTTTCAGCGTTCTTCGCTTCTGGAACGACGACATATTGCTGAACATCGAAGCGGTGCTTGAGGTGGTACTGAAAGAACTTGCCAAGGGCGCCCCCTCTCCCCCGGCCCCTCTCCCGCAAGGGGAGAGGGGAGGTGAACGAACTTGATCGCACAGGTATTCCCATGAGCCACAAGCCCCAGACCCGCATCCCCGCCACCTACATGCGCGGCGGCACCAGCAAAGGCGTGTTCTTCCGCCTCGACGACCTGCCCGGAGCGGCGCAGGTGCCGGGCACCGCGCGCGATGCCCTGCTGATGCGGGTGATCGGCAGCCCCGATCCCTACGGCAAGCAGATCGACGGCATGGGCGGCGCCACCTCCAGCACCAGCAAGACGGTGATCGTCGGCAAGAGCCCGCGACCGGATCACGACGTGGACTACCTGTTCGGCCAGGTGGCGATCGACAAGGCCTTCGTCGACTGGAGCGGCAACTGCGGCAACCTGTCGGCGGCGGTCGGCCCGTTCGCCATCGCGGCGGGCCTGGTCGATCCGGCGCGCGTGCCGCGTGACGGCATGGCGGTCGTGCGCATCTGGCAGGCCAATATCGGCAAGACGATCATCGCCCACGTGCCGATGACCGACGGCGCGGTGCAGGAGACCGGCGATTTCGAACTGGACGGGGTGACCTTCCCGGCCGCCGAAGTGCAGCTGGAGTTCATCGATCCGGCGGCCGAGGAAGACGGCGCGGGCGGGGCCATGTTCCCCACCGGCAACCTGGTCGACGACATGGAGGTGCCGGGCGTCGGCACGCTCAGGGCAACCCTGATCAACGCCGGCATTCCCACGATCTTCGTCGAGGCCGCCGCGATCGGCTACACCGGCACGGAGCTGCAGGACGCCATCAACGGCGATGAAAGAGCGCTGGCGATGTTCGAGACCGTGCGCGCGCACGGCGCGCTGCGCATGGGACTGATCCAGTCGCTGGACGCGATCGCCACGCGCCAGCACACGCCCAAGGTGGCCTTCGTCGCTCCGCCGGCCGATTACGTCGCCTCGAGCGGCAAGCCGGTGAAGGCGGGTGACATCGATCTGCTGGTGCGCGCGATGTCGATGGGCAGGCTGCATCACGCGATGATGGGCACCGCCGCGGTGGCGATCGGCACCGCGGCGGCCATTCCCGGCACGCTGGTGAATCTGGCCGCCGGCGGCGGCGAGCGGCAGTCGGTGCGCTTCGGCCACCCGTCGGGGACTTTGCGGGTGGGCGCCGAGGCGGTGCGGGTCGACGGCATGTGGACGGTGACCAAGGCGATCATGAGCCGTAGCGCACGCGTGCTGATGGAAGGCCGGGTGCGCGTGCCCGCGCAGTGAGCCCGCACGGGCAGGCGTCGACATTTTCCCGTTCCGGCGACATTCGCGCGGCTACTCTCGACGGGGATGGCCGCAAACCGGGTGGAATCGACCGTCCCGATGCCGTGCCCGATTCACTGTCTTCAGGAGACCCGCCTCATGAGCGTGCGCGATATCCGTTCCGCCCGGCGTCCGGAGCCCGACCAGCCACTGGTCGACATCGCCGACTACGTGACCGATTACTCGATCGACTCGACCGAGGCGTACGACACGGCGCGCATCATGCTGCTCGACTCGCTGGCCACGGCGATGCTGGCAATGAAGTTTCCCGAGTGCGTCAAGCACCTCGGCCCGCTGGTGCCCGGAGCGACGCTGCCGGGCGGCGCACGCGTGCCGGGCACCAGCCATGAGCTCGATCCCGCGCAGGCCGCGTTCGCGATCGGCACGCAGATCCGCTGGCTCGATTTCAACGACACCTGGCTGGCAGCCGAATGGGGCCACCCGTCGGACAACCTCGGCGCGATCCTGGCCGTGGCCGATTACCTCGACCGCAAGGCCGGGCGCGAAGGCGGCCAGCCGCTGACCGTGCGCGACGTGCTGACCTGGGCGATCAAGGCGCACGAGATCCAGGGCTGCTACGCGCTGAAGAACAGCTTCAACCGCGTCGGCCAGGACCACGTGATCCTGGTGCGCCTGGCTTCCACCGCGGTGACCACCGCGATGCTGGGCGGCAGCAAGGAGCGAATCACCACGGCCGTATCCCACAGCTGGATCGACAACGGCGCACTGCGCACTTACCGCCACGCGCCGAACACCGGGCCGCGCAAGAGCTGGGCCGCAGGTGACGCCTGCCGCCGCGCCGTCATCCATGCGATCAACGCCGTGTACCGCGGCGAGGTCGGGTATCCGTCGGCGCTGTCCGCCCGGACCTGGGGCTATTACGACGTCGCCTTCCAGGGCAAGGCGTTCGAGTTCGAGCGGCCGTTCGGCAGCTACGTGATGGAGAACGTGCTGTTCAAGATCAGCTTCCCCGCCGAGTTCCACGCGCAGACCGCAGTGGAGTGCGCGATGCAGCTGCACGACCAGGTCGCCGGCAGGCTCGACCAGATCGAGAGGATCGAGATCGAGACCCAGCAGGCGGGCCGTCGCATCATCGACAAGACCGGCCCGCTGGCCAATTACGCCGACCGCGATCACTGCATCCAGTACATGGTGGCCGTGCCGCTGATCTTTGGCCGCCTCACCGCCGACGACTATGGCGACGACGTGGCTGCCGATCCGCGCATCGATGCCCTGCGCGACCGGATGGTGGTCAGCGAGAATCCGCAGTTCACCAGGGATTACTTCGATCCGGACAAGCGCTTCATCGGCAACGCGGTGCAGGTGTTCTTCAAGGACGGCTCCAGCACCGGGAGGGTGGCGATCGACTTTCCCATCGGCCATCGCCGGCGTCGCGCCGAAGGCCTGCCGGTACTGCTCGGGAAGTTCGAGGCTGCGATGCGTGGCCAGCTTCCGGCCCACAAGGTCAAGACGATCATGCGGGCAACGGCCGATCCCGCTTCGCTCGATTCGATGCCGGTTCAGCGTTTCATGGAACTTTTCACATTGTAAAGACAGCGTGAGCCCATAATCGATTTCGTCTTAAGGGTAGCGGTGTTCGTCATTCGCGAAGCCCTCGTGATCGCCGCTGCGGCTGCGCCCTGAAAGATTCGAAAAACTAAAGAAATCACCAAGGAGACACCTGATGAAACGTAAGGGCTTGTATTTTCTGATTGCTTTGGCCCTGGGCGGCGTGGGTGCCGTTCATGCGCAGGACGCGGCCCCGGCGCCGGTGGACAGCGCGTCGAGCATGAGCTCGTCGAGCTACGACGACCGCTGGTATATCGCGCCGACGATTGGTGGTTATTACAACGACACGGATCGCAACACGAACAGCCGCCAGATTTACTACGGTCTGGGCGTGGGCCGCTTCATTTCGCCGAATGCCTCGATCGACCTGTTCGCCGACCGCACCAAGCGTGACGTGGATTCGGCGGTGGGCGGCGGCAACTGGTCGAACAACAGCTTCGGCGTGGCGGCCCGTTTCTATCGGGGCGAGTGGACCGCATGGCGTCCGTACCTGCTGGTTGGCGTGATGGGCAGCAACCATCACAACCGTGGAGACAGCGGTTGGTCGCCGGCGGCGGAGCTGGGCGTGGGCGTGTCCAAGACGATCACGGACAGCTCGGACGTGCGCATGGAGACTGGTTACCGCTACGACTTTGACGACAAGAGCCAGCCGGCGCAGGACGGCTACGGCGACTGGTTCCTGGGCTTCAGCATCGTGTCGCGCTTCGGCGCGCCGCCGGCGGCGCCGGCTCCGGTCGCTGCGCCGGCCCCGGCGGCGCCGGACTGCTCGACGCTGGACAGCGACGGCGACCAGGTGAACGACTGCGACGACAAGTGCCCGGCGACGCCGGCCGGCACGATCGTGGGTCCGGACGGTTGCCCGCAGAAGGTGGTGATCGACCTGCGCGGGGTGAACTTCAAGTTCGACTACCCGAAGAAGGGTCACGTGAAGGCGTCGGAGATCGGCAAGGCGCTGGCCGAGCCGACGGCGGACTCGCTGTCGATCCTGGACCAGGCGGTGGACACGCTGCAGCGCTACCCGCAGGTGAAGGTGACGGTGGCCGGTTATACCGACTCGGTGGGTACCGACGCGTACAACCAGGGGCTGTCGGAGCGTCGCGCGCAGATCGTGTACGACTACCTGACGGCGCACGGGATCGATGCGAGCCGCCTGGAAGGCCCGATCGGCCACGGCGAGAACGATCCGGTGGACACGAACGACACGGAGGCCGGTCGCGCCCGCAACCGCCGCACGGAGCTGCAGGTGCAGCAGTAAGCACTGCCGCGGTACCTATGAAGAAGCCCGGCATCCGCCGGGCTTCTTCTTTTCGGGAGCAGGTGGAAAAGGAGCTTGTGTTTCCTGAACAACGCCTCACCGGGTTGCGGCGGTGCAATGTGATTTGCATCCCATGATTTAACGGTTTTGATACACTTCGTCCGGCTTGCGGCAGGAACGCCAGGTGAGGAGCGGCAACGCTCCATTTGTTTGTGTTCAGTTCTGATGCGCGATTTCCGTCTGATGTGGAATGGACGCGAAAACCAATAATCAAAGGAGACACCTGATGAAACGTAAGGGCTTGTATTTTCTGATTGCTTTGGCCCTGGGCGGCGTGGGTGCCGTTCATGCGCAGGACGCGGCCCCGGCGCCGGCGGACAGCGCGCCGAGCATGAGCTCGTCGAGCTATGACGACCGCTGGTATATCGCGCCGACGATCGGCGGTTACTACAACGACACGGATCGCAACACGAACAGCCGCCAGATTTACTACGGTCTGGGCGTGGGCCGGTTCATTTCGCCGAATGCCTCGATCGACCTGTTCGCCGACCGCACCAAGCGTGACGTGGACTCGGCGGTGGGCGGCGGCAACTGGTCGAACAACAGCTTCGGCGTGGCGGCCCGTTTCTATCGGGGCGAGTGGACCGCGTGGCGTCCGTACCTGCTGGTTGGCGTGATGGGCAGCAACCATCACAACCGTGGAGACAGCGGTTGGTCGCCGGCGGCGGAGCTGGGCGTGGGCGTGTCCAAGACGATCACGGACAGCTCGGACGTGCGCATGGAGACTGGTTACCGCTACGACTTTGACGACAAGAGCCAGCCGGCGCAGGACGGCTACGGCGACTGGTTCCTGGGCTTCAGCATCGTGTCGCGCTTCGGCGCGCCGCCGGCGGCGCCGGCTCCGGTCGCTGCGCCGGCCCCGGCGGCGCCGGACTGCTCGACGCTGGACAGCGACGGCGACCAGGTGAACGACTGCGACGACAAGTGCCCGGCGACGCCGGCCGGCACGATCGTGGGTCCGGACGGTTGCCCGCAGAAGGTGGTGATCGACCTGCGCGGGGTGAACTTCAAGTTCGACTACCCGAAGAAGGGTCACGTGAAGGCGGGCGAGATCGGCAAGGCGCTGGCCGAGCCGACGGCGGACTCGCTGTCGATCCTGGACCAGGCGGTGGACACGCTGCAGCGCTACCCGCAGGTGAAGGTGACGGTGGCCGGTTATACCGACTCGGTGGGTACCGACGCGTACAACCAGGGGCTGTCGGAGCGTCGCGCGCAGATCGTGTACGACTACCTGACGGCGCACGGGATCGATGCGAGCCGCCTGGAAGGCCCGATCGGCCACGGCGAGAACGATCCGGTGGACACGAACGACACGGAGGCCGGTCGCGCCCGCAACCGCCGCACGGAGCTGCAGGTGCAGCAGTAAGCACTGCCGCGGTACCTATGAAGAAGCCCGGCATCCGCCGGGCTTCTTCTTTTCGGGTGCGCAGGCAGGACGCACTTGCCTTCGAAGTGAACTTCCTCTACTCACTCGGCAAGGGAAAAGGGAAAGAGTTGACCAGAGGCAAGGGCGATCCGGGTGACTGGCCGTCTGGAGGAAACCTGAGGCAAAACGCTGGCTTGATGACATGACCGCTAGCTGTAGCGCTTGCGAAATAAATGAACTATTTTCCCCATCAAGGCACTGAACCCGGTGCTGCGAGGATGGGTGGGTATTCACAGCTCAGCCAGAGCAAGGCGCTGTGGAAGGACCTCGACGAATGGCTGCGGTGTCGGCTGCGCCGTCTGGTATGGCGACAGGCCAGGACGCGGCCGCGGCGTAGCGCCATGCTGCACCAACGAGGGCTGTCGGAGGCGCTGGCCTGGCGCTCGGGCCACCATGGGCAAGGCCCGTGGTGAACAGTGGTGCCAGCCACATGAATCACGCGTTCCTGAAACCTTCTTCGACCGGCTGCGGTGGGTCACCATGACCATACCAGCCGGTATCTCAGTGTCACGCGTTAACGCAGTATGCGGAACCGCACGTACGGTGGTGTGTGAGGGAACCAGAGAATTTCGGCTCCCCCCCCGAGGGTCTTGCCTTGCGCAAATATATCCATAATTCTAGATATATGGATAACAACGATGCACTCGCTACCCTTGCCGCGCTCGCCCAGCCCACCCGGCTGGCGGTGTTCCGCCTGCTGGTGGCGAACGAGCCGCACGGCATGCCGGCGGGCGACGTGGCCACGACACTCGACGTGCCACAGAACACCATGTCCACGCACCTGGGTGTACTGGCCCGCGCCGGCCTGGTGCATGCCGAACGGCGCAGCCGCTCGATGATCTACCGCGCCCGGCTCGACACGCTGCGTGCCCTGATGCTGTTTCTCGCCCGCGACTGCTGCAACGCCCATCCCGGACTGTGCACGTCGCTGCTGGCCGAACTGGCCTGCTGCCCACCTGCCAAGGCCATTCCATGACCGATCACATCTTCAACGTGCTGTTCCTGTGCACCGGCAATTCGGCGCGCTCGATCCTTGCCGAGAGTCTGCTCAACCAGTTGGGCGAGGGGCGCTTTCGCGCGTTCTCGGCCGGCAGCCGGCCCAGGGGTGAGGTGCACCCGCTGGCGCTCAGGCTGCTGCGGGACGTGGGGCATCCGATCGATGGTCTGCGTTCGAAGAACGTCGACGAGTTCGCCGCCGCTGACGCGCCAGTGATGGACTTCGTCTTCACCGTCTGCGACAACGCCGCTGGCGAGATCTGCCCGATCTGGCCAGGGCATCCGCTGACCGCGCACTGGGGTATCGGGGATCCGGCCGCCGCCACCGGCACCCCCGAACAACGCGAGCAGGCCTTCCACACCGCGTTCCGACTGCTGGCCAACCGCATCCGCGCCTTCACCGCCTTGCCGCTGGCAGGACTGGAGCGCGAGTCGCTGCGCGCGCAGTTGCAGCAGATCGGCCGCAGCGAGGGCGCCAGCGCCGCGACCGTGCCGGTGGACGTGGTGATCTACCACAACCCCGACTGCGGCACCTCGCGCAACACGCTGGCGCTGATCCGCCACTGCGGCTTCGAGCCGCACGTGATCGAGTACCTGAAGACGCCGCCGAGCCGCGCGCTGCTCGCCCAGCTCGCCGCCCGCACCGGCGAGCCGCTGCGCGCGCTGATCCGCGAGAAGGCCGCGCCGTATGCCGAGCTGGGCCTGGACGACACCACGCTGTCGGATGACGCGCTGCTCGACGCCATGCTCGCCCATCCGATCCTGATCAACCGGCCGCTCGTCGTCTCGCCGCTGGGCGTGGCGCTGTGCCGGCCGTCCGAGCGCGTGCTCGAGCTGCTGCCGCTGCGTCCGCGCGGCGCCTTCGTCAAGGAGGATGGCGAGGCGGTGCTGGATACCCAGGGCCGTCGCGTCGGCTGATTTCCTTTCACACTTTCCGGGTTCACCGATGACCGCCGCCGCCCCGCGCCTTCGCCTTTCGTTTCTCGACCGCTACCTCACCGTGTGGATCTTCGCCGCCATGGCGCTGGGCGTGCTGCTCGGCTCGCTGTTCACCGCGCTGCCCGCGGCACTCGACCGCCTGAGCATCGGCAGCACCAATATCCCGATCGCGATCGGCCTGGTGCTGATGATGTATCCGCCGCTGGCCAGGGTGCGCTACGAGGAGCTGCACCAGGTGTTCGCCGACCGCCGGCTGCTGTGGCTGTCGCTGCTGCAGAACTGGGTGATCGGGCCGCTGCTGATGTTCGCGCTGGCGGTGATCTTCCTGCGCGACCAGCCCGGATACATGACCGGCCTGATCCTGATCGGTCTGGCGCGCTGCATCGCGATGGTGCTGGTGTGGAACCAGCTGGCCGGTGGCGACAATCAGTACGTGGCGGGCCTGGTGGCGTTCAATGCGATCTTCCAGCTGCTCACCTTCGGCGCGTACGCATGGTTCTTCCTCGGCGTGCTGCCGCCCATGTTCGGGCTGGCCGGGCAGGTGGTGCCGGTGGCGTTTTCCACGATTGCCGGGGCGGTGCTGATCTACCTCGGCATCCCGTTCGCCGCCGGCTGGCTGAGCCGGCGCGTGCTGATCCGCACGAAGGGCGAGCGCTGGTACGCCGAGCGCTTCCTGCCGCGGATCGGGCCGATCACCCTGGTGGCGCTGCTGTTCACCATCGTGGCGATGTTCAGCCTCAAGGGCGGCGAGCTGCTCGCGCTGCCGGGCGACGTGCTGCGCGTGGCGCTGCCGCTGGTGGTGTACTTCGTGGTGATGTTCGCGGTGAGCTTCGCGATGGCGCGCTTCGTCGGCGCCAACTACCCGCGCACCACGGCGGTGGCGTTCACCGCCGCCGGCAACAACTTCGAGCTGGCGATCGCGGTGGCGATCGCCGCGTTCGGGCTGGCGTCGAAGGTGGCCCTTGCCGCGGTGATCGGACCACTGGTGGAGGTGCCGGTGCTGCTGGCGCTGGTGCATGCGGCGCGGGCGATGCAGTCGCGCTTTCCGGTGACGGCGGAGGCCGGCGCATGAAGCCCGCGGCCTACTACGCCCGCATCGTCGACGTGATGGTGGAGCTGGTGCGCTTCACCGTGCTGCTGCAGCCGCATGCGGCGCAGCTGGTGGATCGCTATGCCGAGCGGCGCGAGGCGAACCAGCCGGTGCTCGGAGCTGCGGTCAGCGAAACCCTCGCCAACATGTAGAGCGGCCTGCCTCGCGATGCACTTCCCTGCCGTGCCCCGTCGCAGCACGTGTCAACTACCTCGACCTGTGGGAGCGGCTTCAGCCGCGACGCTTTCGCGCCTGCTCAAGCCAGCGCCGCGGCCGCGTAGGCCTTGAGCTTGGCCAGCATCGCGGCCAGCCCGTTGGAGCGCGTGGGCGAGAGGTGCTTGGCCAGGCCGATGGCCTGGATGAACTCCGGCTCGGTCGCCACGATCTCGGCGGCCGGGCGGTCGGAATAGACGCGCAGGACCAGGGCGATCAGGCCGGACACGATCGCCGAGTCGCTGGCCGCGTCGAAGTGCATCTTCGACGCATCGCCGCTGGGCACCAGCCACACCATCGACTGGCAGCCGTGCACGCGGTTCGCCTCGGTCTTCGCATCCTCGGGGAACGGCGGCAACTGCTTGCCCAGGTCGATCAGGTACTGGTAACGCTCGGTCCAGTCGCTGAAGAAGGCGAACTCCTCGGCGATCTGTTGTTGCGCGTCGCGGGCGGTGGTGGTCGTTTCTGTCATCCGCGCATTATCGCGCTCATGCCCGCTGGAAGCGATCTGGTCGCATGGTTGTAGGAGCGCACAGGGTGCGCTCCTACATCACGCTCCAGCGCGTGCCCTGCGCGCCGTCCTCGATCACCACGCCCATCGCCGTCAGCTCGGCGCGGATCGCGTCGGCGCGGGCGAAGTCCTTCGCCGCACGCGCGGCGCGACGTTCTTCCAGCAGGGCCTCGACGCGTGCGCCGTCGACGCCGTCGGCGCCGCGCTGGAACCACGCTTGCGGGTCCTGCTGCAGCAGGCCGAGCACCGCGCCGCCGCCGAGCAGGGCGGTCTTGGCCGTCGCCGTGCCCGACTGCCGCGCCGCATCGGCCAGCAGCGACAGCTCGGCCAGCGCCTGCGGCGTGTTGAGGTCGTCGCACAGCGCCCCCTCGATGCTTTCCGGCACCGGCAGTGCGCCTTCGATCATCGGCACCGATTCCAGATCGCGCAGCACGCGGTACCAGCCGTCCAGCGTGCTGGTCGCCTGCGCGATCGCGTTGTCCGACCAGTCCAGCGGCTGGCGGTAGTGGCCGCGCAGCAGCAGCAGACGCAGCGCCTCGGGCGGGTGCTGCTGGAGCAGCTGGTGGACGTGCAGCACGTTGCCCAGCGACTTGGACATCTTGCGACCGTCGAAGGTGAGCATGCCGTTGTGCATCCACCAGCGCGCGAAGGTCTTCCCGCCGTGGGCGCAGGTGGATTGGGCGATCTCGTTCTCGTGGTGCGGGAACTGCAGGTCGATGCCGCCGGCGTGGATGTCGATGGTCTCGCCCAGATGCGCCGCGCTCATCGCCGAGCACTCGATGTGCCAGCCGGGGCGGCCGCGGCCCCAGGGGCTGTCCCAGCCGGGCAGTTCGGGCGTGGACGGTTTCCACAGCACGAAGTCCGCGGGGTTCTTCTTGTACGGCGCCACCTCGACGCGGGCGCCGGCGATCATTTCTTCCGTGTCGCGGCCGGACAGCGCGCCGTAGGCGGCGTAGGAGGCCACGTCGAACAGCACGTGGCCTTCGGCAGCGTAGGCGTGGCCGCCGGCGATCAGTGTCTGGATCATCGCGATGATCTCGCCGATGTGGGCGGTGGCGTGCGGCTCGACGTCGGGCGGGGCGATGCCGAGGCTGGCCATGTCCTCGCGGTAGGCGGCGGCGAAGCGGTCGGTGATCGCGCCGATCGGCACGCCCTGTTCGAGCGCGGCGGTGTTGATCTTGTCGTCCACGTCGGTGATGTTGCGGGCGTAGACCACGCGCGGGTAGTGCCGCCGCAGCAACCGCACCAGCACGTCGAACACCACCGGGCCGCGCGCGTTGCCGATGTGCACGTAGCTGTACACGGTGGGACCGCACAGGTACACGGTGACGCGCTCGGGATTCAGCGGCGCAAACGGTTCGACGCGGCGACTGAGGCTGTTGTAGAGCGAAATCGGCATCGGCGGGGGTTCCGGCGGCGGGCAAAACAGGGCCGGGCATCTTAACAAGGCCCAGGCTGCGCCGTCGGCCAAGGTCGTTCTAAGCGTGGATTCAGAGTGAATTTGCTCGAATGCGACATGGCCCGACAGGGGGCCGGCTACTTCTCCCGAGCTGGAGTCCGCAATGAGCAAGATGTTGTTTCCCGTGCTGGCACTGACCCTGCTTGCCGGTACCGTCCACGCGCAGGACCGCTACGGACCGCCGCCTGGCCGCGGTGGCTACGACGGCAGCCATTACGGCTGGGCGGACGTGCTGCGGGTCGATCCGAATTACGCGGTGGTGCGCACCGAGGCGCCCCAGCAGGAGTGCTACGACCAGCCGGTGGTGCGCCGCGAGGGCGGCAACACCACGGCCGGCACGGTGCTCGGTGCCATCGTGGGCGGCGTGCTGGGCAACACGGTCGGCAAGGGTGACGGCCGCAAGGCGGCCACCGTGGTCGGTGCCGTGGCCGGCGGCGCGATCGGCCATCGGGCGGCCGGCAGCGGCCGCGAGTACGAGGACACCGTGACCCGCTGCCGCGAGGTGAGCCGGGTCAGCGAGCAGCGCCGCATCACCAGTTACGACGTGGAGTACCGCTACCGCGGCGAGGTGTATACCTCGCGCCTCAACTACGACCCCGGCGAGCGCCTGCGCGTGCGGGTGAGCGTGGAACCGGCCGACTGACCGGTGCCGCCCGCAATCGTCACGACCGCCGCCTTCGGGCGGCGGTCGCGTTTTCAGGCCCCTGCGGCAAAATTTGTTGCACGGCAGCGAAATTGCCGCCATCATCCGGCTTCCACTGCCCGGGTCCGTCATGTCCACAGCCGTCTATACCGCCAACGTCCTCACCAGCGCCCGCATGGCCGCCGGGATGACGTCGCGTGCGCGCCGACCGCTGGTCCGACATTCGGCCGGGTAGGCTGTCGCGCGCTGCTGTTCCATGTGCAACGACTGAAAAACCCGGCCTTCGCGCCGGGTTTTTTCGTTTTCGATTTACCTCACGCGGATCCGTCCGCGCATGGCAAGACCGGCCATCCATGGCCGGACCATTCATCAAGAGCGATTCCACCATGACCCTTCGGCATTTCATCACCACCCAGGACTGCAGCCGCGCCGAGATCGACGCGCTGCTGGAGCAGGCCGCCGCGTTCAAGCGCTCGCCGCGCGGGCAGCAGCTGGCCGGCAAGTCGGTGGCGCTGCTGTTCTTCAATCCCTCGATGCGCACCCGCACCAGCTTCGAGCTGGGCGCGTTCCACCTGGGCGCCCACGCCATCGTGCTGGCGCCGGGCAAGGACGCGTGGCCGATCGAGTTCGAGGTGGGCAGCGTGATGGACGGCGATGCCGAGGAGCACATCGCCGAGGTGGCGCGCGTGCTGAGCCGCTACGTCGACCTGATCGCGGTGCGCGCCTTCCCGAAGTTCCAGGACTGGTCGGTGGACCGCGAGGACAAGGTCATCAAGGCGTTCGCCCGGTACGCCACGGTGCCGGTGATCAACATGGAGACGATCACCCACCCCTGCCAGGAGCTGGCCCATGCGCTGGCCATGCGCGAGCACCTGGGCGACCTGACGAAGAAGAAGTACGTGCTGACCTGGACCTACCATCCCAAGCCGCTCAACACCGCGGTGGCCAACTCGGCACTGCTGATCGCCACCAGGATGGGCATGGACGTGACCCTGCTGTGCCCCACGCCCGACTACGTGCTGGACGAGCGCTACATGGCGTTTGGCCGTCTGAACGCCGCACAGAACGGCGGCTCGCTGAAGGTCAGCCACGACATCGAGGAAGCCTACTCGGGTGCGCACGTGGTCTACGCCAAGAGCTGGGGCGCGCTGCCGTACTTCGGCCGCTGGGAGCAGGAGAAACCAATCCGCGAGGCCAACAGGCACTTCATCGTCGACGAGGCGAAGATGGCGCTCACCGACCACGGCCTGTTCAGCCACTGCCTGCCGCTGCGCCGCAACGTCAAGGCCACCGACGCGGTGATGGATTCGCCTGCCTGCATTGCCATCGACGAGGCCGAGAACCGCCTGCACGTGCAGAAGGCGGTGATGGCCTCGCTGATCGGGCAGGGCTGAGTCGCGCCGCCATGTACCAGCCCAGGCATTTCGTCGAGACGCGCGAGGACGCCCTGCACGGGCTGATCGATGCGCATCCGTTCGAGATCGCGATCGAGCGCATCGAGGGCAAGTTCAAGCTCAGCCAGAACCATCCGGCAGCGAACCGCACCGGCGTGATCGCCGGCCTGACCCGCCGCGCGCAGGGCGACGACCTGGCGCTGGCCGCGCTGATGCAGGCGCAGGAGGAAGGCCGCGCATGAACCGCCCGCACCGCTATCGCGTCGACGTGGTCTGGACCGGCAACCGCGGCAGCGGCACCGACGGCTACCGCAACTACAGTCGCAACCACGTGATCCGCGTGCCCGGCAAGCCGGAGCTCGCCGGTTCGGCCGATCCCGCCTTCCGCGGCGACGCCACCCGGCACAATCCGGAGGACATGCTGGTGGCCGCGCTGTCCACCTGCCACATGCTCTCGTACCTGCACATGGCGACCGTCGCCGGCGTGGTGGTGACCGACTACCGCGATGCGGCCGAGGGCACGATGGTGACCGAGGGCGACGGCGGCCGCTTCACCGAAGTGGTGCTGCGTCCCGTCGTCACCATCACCGCCGCCAGCGATCCGGCCAAGGCCGAGGCCGCGCACGAGGCCGCGCACCACGCCTGCTTCATCGCCAATTCCGTGAATTTCCCGGTGCGTTGTGTGCCTGCCACTGTCGTGGCGCGGGATTCGGGAGACGGGATTCGAGATTCGTAAAAGCAAAAAGCCGCATACCGCACACTTTCATTTCCACAGGAACCTCCCATGTCGCCTCAGCCCACCTCCCCGAATCCCCAATCCCGAATCCCGAATCCCGGCTCCATAGTGCTCGCCTTTTCCGGCGGCCTCGACACCAGCTTCTGCGTCCCGTACCTGAAAGAGCGCGGCTGGGCCGTGCACACCGTGTTCGCCGACACCGGCGGCGTGGATGCCGAGGAGCGCGCCTACATCGAGGCGCGCGCGAAAGAGCTCGGCGTGGCCAGCCACCAGACGGTGGACGGTGGCCCGGCCATCTGGAACGGCTTCGTCAAGCCCTTCGTGTGGGCCGGCGAGGGCTACCAGGGCCAGTATCCGCTGCTGGTGTCCGACCGCTACCTGATCGTCGACGCCGCCATCGCACGGGCGAAAGAACTGGGCACCCGGGCGATCGCCCACGGCTGCACCGGCATGGGCAACGACCAGGTGCGCTTCGACCTGGCGGTGAAGGCGCTGGGCGACTACCAGATCGTGGCGCCGATCCGCGAGATCCAGAAGGAGCACACCCAGACGCGCGCCTACGAGCAGGCCTACCTGGAAGAGCGCGGCTTCGAGGTGAAGGCCAAGCAGAAGAGCTACACCATCAACGAGAACCTGCTCGGCGTGACCCTGTCCGGCGGCGAGATCGACCACTGGAAGGCGCCGGGCGAGGGCGCCCGCGGCTGGTGCAGGCCGCGCGCCGAATGGCCGTCCGAAAAGCTGACCGTGACGCTCGGCTTCGAGCAGGGCGAGGCGGTGTCGCTCAACGGCGAGAAGCTGCCCGGCGCGGCGATCCTGGCAAAACTCAATGCGCTGTTCGCACCCTACGGCGTGGGCCGCGGCATGTACACCGGCGACACCACCATCGGCCTGAAGGGCCGCATCGTGTACGAAGCGCCGGGCCTGGTCTCGCTGCTGGCCGCCCACCGCGCGCTGGAAGAGGCGGTGCTGACCAAGCAGCAGAACCGCTTCAAGCCGGAGGTGGCGCGCAAGTGGGTCGAGGTGGTCTACGAAGGCTTCTTCCATGATCCGATCAAGACCGACCTGGAAGCCTTCCTCGCCTCCAGCCAGGCCTGCGTCAACGGCGAGGTGGTGCTGGAAACCACCGGCGCGCAGGTCACCGCGGTCGAGGTGCGCTCGCCGCACATCCTCAACGCCAAGGGCGCCACCTACGCACAGTCGGCCGACTGGGGCGTGGAGGAGGCCGAAGGCTTCATCAAGCTGTTCGGCATGAGCTCGACGCTGTGGGCCGAGGTGAATCGGGAGTGATGTGGCCCTTGCGATAAAAGGCACTGGATCCCGGCTTTCGCCGGGATGACGAACCTGCAGAACCGTCATCCCGGCGAAAGCCGGGATCCAGCGTCTTCTGCTCTTGATCATTCCAAACCTTGCCTCGGTACCTCCAAAGGCCACTCCATGAACCGCCTCCTCGACGACACGCTCCGCCACCTGCACGCGCTGGTCGGTTTCGACACGCGCAATCCGCCGCGCGAAATCGGCACCGGCGGCATCTTCGACTACCTGCGCGCGCAGTTGCCGGGTTTCGAGGTGACCGTCACCGACTACGGTGCCGGTGCGGTCACCCTGCATGCGGTACGCGGTGCGCCGAAGCGGCTGTTCAACGTGCACCTGGACACGGTGCCCGACTCGCCGCACTGGAGCGCCGATCCGCACGTGCTTCGCGTTACCGCGGATCGCGCCACCGGTCTGGGCGCCTGCGACATCAAGGGCGCCGCGGCGGCCTTGATCGCGGTGGCCCAAGTCACCGACGGCCCGATGGCGATGCTGTTCTCCACCGACGAGGAGGCCAACGATGCGCGCTGCATCGCCGGTTTTCTCAAGGCCCTCCCCCCTCTCCCGCTGGGAGAGGGCCGGGGTGAGGGTCCGGTCGGAGCGGGCATCACCGGTGACACCGGACCCTCACCCCAACCCCTCTCCCGGGGGGAGAGGGGTTATCGCTACGACGCGGTGATCGTGGCTGAGCCGACCAAGGGCGAAGCTGTACTGGCCCACCGCGGCATCCATTCGGTGCTGATGCGCTTTGCCGGCCACGCCGGCCATGCCTCGGGTGAGCAGAAGCCCAGCGACAGCGCGCTGCACCAGGCGGTGCGCTGGGGTGATGCGGCGCTGGATTTCGCCGCGGCGCAGTCGCACGAGCGCTTCGGCGGCCTGACCGGGCTGCGCTTCAACATCGGCCGCATCGAGGGTGGCATCAAGGCCAACATGATCGCGCCGACCACCGAGGTGCGCTTCGGCTTCCGGCCGCTGCCGACGATGGACCCGGAGCGCATGCTGGAGACCCTGCGTACCCTGGTCGAGCCGGCGCCCGCCGAGTTCACCGAGACCTTCCGTGGCGACTCGCTGCCGGCCGGCGACACCGCCACCGCCGAGGCACGCCGGCTGGCCGCGCGCGACCTGGCCGACGAGCTGGAGATCCCGGTCGGCAACGCGGTGGACTTCTGGACCGAGGCGGCACTGTTTTCCGCCGCCGGCTATACCGCGTTCGTCTATGGCCCCGGCGACATCGCCCAGGCGCACACCGCCGACGAGTGGGTGGCGCTCGACCAGCTGCAGCATTACGCCACCACCATCCATCGCCTCGTCGCCCGCGGCAACGCGTGAGGCGCGGCGATTTCCAGCACCCCAACGACTGACGCCATGACCACCGGTTCCCACACCCGCAAGACCATCGTTCGCCTGCTCTCGGCCATGGGCAGCGCGAAGGAGATCCAGCAATACCTCAAGCGCTTCTCGCAGCTCGACGCCAGCCGCTTCGCGGTGGTGAAGGTGGGCGGCGCGGTGCTGCGCGACGAGCTGCACGACCTCACCTCCTCGCTCACCTTCCTGCAGCAGGTCGGCCTCACCCCCATCGTGCTGCACGGCGCCGGCCCGCAGCTGGACGAGGAGCTGTCCGCCGCCGGCATCGAGAAGCGGACCGTGGGCGGCCTGCGGGTGACCAGCCCGAAGGCGCTGGGCATCGTGCGCCGCGTGTTCCAGCAGCAGAACCTCAAGCTGGTGGAGGCGCTGCAGTCGATGGACACGCGCGCCACCTCGGTGCCCTCGGGCGTGTTCATGGCCAGCTTCCTGGACCGCGATACCTACGGCATGGTCGGCAAGGTCGACAGCATCAACCTGGCGCCGATCGAGGCCAGCCTGCGCGCCGGTTCCATCCCGGTGATCGCCAGCCTGGGCGAGACCGACGAGGGCCAGTTCCTCAACATCAACGCCGATTTCGCCGCCAACGAGCTGGTGCGCGTGCTGCAGCCATACAAGATCGTCTTCCTCACCGGCACTGGGGGTCTGCTCGACGACCAGGGCAAGCTGATCGACTCGATCAACCTGTCCACCGAGTTCGACCACCTGATGGCGCAACCGTGGATCAACGGCGGCATGCGGGTGAAGATCGAGCAGATCGCCGACCTCCTGGACAAGCTGCCGCTATCGTCCTCGGTGTCGATCACCCGGCCGTCCGAGCTGGCCAAGGAGCTGTTCACCCACAAGGGCTCGGGCACGCTGGTGCGCCGCGGCGAGAAGGTGCTCGACTTCGACAGCTGGCAGGGCGTGGACCAGCCGCGACTGCGCGAGCTGATCGAGTCCAGCTTCGGCCGCAGGGTGGTGCCGGATTATTTCGAGCGCACCACGCCGTATCGCGTCTACGTGAGCGAGAACTACCGCGCGGCGATGATCCTCACCCTCGAACAGGTCGATGGAAAGCAGGGCCTGCCCTACCTCGACAAGTTCGCCGTGCTCGACGAGGCGCAGGGCGAGGGCCTCGGCCGCGCCGTGTGGCAGGTGATGCGCGAACAGCATCCGCGGCTGTTCTGGCGCTCGCGCCACGGCAATCCGGTCAATCCGTTCTACTACGCCGAGTCCGACGGCTGCTTCAAGCAGGAGCGCTGGAAGGTGTTCTGGTACGGGCTGGACGGCTTCGCCACCATCGAGCGCTGCGTCGCCCACTGCGCCACCCGCCAGCCCACGCTGGTCGACTGATCCCATGAGCCATGACATGACATCAGCACGCAAAACCCTTGGCATCGTCGGCGCCCGCGGCCACACCGGCGCGGAGCTGATCCGCCTGGTCGCCGCCCATCCCGCGCTGGAACTGGCCTTCGTCTCCTCGCGCGAACTCGACGGCCAGCGCGTGGCCGACCATGTGGACGGCTACGCCGGCGAGCTGCGTTATGCCAGCCTCGACGCCGACGCGGTGGCCGCGCAGGGCGCCGACGTGGTGGTGCTGGCCTTGCCCAACGGCAAGGCGGCACCCTATGTCGAGGCGATCGACCAGGCCAGGCCCGACACGCTGATCGTCGACCTGTCCGCCGACTACCGTTTCGACAGCAACTGGTACTACGGCCTGCCCGAGCTCACGCGCGGGAAATGGCGCGGCGAGAAGAAGATCAGCAATCCGGGCTGCTACGCCACCGCGATTCAGCTCGCCCTCGCGCCGCTCAAGGACATGCTGGCCGCGCCGCCGGTGTGCTTCGGCGTGTCCGGCTACTCCGGCGCCGGCACCACGCCGTCGGACAAGAACAATCCCGACAAGCTGCGCGACAACCTGATGCCGTACTCGCTCACCGGCCACACCCACGAAAAGGAGGCCAGCCGCCACCTCGGCGTGCCGGTGGAGTTCCTGCCGCACGTGGCGCCGCATTTCCGCGGCCTCACTGTCACCAGCAACCTCTACCTCGCCCGCAGGATGAGCCGCGAGGAGGTGATGCAGCGCTTCCACCACGCCTACGACGCCGAGCCGCTGGTGCAGGTGGTGGATGACGCGCCGTGGGTGAGTGCGGTCGCCGGCAGGCACCATGTCGACATCGGCGGCTTCGCCGTCTCCGCCGACGGCAAGCGCGTGGTGGTGGTGACCACGCTGGACAACCTGCTCAAGGGTGCGGCGACCCAGGCGCTGCAGAACATCAACCGGGCAATCGGGATGGATGAGCTCACCGCCATCCCGCACTGACCGGTAGGAGCGCACCCTGTGCGCGAACGCTCTTGGCTTTGATGTCGATCAGGAGCAAGAGCATTCGCGCACAGGGTGCGCTCCTACCCAGACCATAGGTAGACCCTCATGACCCAACCCCTCTGGCAAAAATCCGGCATCCAGATCGACCAGCGCATCATGCAGTTCCTGGCCGGTGACGACGTGATCCTCGACCGCGAGTTCTTCCTGCACGACATCACCGCCAGCAAGGCGCACGTGGAAGGGCTGGCGAACATCGGCGTGGTCAGCGTCGACGAGGCCGCCGCGCTCAAGCGCGAGCTGGACGTGCTGGCCGAGGATTTCCGCTGCGGTGCGTTCGTGCTGGACGAGCGCTACGAAGACGGCCATTCCGCCATCGAGGCGCGCCTCACCGAGCGCCTGGGTGACGCCGGTCGCCGCGTGCACACCGGGCGCAGCCGCAACGACCAGATCCTCGTCGCCACACGGCTGTGGCTGAAGGACAAGCTGGTCGAGCTGGAGGCGCACTGCCGCGCGGTGGCCGAGATCTGCCTGGAACGCGCCGCACAGCCGGCGCTGCCGCTGCCCGGCTACACCCACCTGCAGCGGGCGGTGGTGTCGTCCACCGCGATGTGGTTCGCCGGTTTCGCCGAGGGCTTCATCGACAACGCGCTGCGCGTGCGGCAGACGCGCGACTGGATCGACGCCAACCCGCTCGGCACCGCCGCCGGCTACGGCGTCAACCTGCCGCTGGACCGCGAGCACACCACGCGCGCGCTGGGCTTTGCGCGCATGCAGGTGTCGCCGATCTACGCCCAGCTCTCGCGCGGCAAGTTCGAGATGGCGGTGCTGGAGGCGATCGCCAGCGCCATGCTCGACCTGCGCCGGCTGGCCTGGGACCTGTCGCTGTTCACCACCGCCGAATTCGGCTTCGTGGCGCTGCCGGCGCAGTACACCACCGGCAGTTCGATCATGCCGAACAAGCGCAATCCCGACGTGGTGGAACTGCTGCGCGCCAGCTACGCCAGCGTGGCGGCCGCGCGCTGCGAGATCGAGCAGTTGCTGTCGCTGCCGTCGGGTTACCAGCGCGACCTGCAGTTCTCCAAGGGCTCGATCTTCCACGGCGTGCGCCACGGCCTGATGGCGCTGGAGCTGCTGCCGGGCCTGCTGGCGCAGATGCAGTGGAACGAGGCGACGATGCGCGCGGCGATCGAGCCGGCGATGTACGCCACCGACGTGGCGATCGAACAGGCCGCCGCCGGCGTGCCGTTCCGCGACGCCTACCGCGCCGCCGCCGAAACCGCCGCATCCGCCGGCACGGGCCGCACGCCCGAGGCCAGCCTCGCCGCGCGCACCTCGCCCGGCGCGGGCAACGCCCTGCGGCTGGACGAGCTGCATGCGCGGCTCGCCGCACTCGGCCGGTGAAGTGACGCCATGGCCACCGTCAGCATCGCCAACGCAGCGCATGTCGTCCGGGGCCGGCCGTGCGACGGCTGGCATTTGCCGGAAGGCGACGACCCCGGCGTGATCGAGGAGCGCATGCCGCCCGGTGCCGCGCACCCGATGCGCAACGATGCCGGCGCGGAGCTGCGCTTCCTCGCGGCGTCCTCGCCGCACAGCCACGGCGATCGCGAGGCGGTCGATGGCTGAGCTCGCGTTCCAGCCGCTGCCCGCGTGGCGGCGTGCAGTGCTCAAGGTCGGCAGCAACCTGCTGGCGGCCGATGGCGGCGGCCTCACTGCGGACTACGCGCAGGCGCTGGCGGCCTTCATCGCCGACAGCCAGGCGCAGGGTCGGGAGGTGGTGCTGGTGTCATCCGGCGCGGTGGCGGCCGGGCGCGCCCTGCTGCGCGCGCGCCCGTCGGCGGTGGGCAACCTGGCCGAACGCCAGGCGCTGGCCGCGCTGGGCCAGGCGCCGATGGTCGCGTTGTGGCAGTCGCTGTCGAGCCGGGCCGTGGCGCAGGTGCTGCTCACCCACGACGACCTGCGCAACCGCCGTCGCTACCTCAACGCCCGCGCCACGCTGCGCCAGCTGCTGGCGGTCGAGGTGCTGCCGGTGATCAACGAGAACGACACGGTGGCGGTGGACGAACTCAAGCTGGGCGACAACGACAACCTCGCCGCCATCGTCGCCGCGCTGGTCGATGCCGACCTGCTGCTGATCGCCTCGGACATCGACGCGCTGTACCGCGCCGACCCGCGTCGCGACCCGGCGGCGGCGCCGATCCCGCATGTGGCCCAGATCACCCCGGAGGTGCTGGCGATGGCCGGCGGCAGCGGCAGCGCGGTCGGCACCGGCGGCATGCGCACCAAGCTGCAGGCGGCGCAGAAGGCGGCCGCGGCCGGCATCGCCACGGCGCTGTTCAACGGGCGCGACGCGGCCACGGTGCAGGCGCTGGGCGAGGGCCGGCTGCGCGGCACGTTGTTCACGCCGGGGCAGAGCCGCATGCAGGCGCGCAAGTACTGGCTGCTGCATGCGCCGTGCGAGGGCCTGCGCATCCGCGTGGACGCCGGCGCGGCGGCCGCGCTCGCCGCCGGTCGCGCCTCGCTGCTGCCCGGTGGCGTGGTCGGGGCGGCAGGCGACTTCCATCGCGGCGACCTGGTGGAGGTGGCCGATCCTTCCGGGCGCGTGGTGGCGCGCGGCCTGTGCCAGTACGGCGTGGTGGACGTGCGGCGGCTGGCCGGTCGCCACAGTCGCGACATCGAAGGCGTGCTCGGCTACAGCTATGGTCCGGCGATCATCCATCGCGACGACCTGGCGGTGCTCGCATCGTGAATCGTTTGGACGTCCATACGTCTTTCGTTCCGGCGCATCCGGCGACGGATTTCCCGCGCGGGGGTTGAAATGCCGGAAGCTGCCCAGACCATTGTACGGTTGCAGCAAGTCGAGGACGTCGGGGAAATGACCCAACTCAGGGCCTTTCGACAGCAGTCGGTGCCGCCGTGGCGCCGGGCCGTGCTGAAGGTGGGAAGCAGCCTGATCGCCGCCGACGGCGGCGGACTCAGCACCCGCTATGCGCTGGGGCTGGCGCAGTTCATCGCCGCGTGCCACGCCTCCGGGCGCGAGATCGTGCTGGTGTCCTCCGGTGCGGTGGCCGCGGGTCGCGTGGTGCTGAAGGACCACGCCGGCGAGGAAGACGCCAGCCATGCCGCGCGCCAGGCGATGGCGGCGCTGGGCCAGACGCAGACGGTGGGCCTGTGGCAGCGCCTGCTCGACATCCCGCTGGCGCAGGTGCTGCTGACCCACGACGACCTGCGCAACCGCCGCCGCTATCTCAACGCGCGCGCCACGCTGGGCGAGCTGCTGCGCCATCGCGTGATGCCGGTGGTGAACGAGAACGACACCGTGGCGGTGGACGAGCTCACCCTGGGCGACAACGACAACCTCGCCGCGATCATCGCCGCGCTGGTCGATGCCGACCTGCTGCTGATCGCCACCGACATCGACGGCCTGTACACCGCCGATCCGCGCAGCCACCCCGACGCCGAGCCGGTCAACGAAGTGGCCGAGCTCACCCCCGAGATCATGGCGATGGCCGGCGCGGCCGGCAGCGCCGTGGGTACCGGCGGCATGCGCACCAAGCTGGAGGCGGCCGAGAAGGCCGCCGCCGCGGGCATCGAGACGATCCTCTTCAACGGCCGCGACAGCGAGGTGGTGAGCCTGCTCTCGCGCGACCTGCTGCACGGCACCTTGCTGCGCACCCGGGCCACCCGCCTGCAGGCGCGCAAGTACTGGCTGCGCCACGTGCCGGCGGTACCCGGCCACATCGAAGTGGATGCCGGCGCGATGCGTGCGCTGAACGATGGCGGCGCCTCGCTGCTGCCCAAGGGCATCCTCGCCGCCGAGGGCGAGTTCCAGCGCGGCGACATGGTGGAGATCGTCGGTCCCGGCGAAAACGGCTCGCTGCAGTCCTTCGCCCGCGGCATCAGCCAGTACAGCGCCGCCGAAATCAACCGCATCGCGCGCTGCCACACGCGCGAGATCAAGCCCCGGCTTGGCTACAGCTTCGGCGAGAACGTCGTGCATCGCGACGATCTCGCGCTGGTGCGCGAGCTGGACCTGACCACAGGAGACCTTTGAGCATGAGCGATATCCGAACCCGGGCCCTGGCCTGCCGCGACGCCGCCCCGGCGATCGCCATGCTGGACGCCGAGGCCCGCCGCGCGCTGCTGCGCGACATGGCCGCCGCGGTCGATGCGCATGCCGCGGCCATCCTCGACGCCAATGCGAAGGACATGGCCGGTGCCGCCGACAAGGGCGTGCAGGGCGCCATGCTGGACCGCCTCAAGCTCGATGCCGGCCGCGTCGCCGCCATCGCCGACGCGGTGCGCGAGGTGGCCGACCTGCCCGACGTGGTGGGGCAGGTCACCCGGCGCGAGACCCGGCCGAACGGCCTGGCGATCGAACGCGTGCGCATCCCGCTGGGCGTGGTGGCGATGATCTACGAGGCGCGCCCCAACGTCACCGCCGACGCCGCCGCGCTGTGCATGAAGGCCGGCAATGCGGTGATCCTGCGCGGCGGCTCCGAGGCGCTGCACTCCAACCTCGCGATCGCCGCCGCGCTGCACGAGGCGATGGACAGGCACGGCGTGCCGCGCGAGGTGCTCACCATCATGGACGACCTGCGCCGCGAGGCGATGGTCGAGCTGCTGCAGCTGAGCGACATCGTGGATCTGGCGATCCCGCGCGGCGGCGAGGGGCTGATCCGCTTCGTCACCGAGCACGCGCGCGTGCCGGTGATCAAGCACTACAAGGGGGTGTGCCACCTGTACGTGGACCGCGAGGCCGATCCCGACCTGGCGCTGGACCTGCTGCTCGACGGCAAGACCACCCGCACCGGCGTGTGCAATGCGCTGGAGACGCTGCTGGTACACCAGGACATCGCGCCGGATTTCCTGCCGCGCGCCGTCGAGGCGCTGCGCGCCAGGGGCGTGGAGCTGCGCGGCGACGAGGCCAGCCGCGCGCTGGCCGGCGAGATGACGCCCGCCACCGAGGATGACTACGCCGCCGAGTTCCTCGACCTGATCCTCGCCGTGCGCGTGGTCGACAGCCTCGATGACGCGATCGCCCACATCCGCCGCTACGGCTCGGACCACACCGAGGTGATCGCTACGCGCAATGAAGCGACAGCGGCCCAATTCGTCCATGCGCTGCGCTCGGCGGTGGTGATGGTCAACGCCTCCTCGCGCTTCTCCGACGGCGGCGAGCTGGGGCTGGGCGCGGAAATCGGCATCTCCACCACCCGCCTGCACGCCTACGGGCCGATGGGCGCCGAGTCGCTCACCATCGAGCGCTTCGTGGTGCGCGGGGAAGGGCAGGTGCGGCATGCGGAGAGCCGCAGCCGCTGAGCCCGTCGTGTTTTTGTAGGAGCGCACAGAGTGCGTTCGTATGGGATGTGTCGCCGTGTAGGAGCGCACCCTGTGCGCGAACGCTCTTGCTCCTGATCGACATCAAAGCCAGACATCAAAGCCAGACATCAAAGCCAGACATCAAAGCCAAGAGCATTCGCGCACAGGGTGCGCTCCTACAACAAAACAAGAAGGCTCTGGTCAGTAGCCGGCGGCCAGTCCCGCCGGCCGGCGCCGGTCGTTGGCGCCTTCCAGCAGGCCGGTCTTCGGGCTGCGCAGGATCGCCTCGTCGGCGCCCCAGGACTGCACCTGCTTGAACTTGTAGCCCATGCCCTCCAGCTCCTTCTTCACCGCGTCGGTGAGCAGGCCGGGTTCCACGATCACGGCGTCGGGATACCACTGGTGGTGCATGCGCGGGGCATTCACCGCCTGCTGCATGTTCATGCCGTAGTCGATCACGTTGGTGATGCTCTGCATCACCGTGGTGATGATGGTCGAGCCGCCGGGGCTGCCGGTGACCATGAACAGCCTGCCGTCCTTCAGCACGATGCTCGGCGCCATCGAGCTCAGCGGGCGCTTGCCGCCCTCCACCTGGTTCGCCTTGCCCTGTACCAGGCCGAAGGTGTTCGGCACGCCGGGCTTGGAGGTGAAGTCGTCCATCTCGTTGTTGAGGAAGAAGCCGGTGTCGCCGGCGATCTGACCCACGCCGAACAGGTAGTTGATGGTGTAGGTCACCGCCACCGCATTGCCGTCCTTGTCCACCACCGAGTAGCTGGTGGTGTTGGTGCCTTCGGTGGCGCCGAGGCTGCCCTTGATCTGCGTCGACGGCGTGGCCTTGGCCGGCTCGATGGTCGAGCGCAGCTGGTCGATGTGCTTGTCCGAGAGCAGCACGTCGATCGGGTTCTTCACGAATGCCGGGTCACCGAGGTAGTTGTTGCGATCGGCGAACGCGCGGCGCTCGGCCTCGATGGTGAAGTGCATGGCTCGTGCCGAGCCGTAGCCCCAGTTCTTCAGCGGGTAGGGTTCGAGCAGCTTGAGGATCTGGCACACGGTGATGCCGCCGGAGCTGGGCGGCGGGTCGGATACCACGGTGTAGCCGCGGTAGCCGCAGCGGATCGGCGTGTCCCATTGCACGGTGTAGTCGGCGAAGTCCTTCATCGAGAGCAGGCCGCCGTTGGCCTCGCTGGCGGCGACGACCCTGCGCGCGATGTCGCCGTGGTAGAACGCCTTGGCGCCACCCTTGCTGATTTCCTCCAGCGTCCTGGCCAGCTGCGGCTGCACCAGCCGGTCGCCGGGCCGGTAAGGCTTGCCATCCTTGAGGAAGATCGCCGCCACATTGGGGTACTTGGCGAAATCCCTGGTGCGCTGGTCGAGGATGTTCACGTCGCCCTGCTGCAGCACGTAGCCCTCTTTCGCCAGCCTGATCGCCGGGGCGATCACCTGCTGGCGCGAGAGGCGGCCGTACTTCTTCAGCGCCTCGTCCATGCCCATCACGGTGCCGGGCACGCCCACGCCCAGGTAGGTGCCGGTGCTCCTGCCCGGTACCACGTTGCCGTGCTCGTCCTGGAAGATCGCGGGGCCGGCCTTGAGCGGCGCCTTCTCGCGGAAATCGAGGAACACATCCTTGCCGCTGGCGAGGTGGATCAGCATGAAGCCGCCGCCGCCGATGTTGCCGCAGCACGGGTGCACCACGGCTAGTGCATAGCCCACGGCCACGGCCGCATCCACGGCGTTGCCGCCACGCTTGAGGACGTCCAGGCCCACCCGGGTGGCGAGGTGCTGGGCCGAGACCACCATGGCGTGCTTGGCGATGACGGGCACGGCATGGGACAGGTCCGCGAGCGTGGTCGGCGTGGCTGTGGCGTCCAGCGCCTGCCTGGGGATGCTGTCCTGTACGCTGGCGGACTGGCCCCAGGCCGCCAGCGGCGCGGTGAGCAGCAGGGCCGCCAGGCCGGGGAGAAGGGTATGTCGCATCGATGACTCCAAAAGAGGATGGGGAGGGGTTGGCCGGTTCCGATGGTATCCGGCGTCGCCATGGCATGCCTGCCTGCGCGTCCATGCACGTTCTTGCGTGGTTCCGTGCCCCGTGGGCGATGGACGGCTGAACCGCCAAATGCCCGCAGCCGGAATGGATCAGTGCCCCGCGCTCCACGCGCGCGCCGCTTCGGCGAAGGCGAGGCAGTCGGCGAAGCGGTTGTACAGCGGCGCCGGCGAGATGCGGATCACGTCCGGCTCGCGCCAGTCGCCGATGATCCCGCGCTCGACCAGGTAGTCGAACAGCGCGCGGCCGCGTTCGCGCCCGCCCAGCACGCGGATCGACAGTTGCGCGCCGCGCTGCGCGGGATCGGCCGGCGTGATGATCTGCAGCAGGTCGGCCAGCTGCGTGTTCACCAGCCACTCCAGGTAGCCGGTGAGCCGCAGCGACTTGGTGCGCAGCCGCTCCATGCCGGCGCGGCGGAAGATCTCCAGCGAGATGCGCAGCGGCACCATCGCCAGGATCGGCGGATTGGACAGCTGCCAGCCTTCCGCGCCCGGCGTGGGATCGAAGCTCGGTGCCATCCGGAAGCGGTTGTCGCGGCGGTTGCCCCACCAGCCGTGGAAGCGCGGCAGCTCGGCCTGCGCGTGCCGCTCGTGCACGAACGCGCCGCCGACCGCGCCGGGGCCGGCGTTGACGTACTTGTAGTGGCACCACACGGCGAAGTCTGCGCCAGTGTCGTGCAGCGCCAGCGGCAGGTTGCCCACGGCGTGGGCCAGGTCGAAGCCGACCGTGCAGCCGCGCGCATGCGCCAGCGCGGTGATCGCCTTGAGGTCGAACGCCTGGCCGGTGCGGTACTGGATGCCCGGCAGCAGCACCAGCGCCACGCGCTGGCCGTGCTCGGCCAGCGCGCGCTCGATCGTCTCCATCGTCAGCGTGCCGTGCGGGCCGTCACCCTCCAGCTCGATCAGTGCGTCGGCCGGATCGAAACCATGAAAGCGGATCTGCGACTCCACCGCGTAGCGGTCGGTGGGAAACGCGCCGGCCTCGATCAGGATCGCCGGGCGCTGGGCGCTGGGGCGGTAGAAGCTCACCATCATCAGGTGCAGGTTCACGCCCAGCGTGTTCATCGCGACCACTTCGATGGGCCTGGCGCCGACCAGCGCGGCGAGATCGTCGCGCAGGTAGTCCTCGTAGTTGAGCCAGGGCGCGCGGCCCTTGAAGTGGCCTTCCACCGCCAGCTCGCCCCAGTAGTCCAGCTCGGCGCTCAGTGCAGGGCGCACCGCGCGCGGCTGCAGGCCCAGCGAGTTGCCGCAGAAATAGTGGCCGTCACGGCCCTCGTGCGGCGGGATCAGGAACTCGTCGCGGAAGCCGGCCAACGGGTCGGCGGCATCCTGTGCCTGCGCCCAGGCGGAGGTGGCCTCAAAGGTTCGGGACATGACGCGGTTCCGGCAAAAACGGCCCCGAAGGGTACCGCGTCAACGCCTATTTCCCCAGCCGCCCGGCTACCGCCTGGCAGCCCTGGTCGAACGCCGCCTGCCACGCCGCGCCCGCCTGGGTCGAGGCCGGGCGCAGGCAGCGCAGCTGGATCGCACGACCGTCGCGGAACCAGTAGTGCTCGACGTAGGCGATGGTCTCGCCGCTTTCCTTGGCGGTGTAGAGGTAATCGTTCGGGCCGTTGGAATTGCTGACGCCGCGGATCGGCTGGTAGCCGGGCAGGGCCTGCGCCTTGGCGTTGGCCTCGCTGACGTAGCGCCGGTAGCCGCCGATGTCGCCCACCTGCTTCACCGTCACCGTGACGCGTGCCAGCGTGTTGCTCGCGGTGGGCGACGGGTCGGGCACCTGAAACACCCGCACCTCGGGATCGCCCTGCGTCTCCATGATGCCCAGCCAGTTGTCCGGCGTGGTGAAGGTGACGGCACCGCCGGCCATGCTCACATCGGCGGCGAAGGCCGGGCCGGTTATCAGCAGGGCGGCGGCGAGGGCGGCGATACGGATGCGGATCATGGGTGGCGTCCCAACGAGGTGATTGACCGCGGAAGCATAACGTCTCATTTCCCGCCCGCGACCGACTGCCATCACAGCCTGCGCCACCATTCAGCTCTGCGGCAGGCGCCGCGGATCGGCGGCCGGGCCGGGCAGCGGCTGGCGGCTGCGCTCGACCACGTGGGCGAGCGTGTGGATGTTGTCGACCAGGCGGTCGCTGAGGTGCTCGACCAGCTCGGCGGTGGGTGCGTCGTCGCTCAGCTTGAGCAGGGCGGTGAGGCTGCGCTGCAGGTCGCGCAGCGCGGGCAATGGCGGCAGCGGCTGCTGTTCGCGCAGGGCCTGTGCCACCTGGTGCAGGGCGTCGGCGGCGTGCTGCACGAAGCCACCGATCTCGGCCGGTTCCGGCAGGCGCTCGCGGTCGTCGATCAGCGCTTCCAGCGCCATCGCCGTGCGCGCCAGCCGGTTGCCGTTGGCGAACAGCGCCTGGGCCAGCTCCAGCAGCGCCAGCGGCGTGCCGGGTTCGCCGCGCATGCGCTCCAGCGAGGCCTGCGCATTGGTGCGCGCCATGCGCGCCGCGGTGCGCGTCTCGCGGTGGGCATCGCGCTGCCCGGGTGCCGCCAGCGCCGCCAGGTAGCGGGCGTAGGCGTCGAGCATGTCGGCCAGCGCGGCGCGGGCGCGCACACGCTCCCAGGTTGGCCACAGCACGTAGGCGACCAGCGCCATCGCGCTGCCCAGCGCGGTGTTGATCACGCGGTCGATCACCGCGCCGCCCGGGTCGACGCCCTCGAACGAGAGCAGGATCACCACCGTGCCGGTGAGCGCGGCCACCGCCACGCCGTAGTGCGCCGTGGCGAGATAGCGAAAGCCCATGCACAGCACAGCCATCAGGATGAGGTGCGCCCACGGCTCGTTCGGCGTCACGTGCAGCAGCGCGGTGGTGAGCAGCAGGCCGAGCACGGTACCGACCACCCGCAGCAGACCGAAGTTGAAGGTGGCGGCGAAATCCGGGCGCAGCACGATGGCGGCGGTCATCGGCACCCAGTAGCCGTGCGGCAGTCGGAGCCAGCGGGCGAGCGCCAGCGCCACGCACAGGCACGCCGCACTGCGCACGGCATGACGGAACGCCACCGAGCGCGGGGTGAGGTTGGCGCGCAGCGTGGCCAGCACCGAATGGCTGCGCAGCGCCGCCGGCAGCGGGGTTTCCGCGGCCACCGCGCGCCATTCGCCGCGGCTGCCGGCCCACTGCGCGTTGCGCACGGCGGCGGCGAGCTGGCCGGTCAGCGCGTGGATATGCACGGCCAGGCCGCCGCCGGCCTGCGGCTGGTCGAGCAGGGTGCGTTCGCTGGCCTGCAGTGTGCGCAGCGCGCGTTCGGCGCCGGCGGGAGCTTCGCCCTCATCCAGCGCCTCGGCGATGGCATCCATCACCCGCGCCGCGTCGTGGCGGAAGATCGCATGCAGGGCCGGGCTGGCGCGCAGATCGGCCAGTGCGGTGAGTTCCAGCCGGATCCGTTCGGCCAGTTCCAGCAGCACGCCGAACGCCTCCATCGCGCGGCCACGCGCGTGGTGGCGGCCGAGCAGGGTGTGCTGCAGCGTGGTCATCGCCTCGGTGAGCGCGGGCACGTCGGCCTCGTCGTGCGCCTGCTGGCGGGCCAGCCGGGCAAGGCCGCGGAACACTTCGGCCAGCGCCAGGCGCTCGGGCCGGTAGCGCTGCAGCGGCCAGGCGGCCACCGAGAACATCGCCAGTAGCAGACCGCCGGCGAAGATCAGTGCGGCGCCACCGAACGCACTCGCCACGCTCGGCATCGGCGTGGCGGCGGTCACCACCAGCAGGATCATGCTGGTCATGCCCACGCGCGCGATGTCCGCGCCGAACAGCACCAGCATGCCGCCGAGGAAGCCCGCCACCGCCGTGGCGACCAGCATCGGGCCGAACTGATCGCCGATCAGCATGCCCACCAGTGAGGCCAGCGCCGCCGCGAGCGCCGCCAGCAGCAACCGCCAGATGCGCTGGCGATACGGCCCCGGCTGGTCGGAGAACATCGTGTTGAGCGCGCCCACGCCCACGCCCAGGCCGATCGCCGTGTGCCCGGTGGCCATGCCCACCGCCAGCGGCAGGATCACCGCGGCGGTATTGCGCAGCACCACGCTCGGGGGCACGTCCGGACGCCGCGTGCGGGTCAGGCTTTCCACCACGTTGCTGCGGAGCGAGTAGCTGCGGGCGGTCATGCCGCGTCGGTTCCATCGGGGGGATGCAGGGTGATTCTGCACCAGCCCCGGTCAAACCGGTGCAGACGGGCGGTGCGCGCCTGCGCCACGGTCGTCCCTGCGTCAGCCGGCGCTCAGGCGCGGCCGGCGAATTCGCCGGTAGTGGTGTTCACCCACACCTTCTCGTCGTTGCCGATGTACTCGGGCACCTGGATCTCGATGCCGGTGTCGAGCCGGGCCGGCTTGGCGCGCTTGGTGGCGCTGGAGCCCTTCATTTCCGGCGCGGTGTCGACCACCGTCAGCACCACGCTGGTGGGTACCTGCAGGCCGACCGGCACGTCGTCGATCAGCTGCACGTAGTAGCCCTCGAGCTCTTCCACGATGTAGCCGGCGTTGTCGCCGACCAGTTCGGGGCTGAGCAGGTACTGGGTGTAATCCTCGGCATCCATGAAGACGAACGCGTCGCCGTCCATGTAGGAGAAGTTGGCGGCGCGGCGCACCAGGTCCATCTCCTTCAGGTCGTCGTCGGCGCGCAGGCTGAGATCGTATTTGCGGCCACCGGGGATCGAATACATGGTGAAACGGAACGTGACGTTGCCGCCGCGCGCGGTGGGCGCGCTGCGCTCGATGTCGCGCACCTGATAGACGGTGCCGTCGTGTTCGACCACGTTGCCTTTCTTGACGTCGGAAGCTTTCATGGGGAGCCAGATGATGGGTTGGAGTCGGAGCTTTTCTGATCGTCATTCCCGCGAAAGCGGGAATCCACTTTGGACGGTCCATGAAGAACAATGGATTCCTGCTTTCGCGGGAATGACGGAGCGTTGAAGTGTCGGCTTATTTCGGTTGCAAACGCACGCCGCCATCGAGGCGGATCGTCTCGCCGTTGATGTAGCGGTTGGTGAGGATGAAGGCGGCGGTGGCGGCGAACTCTTCCGGCTTGCCCAGCCGCGAGGGGAACGGGATCGAGGCCCCCAGCGATTCCTGCACCGCCGGCGGCATGGAGTCCACCATCGGCGTCCAGAAGATGCCCGGCGCGATCGTCGCCACGCGAATGCCGAAGCGCGCCAGCTCGCGCGCCATCGGCAAGGTCATGCCGACCACGCCGCCCTTGGAGGCCGAGTACGCAGCCTGGCCGATCTGGCCCTCGTACGCCGCGACGGACGCAGTGTGGATGATCACGCCGCGCTCGCCGTCCTCGCCCGCCTCGTTGCCCTGCATCAGCGCCGCGCCGGCCTTGGCCACGTTGAAGCTGCCCACCAGGTTCACCATCACGGTGGTGGCGAAGTTGCCCAGCGGCATCGGGCCTTCCCTGCCGAGCATGCGACCGGCGCCGAGGATGCCGGCGCAGTTGATCACCGCGTTCAGCCCGCCCATCGCCTCGCGCGCGGCGGCCACGTTGGTGCTCACGCCGTCTTCGGAGGTGACGTCGGTGCGATGGAAGCGGGCCGCCTTGCCGAGGCTGGCGGCGGCGGCCTGGCCCTTCTCCTCGTTGACGTCGAACAGCGCCACGGTCGCGCCGTGCGCGACGAGGTGCTGGGCGACCGCGTGGCCGAGTCCGGAGGCGCCGCCGGTGATGACGGCCTTGACCTGAGCGAGCTGCATGGAGGTATCCCTGGAGCGTGGAAAACCGCCATGGTAATGGAGGCATTGCCGGCACAGCCATGCGGCGAGTCTGAACGCCTCGCCACGCGACGTTCACGTTTTCACGCCAAATTCCACACATCAGGACCACGGTGCCGGTCTCCTGCCAGTCGCGTTGCACGAGAGACAGGGCGGGGCCGTTTCCACCTGGAGTGTGTACATGAACATCAAGAAATCGCTCGGCTACGAATACGTGCGCAGCGACAACGGCGAGTACCTGTTGATTGCAGCGGCTACCGGCGTGATCGCCAGCATCATCGCCGGCAACTGAGCGTCCGGTTGCAAGGGCCGGAGAGGCCACTTTCGAACCCCGCGCAAGCGGGGTTCTTTGATGGTGCGGGGCGCGCGCGATCAGCCAGCCACGGACAGCCGCTGCCATGCACGGGAGGCACGCAGCGCGCGGAACGGAATCAGCGGTGTGGGCGGATTCGCCGGTTCGCCGAGCGTCTTCTGCCACACGCCCACGTCCCACCACTGGTCCAGCTTGTAGCCGGCCTGGCGCCACACGCC
The DNA here is from genome assembly GCF_049445995.1 of Dyella sp. KRB-257. Lineage (NCBI taxonomy): Bacteria > Pseudomonadati > Pseudomonadota > Gammaproteobacteria > Lysobacterales > Rhodanobacteraceae > Dyella > Dyella sp. KRB-257. Next base: position 53,977 of record NZ_JBMSDZ010000011.1, on the reverse strand, counting down.
GGCGGGGGTGAAACCCATCGCCTCGTGCGCCGTCACGCTCACCGCGCCGGGCAGGGTGATCACGCCCACCGCCTGGTAGATGTTCTGCATGCGCATCGCGTCGAGCAGCGTGCCGTACAGCCGGCGCGCGATGCCGCGGCGCTGCGCCTCGGGGCGCACGTAGATCGAGGTCTCGGCAATCCAGTCGTAGGCGGCGCGTTCGCGGAAGCGGCTGGCGTAGGCGTAGGCCAGCACCTCGCCGGCCTCCTCCCAGACCAGCCACGGGTAGTGCTCCAGCCGCGCCAGCACGCGCTCGCGCATCGCCTCGACGCACGGCGGCACGGTCTCGAAGGTGGCTGCCCCTTCGAGCACGTGCGGCAGATAGATGGCGTGGAACGCGGTGGCGTCGGCACCGGTGGCGATGCGGATCATGCGAGCACCTTCGCCATGCACACGCTGCGGGGATTGGCGTGATGCTCGCCGAACGGCGGGCAGCGGCGGTAGCCGGCGCGTTCGTAGAGTTCCAGCGCCTCGGCCTGTGCGGTGCCGGCCTCCAGCTTCACCATGCGGCCGCCGCGGCTGCGCACGTGTGCTTCCATCGCTTCGAGCAGTTGCTTGCCCAGGCCCAGTCCGCGACAGGCCGGCAGCACGTACATGCGCTTGATCTCCACGTACTCGCCCTCGTCGATGCAGGCACCGCAGGCCACCGGAGCGCCGTCCACGCGGGCGGTGAGCAGGGTGACCTGCGGGCGCTGCAGCGCAGCCAGCGACACCGGCTCGATGTTGCCGGTGGGATGCAGCTCGGCGAGGTAGCCGTCGCTTGGCTCGATCAGCGGACGCAGCTCGGGGCGGGCCGGATCGTCGATGCGGAATTCGAGACGGGGCGGGGCGGGGGTATCGGGGCTCACAGGTATTTCCAGTTGCGGTGCCTGCCCTCGGCCAGCCATTCCAGCGTGGTGGCGAGGCGCTTGCCGCGGGTGGCGGCGTTCTTCGCCTCGGTGATCCAGTCGGTGTATTCACGCTGCGCGCTGGGGCTGAACGCCTCGAAATGCCGCTTGGCCGCGGCATGCTTGCGCAGCGCGAGCGCGGCGGCAAGATCGTCCGGCACGGCGGGCGCAGGCTTGGCGGCGGCGCGCGAACGCGGTGATGGTGCGCCGGTTTCGATGCGCTGCATCGCCGCCTTCACCGCGGCCATCAAGGTGCGCTTGGGCGGCAGGTCACCGATCGCGGTGAGCTTGCCGTACTGGCCCATGCCATCGGCATCGCCGCCTTTCGCTTCCGGTTGCCAGAAGCCGAAGCCGCAGTGCTGCTTGAACGCCGCCATCATGCACAGCGGCCGGCGCCGGTATTCGAAGAACGGCATGCGCCACTTCAGCGTTTCGGCGGCATCGGGACAGGCGGCATGCACCACCGCGCGCAGATGCTCAAGCACCGGGCGCGCGAACGGTGCCGCGGCAGCGATGTAGCCATCCACGCGCGCGTCGGTGTTCATGGTGCACCTCCCTCTACAGGTCCAGCAGAAAGTAACGATCGCAGCTGAAGTGCCCGGTACCGCCCATCGGTGCGCCCAGCGGATTGAAGCCGGTGCGCTGGTACAGCGCCTGCGCCTGGTCCATGCCGGTGAGCGTCTCCAGGTAGCAGCGGGCGAAGCCGTGGGCGCGCGCGGCGTCCAGGCAGCGCTGCATCATGGCGGTGCCGGCGCCGATGCCGCGGGCTTCGGGCAGGAAATACATCTTGCGCAGCTCGCACACGTCCGGCTCGGCGTTCTGCAATGGCGCCACGCCCGCGCCGCCGACCACGCGGCCGTCCCGCTCGACTACGAAATAGCTGCAGCGCGGCTGCGCGTAGGCCTCGGTCATGTGGTCGACCTCGGGGTCGTGGATGGCAAAGCCGGGGCCGTCGGCGCCGAAGCTCGGCATCACGGTACGGATCACTTGGGCGACGGCGGCGTCGTCGCGCGTCTCGATGGGGCGGATGGCGAAGGAGGTGGTGCGTTCGGTCATGGTGTCGTCGGGGATGGTGTGGTCGGGGATGCGGGGATTCGATAGACGGTGCCGTTCTTCATCACGAACACCGGGTGGCGCAGCGCCTGGATGTCGCGGCTGGGGTCGCCGGCAAACGCGGCCAGGTCGGCGAACTGGCCCGGCGCGATATGGCCGAAGTGGTCCTGCTCGCGCAGCACGCGCGCGGCCACGTCGGTGGCCGCGTGCAGCGCCTGCGCGGGCGTCATGCCGTCGGCGACCATCAGCGCCGGCTCGCGCCAGTTCTCGCCGTGCGCGAACACGCCCACGTCGCTGCCGTTGCCGATGGTCACGCCCACTTTCAGTGCGGTGCGGAAGGCGTGCTCAGCCTCCTTCATCGCTGGCGTCGGGGCGGACTGGCCCGGCACGTAGTGCTGGAAGTATTCGGAAGTGGCTTCCACCGCGGTGAGCGTGGGCTCGTAGGCGATGCCCTTGCGCTTCATCAGGCGGAAGGTGGCCTCGCTGGTGCCGTAGCCGTGCTCGATGGTGTCTACCCCGGCCTCCACCGCGTTGCGCACGCCGGCCTCGCTGGCGGCATGGGCGGCGACCGGGCGGCCGATCTGGTGCGCGGCGTCGACGATCGCCCGGATCTCCGCCGGCGACAGCGTGGGCATGGTCTCGCCGTGGTCGCCCACGCGGTAGTCGGCGTACAGCTTGATCCAGTCCGCGCCGCGCGCGGCCTGCTCGCGCACGGCGGCCACGGCGGCATCCACGCCGGTGACCGACTGCGCGCCCTGCGGCAGGTCGAGGTCGGGGCGGAAGCCACGCGGCCCCGGGCCGTAGCTGGCGGTGGCGACGATGGCGCGGGTGGCGACGAACATGCGCGGGCCGGGGATCAGCCCGTCGTCGATGGCGCGCTTGATCGACACGTCGGCGAAGCCGGCACCCTCGGTGCCCAGGTCGCGCAGCGCGGTGAAGCCGGCCCGCAGCGTGGCTTTCGCATGGCCCGCGGCTTCCAGCGTGCGGTAGTCCTGCGGCTCGGTGAGCACCTGGTCGTTCCACAGCGTCTCGTTGTACGGATGCAGGAACAGGTGCGAGTGCAGGTCGATCAGGCCGGGCGTGAGCGTGCTGCCGGGCAGGGCGATGCGTTCGGCGCCGGCGGGCGCCTTGATCGTGTCGATCGGACCGACCGCGGCCACCTTGCCGTCATGCACCAGCACCGCCCAGCCGGCGTGCGCGGCGTCGCCATCGGCGGTCCATACGCGGTCGGGCAGCAGCAGGGTGTCCTTTGCCGGCGCTTCGGCAGCCGTGGCCCCGGGTGCGATGGACAGCAGTGCGGCGCAGACCGCAGACCAGACGTCGTGACGTACGCGCATCGGATTTCCCCTTGAAATGTTCTCTCCTTGCCGATTCTAGCGGCGCCCGCCGTGATGTTTCGCCCGACCATGGCAGGAGCGCACCCTGTGCGCGACCACCCGCAGAGCTGATCAAACATGCGCCGCTCCCGCTGAGATTGCGTGTTCAGTCCAACCCCATCGCCGGGATCCCGATCTCCGGGGCCGGGGTCGCGCACAGGGTGCGCTCCTACCCGATGGTCGGGCGCTTGTGCGGCGGCTCAGGCCGCCGTACGCGCGCGGGTCACCCGGCTGGCGGTTTCCTTGTGCAGCTGCGCCGAGAGCCATGCGCCGGTGGCGACCAGCAGGTCCAGATCCACGCCGGTGTGCAGGCCCATGCCGTGCAGCATGTAGACCACGTCCTCGCTGGCCACGTTGCCCGTGGCGCCTTTCGCGTACGGGCAACCGCCGGTGCCGGAGACGGCACTGTCGACCACGCGCACGCCTTCCTCCAGGCAGGCCAGGATGTTGGCCAGCGCCTGGCCGTAGGTGTCGTGGAAATGCACGGCAAGCGCCTTCATCGGCACCTCGGCGGCCACCGCGCGCAGCATGGCGCGCGCCTTCGCCGGGGTGCCCACGCCGATGGTGTCGCCCAGCGACACCTCGTAGCAGCCCGCCGCGTGCAGCCGCCGGGCCACGCGCACCACGTCGGCCACCGGCACCTCGCCCTGGTACGGGCAGCCGAGCACGGTGGAGACGTAGCCGCGCACCTTCACGCCGTCGGCCTGCGCGCGCTCCAGCACCGGCAGAAAGCGCTCGATCGATGCGTCGATCGAGGCGTTGATGTTCTTGCGGTTGAACGCCTCGCTGGCCGCGGAGAACACCGCCACCTCGGTCGCGCCCACGGCGCGGGCGCGCTCGTAGCCCTGCAGGTTCGGCACCAGCACCGGATAGCTCACGCCCGGCACCTTGCGGATGCCGGTGAACACCTCGGCCGCATCGGCCAGCTGCGGCACCCACTTCGGGCTGACGAAGCTGGTGGCCTCGATGGTTTGCAGGCCGGTGGAAGACAGCCGGTCGATCAGTGCGATCTTCACCGCGGTCGGCAGGAGGGTCTTCTCGTTCTGCAGGCCGTCGCGGGCGCCGACTTCGACGATGCGGACGTGGTTGGAAGGGTCCATCGCGGTTCTCCGGTCTCAAAATTCGGTAGAAGCCCACCCTGTGGGCGATAAATACGGCAACGAAGCGAAGAGCGTTCGCGCACAGGGTGCGCTCCTACACGCGGATGGTGGGTAGGAGCCCACCCTGTGGGCGATCGATGCGGCAACGAAGCGAGGAGCGTTCGCGCACAGGGTGCGCTCCTACACGCGGATGGTGGGTAGGAGCCCACCCTGTGGGCGACCGATGCCGCAACGAAGCGAAGAGCGTTCGCGCCCAGGGTGCCGGCTCATTCGCTGAAGCGGACCAGCACCGCGTCGGCCTCGACGAACTCGCCCTCGTTGGCGCTCACGCTTTCGATGGTGCCGGCGCGTGGCGCCTTCAAGGCGAGTTCCATCTTCATCGCTTCCATCACCAGCAGTTCCTGGCCCTGCTCGACGTGGTCGCCGGCTGCGGCCTTCACCAGCACGATGCGGCCGGGCATCGGTGCGAGGAGCTGGTTGCCGACGGCGGCATCTTCGCTGGACCAGGCGTACGCGGCGGCGCGAGCGAGGCGGTAGCGCTGGCCGTCGAGGTCGTGCAGCAGAACGCGGCTGGCATCGGCACGCAGTGGCAGGCGTATCGACTCGTCGTCGAAGCGCGCGCTCAGGATCTCGCCGTCGTGGCGTGCCCCGCGAACCTCGCAGCGGTTTTCGCCATGACGCAAGCAGTAATCGCCATCGTGGCCGTGGGCATCCACTTCGTACCGATGGTCGCGCAGCGACAGCGCCACCACACGCCTGCCGGCATGCCCGATGCGCCAGGCGTCGGCCCGCGCCCAGGGCGAATGCGGGTCGTGGCCGTGCAGGCCCCGGCTGGCGGCCGCGCATTCGTCGTGGAGCAATGCTGCCGTCGCCGCCGCGAACAACACCCGATCGGGCGGGGCGACGTCGCCGACGAGAAACTCGTCCAGGTGGCGGTCGAGGTAGCCGGTGTCGATGCGCCCCTCGATCACGCAAGGATGGCGCGCCAGCCGTTCGAGGAAGGCGATGTTGGACTTCGGCCCGGCGATCTCGCACGCGGCCAGCGCCTCGCGCAGGCGCAGCAGGGCGCGCGGGCGATCGGCGTCGTACACGATCAGCTTGGCGATCATCGGGTCATAGAAGATGGTGACCGTGTCGCCCTCGATCACGCCGCCATCCAGCCGCACATGCCTCGAAGGCTCGGGCAGGCGCAGGCGCAGCAGCCTGCCCGAGCCGGGCAGGAAGTTCTGCTCCGGATCCTCCGCGTACAGGCGCACCTCGATGGCGTGGCCGTGGGCGCGGATCTGCTCCTGCGCCAGCGGCAGCGGCTCGCCTGCGGCCACGCGCAGCTGCCATTCGACCAGATCCAGCCCCAGCGTCAGCTCGGTGACCGGATGCTCGACCTGCAGGCGCGTGTTCATCTCCATGAAGAAGAACTCGCCGGTCGGCGCCACGATGAACTCCACCGTGCCGGCACCAACGTAGTTCACCGCCCTGGCCGCCGCTACGGCGGCTTCGCCCATCGCCGCGCGTCGCGCCTCGTCGAGGAAGGGCGAGGGCGTTTCCTCCAGCACCTTCTGGTAGCGGCGCTGCGCCGAGCATTCGCGCTCGTTGAGGTGGATGACCCGGCCCTGGCTGTCGCCGAACACCTGGAACTCGATATGCCGCGGATGCTCGACGTAGCGCTCCAGGATCACCCGCGCGTCGCCGAACGAGGACTGCGCCTCGCGCTGCGCCGAGGCCAGCGCGTCGGCGAACTCGGCTTCCTTGCGCACGATGCGCATGCCCTTGCCGCCGCCGCCGGCCGCGGCCTTGATCATCAGCGGGAAGCCGGTGGCGCACGCCTGTTCGGCGAGGAAGGTGCCGTCCTGGTTGTCACCGTGGTAGCCGGGCACCAGCGGCACGCCGTGGCGCTCCATCAGCGCCTTGGCGGCGGCCTTGGAGCCCATCGCCTCGATGCTCTCCGGCCGCGGCCCGATGAAGGCGATGCCGGCGTCGCTGCAGGCGCGGGCGAAACCGGTGTTCTCGGAGAGGAAGCCGTAGCCGGGGTGGATGGCCTGCGCGCCGGCCTTCTTCGCCACCGCCAGGATCGCCGCGCCGCGCAGGTAGGAGTCGGCCGGGCGCGGACCGCCGATCGGGAACGCTTCGTCGGCCAGGCGCACATGCTGGGCGTCGGCGTCCGCTTCGGAATAGACCGCGATGGTGCGGATGCCGAGCCGGCGGCAGGTGCGGATCACGCGGCAGGCGATCTCGCCGCGGTTGGCAATCAAAACGCGCTCGAACATGCGAAGTCCCTGGATGGCGTGCGCCGCGATGCAAAGTCCGAAACGGTAGCAGAACGGCGGTTTTCAGCCGATGCGCAGCGCAGCAAGGGGGCGTCGTGGAGATGGATCGGGTGTTGTTGCGGCGCGAGGGATGGTCGCGCACAGGGTGCTACGGGGACCCCGCCTGTAGGAGCTCACCCTGTGAGCGACGGATGCAGCCTCAGGGCACAGGGTGGTCGCGCACAGGGTGCGTTCCTACGCGGTGCATGTTGGATGACTACACCACCCAGGCCGCCGCCCGCTTGGCGAGAAAGGCGCCCAGCCCTTCCTGCCCCTCGGCCGACACCCGCAGCCGGGCGATCAGCGCGGCGTTCGCCTCGTCGATGCGCTCGGCGCTGGCCTCGTCCAGTCCGGCCATGCCCAGCGCCAGTGTCTTGGCCTCGGCCTGTGCGGCCGGGCCGGCCTTGGCGAGGAAGCCCAGCACGCGCTGCACGGCATCGTCCAGCTGTTCGCGCGGCACGGCCTCGTGCAGCAGGCCGATGTGCGCCGCGGCGGCCGCGTCGAAGAACTCGCCGGTGAGGAACAGCCGGCGCGCCTGGCGCAGGCCGATCGCGGCGATGACGTAGGGCGAGATCACCGCCGGCACCAGGCCGAGCTTCACTTCGGTGAGCCCGAACCTGGCACCCTCCACGCCGATGGCGATGTCGCAGCAGGCGATCAAGCCCACGCCGCCGCCGAAGGCTGCACCGTTGACCCGGGCGATGGTGGGTTTGGGGCAGAACTGCAGGCGGCGCATGAGGCGGGCCAGGCGCAGCGAATCCTCGCGGTTTTCGCGCTCACCGGCCTGCGCCATCGAGCGCATCCAGGTCAGGTCGGCGCCGGCGGAGAAGCTTTCGCCTTCGCCGGTGAGCACCACGGTGCGCACGTTCTGGTCGCGGCCGGCGTCGTCGATCGCGGCGGTCAGTTCGGCGATCAGCGCGTCGTCGAAGGCGTTGTGCACCTCGGGCCGGTTCAGCGCGATGCGGCGCACGCGGTCCTGGTCGGTGATCGAGAGGCGGCTCGTCATGGCGAAGTCCCTGGCAAAGAACCGGGATGATAAACGCCCGCACACCGGGAAACGGGCTTGAGTGCGGCGCTGCAGGGAACGATATACAATGCGAACCATTCCTATTTAGGCCAAAGCCTGTGCGCCTGTCCGACTTGCCCAAGGGTTCGCCTGCCGTGGTGGACCGCGTGGATGACGCCCATCTGGACGATGCGATCGCCCAGCGCCTGCGCGATCTCGGCTTCGTTGCGGGCGAACCGGTGCGCCTGGTGGCGCGCGGTCCGCTGGGGGCCGATCCGCTGCTGATCCTGATCGGTTCCACCCGCTTCGCCCTGCGGCGCAGCGAGGCGGCGCGCGTCACGGTGCGACTGCAGGAGGCGGCGTGAGCGCCAGCACCTTGCGCATCGCCCTGGTCGGCAATCCCAACTGCGGCAAGACCGCGCTGTTCAACCAGCTCACCGGCGGCCGGCAGAAGGTGGCCAACTACGCCGGCGTGACGGTGGAGCGCAAGGAGGGCCGTTTCACCGCGCCGTCCGGCCGCGTGCTGCATCTGCTCGATCTGCCCGGCACCTACAGCCTGGATGCGAACAGCCCCGACGAGCAGATCACCCGCGACGTCTGCGCCGGCATCTACCCGGGCGAGCCGGCGCCGGACCTGATCGTGTGCGTGGCCGATGCCACCAACCTGCGCCTGCACCTGCGCTTCGTGCTCGAGGTGAAGCGACTGGGACGCCCGGTGGTGCTGGCGCTGAACATGATGGACACCGCGCGCCGCCGCGGCATCGCCATTGACGTGGCGGAACTCTCGCGCCGGCTCGGCATGCCGGTGGTGGAAACCGTGGCCGTGCGTCGCGGCGGCGCCCGCGCGCTGATCGCGCGCGTGGACGGCGAGGTGCCGCCGGCCGCGCCGGTGCAGGCGGACGACCCGGCCAGCCGCGCCGACCTGCATGCGCTGGTGCGCGAGTTGCTCGCCGCCACGGTGGTGATGCCCTCGGCGACCGATCGGCTGGACGACGCGATCGACCGCTGGGCGCTGCACCCGGTGTTCGGGCTGGCGATCCTGGCGGTGCTGATGTTCCTGATCTTCCAGGCGGTGTTCTCGTGGGCACAGCCGCTGATGGACGGCATCGAGGCCGGGGTGACGGCACTGGGCGGCTGGGTCAGCTCGGCGCTGCCGGCCGGCAGCGCGCTGCACAGCCTGCTCAACGACGGCATCTTCGCCGGGCTCGGCGCCGTGCTGGTGTTCCTGCCGCAGATCCTGATCCTGTTCCTGTTCATCCTGATTCTGGAGGAGTCGGGCTACCTGCCGCGTGCGGCCTTCCTGCTCGACAAGCTGATGTTCAAGGCCGGGCTCACCGGGCGGGCGTTCATTCCGCTGCTGTCGAGCTTCGCCTGCGCGATCCCCGGCATCATGGCCACGCGCAGCATCACCGACCCGCGCGATCGGCTCACCACGATCCTGGTGGCGCCGCTGATGACCTGCTCGGCGCGCCTGCCGGTGTACACGCTGCTGATTGCCGCGTTCATCCCGCAGCGCACGGTGTGGGGCGTGTTCAACCTGCAGGGCGTGGTGCTGTTCACGCTGTACTTCGCCGGGGTGGCCAGCGCGCTGGCGGTGGCGTTCGTGATCAAGCGCTTGGGCCGCGACAAGAGCGAGCATGCGCTGCTGATGGAGCTTCCCTCGTATCGCCTGCCCAACGTGCGTGACGTGGCCCTGGGGCTGTGGGAGCGGGCCAAGGTGTTCCTCAAGCGGGTCGGCGGGATCATCCTCGCGCTCACCGTGATCCTGTGGTTTCTCTCCAGTTTCCCGGGGCCGCCGCCGGGCGCCACCGGGCCGGCGATCGACTACAGCCTGGCCGGGCGGCTGGGCCACGCGCTGCACTACGTGTTCGCGCCGATCGGCTTCAACTGGCAGATCTGCATTGCGCTGGTGCCGGGGCTGGCCGCGCGCGAGGTGGCGGTGTCGGCGCTGGGCACGGTGTACGCGATGTCCGGCGGCGACGATTCCATCGCCAGCCAGCTCGGCCCGCTGATCGCCCACCAGTGGTCGCTGGCCACCGCGCTCAGTCTGCTGGCGTGGTACGTGTTCGCGCCGCAGTGCATGTCGACGCTGGCGGTGATCCGCCGCGAGACCAACTCCTGGCGCAACGTGGCGATCGCCGCCGGCTACCTGTTCGGTCTGGCGTATCTCGCTTCGTTCATCACCTACCAGCTGGCGCGGGTGCTCTGGTGAGCGCGTTCGCCGTCGTGCAGACAGTGGTGCTGGCCGGCGTGCTGGCGGCCAGCGCGTGGGTGGCCTTCCGCAAGCTGATGCCGGCGACCAGCAAGCGCTTGCTCGCGCGGCTCTGTGCGGCGCTGGAGTCGCCGCAGCGCGGCCCCGTGGCCCATCGCCTGGCGCGCTGGCTGCGGCCCGCCGAGGCCAGGGCCGGCGCTTGCGGCAGCGGTGACGGCTGCGATGCCTGCGGCGGTTGTGGATCGGCCGTACCGTCGTCGGTCCAGAGGCAGCCGCTGGAGTTCAAGTCGCGCTCGCGCTGATCCGGCCTGGATACGGGCCGGGCGGGTCGCGGTCTCGTGGTCACCGTTGAATCCGGCGGCATGGCCGGCCCCGACGCGCCGTGCCCGCAGCGGCCTGCATCGTATTGCACATCCGAATGATAACTACTATCATTTACAGAACTCACGAATGCGGTGAAACATTCCATGTCCCGAATCCTTGTCCTTGCCTCTGCACTTTGCCTGGCCGCGCTGGCGTCCGCGGCGCACGCCGACGACCAGCCGGAATTCAGGCTCGTGCTGCAGAACCACGTCTACCAGCCGGCCGAGCTCAAAGTGCCGGCCGGCGTGCGCTTCAAGCTGCTGATCGAGAACCGCGACGCCAGTCCGGAAGAGTTCGAGAGCACCGATTTCAGCCGCGAGAAGATCGTGCTGCCGAACAGCACGACCAGTGTCTACGTCGGTCCGCTGAAGGCCGGCAGCTACCGCTTCTTCGGCGACTTCCACCAGGACACGGCCCAGGGCCGTCTGATCGCGGAGTGATGCCATGCCCGGCGTAGCGTTGCTGGTTTTTCGCGAGGTGATGGAGGCGGCGCTGATCATCTCCATCATCTGTGCCGCCACGCGCGGCATCGACCGGCGCGGGCTGTACGTGGCCGGCGGCATTGGCCTGGGCCTGCTCGGCGCGGTACTGGTGGCGCTGGGTGCCGGGGCCATCGCGCAACTGGCGCATGGGGTCGGCCAGGAGCTGATGAACGCTACCGTGCTGCTGGCGGCGGTGGCGATGATCGGCTGGCACGTGGTGTGGATGGCGCGCCACTCGCGTGAGCTGGCCCAGCACATGGGCGCGGTGGGGCAGGCGGTGAAGGCCGGTTCCAGTTCGCTCACCCTGTTGCTCGCGGTGGTGGGGCTGGCGGTGCTGCGCGAAGGCTCCGAGGTGGTGCTGTTCGTCTATTCGATGGCGATGGGCGGCATCGGCGTCGCCGGCCTGGTCGGCGGCATCGCGCTCGGCGTGGCCAGCGGCGTGCTGCTGGGCTACGGGTTGTACGTCGGCCTGCTGCGCATTCCGATGAAGCATTTCTTCCGCGCCACCAACGTGATGCTGGTGCTGCTCGCGGCCGGGCTGGCCTCCAGCGCGGCGCGCTTCCTGGTGCAGGCCAACAAGTTGCCGGCCTGGGGCGAACAGCTGTGGGACACCTCGGCGCTGCTTTCCAACGGTTCGCTCGCCGGCAAGACGCTGGGCGTGCTGGTGGGTTACGACGCCTCGCCCGCCGGCATCCAGCTGGCGTTCTACGCGGTCACCGCGATCGCCTTGTTCGCCGGCATGCGCTGGTTGGGTACACCGCCTGCGCAGGCTGCGCCGCGCGGCGCGTCGGCGGCTTCGGCCGGCACGCCGCAACCGCAGCACTGAGAGGCTGAGAAAAAATCGCCCGCCTACTGCGACCGCCGCCAAACGTCCGTGCCGGCGGCGCGCTGCGGGCAAATCCGGGTCATTTGGTTCACCAAACTCCCCGGATTTGCCCCCAATGCACCTTGTCACGAACGCTTGGCGGCGCTCTCGCTACGGCGGGCGAATTTTTCTCAGCCTCTGACTCCATTCGTTGCGTACCCGCGCCGTGCGGTCCGGCCGCGCGCGGGAGGGCGCTGCGCGCCACGCCGTTCCACCTTCGCACGCTGTCTCCATCTCTCGACTTTTGAGGAACCCACGCATGTCTTCCATCCTTGCCCCCCGCATCGCCGCTCCTGGGACGGTACCGCCATCGGGCCATCGGCCGACTTCGCGGCGACGGTTGGCGCCGATGCTGGTGTTGCCGCTCTGGGTCGCCGCGAGCTTCGCACATGCCGACGACTTCATCGTCTATTCGCCACACGTGACCGCCACCCAGAGCGAAATCGAGGTGCGCGGCTACGGTTTCAGCGACGGGCGTGCCGCCATCAACGGCGAGCGCGCGGCCGAGCTTTCCTTCGCACATGCATTCAACGGCTGGTGGAAGCCCGAGCTGTACGTGGCCGAATACAAAAAGGAACCGGGTGCCAGAGGCAAGCTGATCGGCTACGAATTCGAGAACACCTTCCAGTTCACCGAGCCGGGCCGCTACTGGGCGGACGTCGGCATGCTCGCGTCCTACGGTCGTCCCAAAGGCGGTGGCCCGGCCGAAATCGAGGTGGGGCCGCTGTTCGAAAAAGCGGTGGGCCGTTTCGATCACCGCATCAACCTGATCTGGGAGCGCAAGATTGGCGCCGGCGCGCCACGCGGCACCGGATTCCGTTACAGCTATGCCGGCAGCTACGCGGTATCGAGGGCGTTCCGCCCCGGCATCGAGGCGTACGGCCGGGAGGCCGACAATGCCTATCACGCGGGTCCGACCGTCAGTGGCGAATGGCATGTGCCCGGCAGCCAGGGCAACCTGGAATATCGCGTCGGCCTGCTTCTGGGCATCAATGCGGCGGCGCCGCGTCGAACCTGGGTGGCCCAGTTGGCCTACGAGTTCTTCTGATCGTGCTGCGCGCGCCCCGCCTGGCCGGGACGCGCGCGATCACATGCGGAACACGCCGAAGCGTCCGGGCTCGATCGGCGCGTTGAGCGAGGCGGAGATCGCCAGGCCCAGCACCCGCCGGGTGTCGACCGGGTCGATGATGCCGTCGTCCCACAGCCGCGCGCTGGCGTAGTAGGGATGGCCCTGGCGTTCGTACTGCTCGCGGATCGGCGCCTTGAACGCCTCCTCTTCTTCCGCGCTCCAGCGCTTGCCGGCCGCCTCGATGCCATCGCGCTTGACCGTGGCCAGCACGCTGGCCGCCTGCTCGCCGCCCATCACGCTGATCCGCGCGTTCGGCCACATCCACAGGAAACGCGCGCCGTAGGCGCGGCCACACATCGCGTAGTTGCCGGCGCCGAAGCTGCCGCCGATCACCACGGTGAACTTCGGCACGTGCGAGCACGCCACGGCGGTGACCATCTTGGCGCCGTCCTTGGCAATACCCGCCTGCTCGTACTTCTTGCCGACCATGAAGCCGGTGATGTTCTGCAAAAACACCAGCGGCACGTTGCGCTGGTTGCACAGCTCGATGAAGTGCGCGCCCTTGAGCGCGCTCTCGGCGAACAGGATGCCGTTGTTGGCGACGATGCCCACCGGGTAGCCGTGGATGTGCGCGAAGCCGCAGACCAGGGTCTTGCCGTAGCGCGCCTTGAATTCGTGGAACTCCGAGCCGTCGACAATACGCGCGATCACTTCGCGGATATCGAACGGGCGGCGGGTGTCCTGCGGGATCACGCCGTACAGTTCCTCGGCCGGGTACTTCGGTTCGATCGGGGTGCGCAGGGCGAGCGGCATCTCCTTGGTGCGGTTGAGATGGCCCACGATGTCGCGGGCGATCGCCAGCGCGTGCGCATCATTTTCCGCATAGTGGTCAGCCACGCCGGAGATGGACGTATGGACGTCCGCGCCGCCCAGCGTCTCGGCGTCCACCACCTCGCCGGTGGCGGCCTTCACCAGCGGCGGGCCGCCGAGGAAGATCGTGCCCTGTTCGCGCACGATGATGGTCTCGTCGCTCATCGCCGGCACATAGGCGCCGCCGGCCGTGCAGCTGCCCATCACCACGGCGATCTGCGGGATGTTGAGCGAGGACATCCGCGCCTGGTTGTAGAAGATGCGGCCGAAGTGCTCCTTGTCCGGAAACACCTCGTCCTGCAGCGGCAGGAACGCTCCGCCGGAGTCGACCAGGTAGACACAGGGCAGGCGGTTTTCCAGTGCCACTTCCTGCGCGCGCAGATGCTTCTTCACCGTCATCGGGAAGTAGGTGCCGCCCTTGACCGTGGCGTCGTTGGCCACCACCACCACCTCGAGGCCGGCGACGCGGCCGATGCCGGTGATGAGGCCGGCCGCGGGCGCGGCATCGTCGTACATGCCGTGCGCGGCCAGCGCGGAGAGCTCCAGGAACGGCGAGCCCGGATCGAGCAGGGCGCGGATGCGCTCGCGCGGCAGCAGCTTGCCGCGCGTGGCGTGCCTGTCGCGCGCCTTGGCGCCGCCGCCCTCGGCGGCCTTCGCCAGCTCCCGCTGCAGGTCGTCCACCGCCGTGCGCAGCTGCGCCGCGTTGGCCTGGAACTCGGGCGACCGGGGGTCGATCTGCGAGGCGATCACACTCATGGGCAAGGCTGCCGTGCACAAGGAAAACCGCGATGATAGCGGCGCGGCGCGAGCGGCCCATTACGCACCGCCGCAAAGCGGGGCGCTGTGGCGAAGCACCTGCAGGGGCCGGCCATGTCCCCTGCGCCGGTGCGGCAGGGCATGTGCCGGGCGGGATGTCGGAAGGGGTGCCGCACGTCCGGCGAACGCGTCCATCGCAAACGATTGCGAGCGCGTCGGCGGCTGACCTCTATGCGTCGCCCGATTTCGACGATAGATTGCCGGGAAGTCCAGGGGGGATTCTCGTCGTCATGCCTTGTCGCGTGTTTCCGCAGTTTCATTTGCAACCGTGCTGTCGATGACGGCAGCGGCCGCCACCGGTTCGGTCGAGCAGGCGCTCGCGCACGCCGAGCGCCTGCTCGTGCGCGATCCGGCGCTGGCGGAGGAGCAGGTGGGCGAAATCCTCAAGGCGGTGCCGGGACATCCGGCCGCCCTGCGCCTGCTGGCCGCGGCCCGCGCGGCGCAGGGCAACGGGGTCGGCGCGCTGGCGGTACTCGAACCGCTGGCCGCGAGCCAGCCCGCCTGGGCGATGCTGCAGTTCGAGCTGGGCCTGGCCCTGGCCCAGCTCGGGCGGTACGCCGAGGCGGTGTCGGCGATGCGCCGGGCGCTGACGCTCAAGCCTGATCTGCCGCAGGCCTGGCGCGTGCTGGCCGACCAGTTGCACGCGATCGGCGACGTCGACGGCGCTGGCGAGGCCTATCTCAACCATGTGCGCCACGCGGCCGCCGACCCGCGCCTGATCGCCGCGGGCGCCGCGCTGGCGGACGAGCGCATCCCCGCAGCCGAAGGTCTGCTGCGCCAGCACCTGCGCGAGGCGCCGACCGACGTGGCGGCGATCCGCATGTTCGCCGAGCTGGCGGCCCGGGTCGGTCGCACCGACGAAGCCCGGCAGTTGCTGGAGCGCTGCCTCGAACTGGCGCCGGGCTTCCATGCCGCCCGGCAGAACTACGCGCTGCTGCTGCACCGGAGCAACCAGCCGGAGCAGGCGCTGGTCGAGATCGAGCGCCTGCTGGCGGCCGAGCCGGGGCACCCGGCGCACCGCAATCTCAAGGCGGTGGTGTTGTGCCGGATCGGCGACTACCACACCGCAATCGACCTCTACGCCGACCTGCTTGCCGAATACCCGGACAACGCGCCGGTATGGATGAGCTACGGCCATGCGCTGAAGACCGCCGGCCTCACCGGTCGCGCGATTGATGCGTACCGGCGCGCGCTGGCGAGCGCGCCGTCGTTCGGCGAAGCCTGGTGGAGCCTGGCCAACCTCAAGACCTTTCGCTTCGGCGGCGACGACGTGGCCACCATGCGCGCGCAGCTGGCCCGCACGGACCTGTCCGACGACGACCGCCTGCATCTGGATTTCGCGCTGGGCAAGGCGCTGGAAGATGCCGGCGATTACGCCGGATCGTTCCGCCACTACGCTGCCGGCAACGCCCGCCGTCGTGCGCAGCTGCGCTACGACGCCGACGAGACGCATGCGCGGGTCGAGCACATCCGCCGCCAGTACACGCGCGAATTCTTTGCCGAGCGTGCCGGCAGCGGCTGCGACGCGCGCGATCCGATCTTCATCGTCGGCCTGCCGCGCTCGGGCTCCACCCTGATCGAGCAGATCCTGTCCAGCCACAGCCAGGTGGAAGGCACGATGGAGTTGCCGGAGATCACCTCGATCACCCGGCTGCTGCGCGAGCAGGCCGGGGACGACAGTCCCATGCCGTACCACGACGCGCTGGCCCGGCTCGACCCCGACGCGCTGCGCGAGCTGGGCGAGCGCTATCTGGCGCATACGCGCATCCAGCGCAAGACCGCGGCACCGCTGTTCATCGACAAGATGCCGAACAACTTCATGCACATCGGGCTGATCCAGCTGATGCTGCCCAACGCGATCATCATCGACGCGCGGCGGCATCCGATGGCGTGCTGCTTCTCCGGCTTCAAGCAGCATTTCGCGCGCGGGCAGAGTTTCAGCTACAGCCTGAGCGACATGGGGCGCTATTACCGCGACTACGTGGCGCTCATGGCGCACTATGACGCGGTGCTGCCGGGGCGCGTGCACCGGGTGATCTACGAGCGGATGGTGGACGACACCGAGGGCGAGGTGCGCCGGCTGCTGGCGCACTGCAGGCTGCCGTTCGAGGAGGCGTGCCTGCGCTTCTTCGAGAACGCGCGTCCGGTGCGCACCGCCAGCTCCGAGCAGGTGCGCCGGCCGATCTATCGCGAGAGCGTGGAGCAGTGGCGGCACTACGCGCCGTGGCTGGAACCGCTGGAGCAGAGTTTGGGAGCGGTGCTGCGGGCCTATCCCGCGGTGCCGCAAGACGGGGAAGTCTGGCAACACCGCAATCCATAAATCCAGGTTGTTTACTTGAGGGAGGGGAACCGATGCATCGATACCGCAATACACCAGTTTCCGGGAACGTGCGCAGGCGCCTGTCCCGCATGCCGTTGGCCGCCGCGATCTGCCTGGCCATCGCCGCGCCCGCGTTCGCCCAGGACGCCAGTACGCCGTCGCCCACCGCGCCGCCGAAGGACCAGAAGGTGGCCCAGCTCAGCGCCGTGACGGTGACGGCGCAGAAGCGCACGGAGAACCTGCAGAAGGTGCCGATCAGCATCCAGGTGCTGGGCACCGAGAAGATCGAGCAGCTGCACATCAGCAACTTCGACGACTACGTGAAGTACCTGCCCAGCGTGTCCTACCAGAGCCTGGCGCCCGGCTTCTCCGAGATCTACATGCGCGGCATCGCCAGCGGCGGTGACGGCAACCACTCCGCTTCAAGGCCCAGCGTGGGCGTGTATCTGGACGAGCAGCCGGTCACCACCGTCACCGGTCCGCTCGACATCCACATGTACGACATCGCCCGCGTCGAGGTGCTGGCCGGCCCGCAGGGTACGCTCTACGGTGCCAGTGCCCAGGCCGGTGCCCTGCGCATCATCACCAACAAGCCCGATCCCGGCGGTTTCGCCGCCAGCTACTCGGCCGGCATCGACTCGGTTGCCAACGGCGGCATCGGTCACGTGGTGGAAGGCATGGTCAACGTGCCGATCTCCAGGACGGCCGCGATCCGCCTGGTCGGCTGGCACGAGCGTGATGCCGGCTACGTCGACAACGTTGCCGGCACGCGCACCTATCCAAGCTGGGGCGGCACGGTCAGCAATGCCCCCACGTGCACGCCCGGCAGCCTGCTGGTGTGCACGCATGCGGCCAGGAAGAACTACAACAGCAACGACATCAACGGCGCGCGTGCGGCGCTGAAGGTCGACCTCAACGAGGACTGGTCGATCAACGGCACCTTCATGGGCCAGAAGACCACCACCCACGGCAACATGGCCAGCGACGAGACGCTTGGCGATCTCTCGATCACCCACTTCTACCCCGAGCGTTCGACCGATCGCTGGTGGCAGGCGGCGATGACGGTGCAGGGCAAGATCGGCAACTTCGACCTGACCTATGCCTACGCGCACCTCAAGCGTGACCAGGAAGAGCACAACGACTACAGCGACTATTCGTTCTGGTATGACACGCTGTACGGCTACGGCGCATACATCTACGACAACAGCGGCGCGCTGATCAATCCGTCGCAGTACATCATCGGCAAGGACCACTACACCATGGACAGCCACGAGCTGCGCCTGGCGTCGCCGAAGGAGGACCGCCTGCGCGTGGTCGGTGGACTGTTCTGGGAAAAGTCGGTGCACGACATCGAACAGCGCTACAAGATCGACGGCCTGTCCGACGCGCTCACCGTGCCCGGCTGGCCCAGCACCATCTGGCTCACCGAGCAGGTACGCACCGACAAGGACGAGGCCGTCTTCGGCGAGCTGTCCTACGACCTCATCCCCGATACCCTCACGGCGACCATCGGCGGGCGCTATTTCCGCGCCGACAACAGCCTGGGCGGTTTCTACGGGTTCAGCAAAGGCTTCTCCCCGGGATCGAGCTACGGCGAGGCGGGCTGCATCTCGCCCATGCCGTATCGCGGCGCGCCGTGCCTGGACTTCAACAAGAACGTCAAGGAAACCGGTTCGCTCGGCAAGATCAACCTGACCTGGAACATCACGCCGACCAAGATGGTCTACGCGACCCGTTCGGAAGGCTACCGCCCCGGCGGCATCAACCGCCGCGGTTCGCTGCCGCCGTACAAGTCGGACTACCTGACCAACTACGAGCTGGGCTGGAAGACCACCTGGCTCAACAACCGGCTGTCGTTCAACGGCTCGGTGTTCCAGGAGGAATGGAAGGACTTCCAGTTCAGCATCCTGGGCGCCAACGGCCTGACCGAGATCCGCAACGCCAACCAGGCCCGGGTCCGCGGCATGGAGACGGAGCTGACCTGGGCGGCCACCTACAACCTGCAGCTCAGCGGTGGCCTGGCCTTCTACGACGCCAAGCTCACGGCGAACTACTGCGGCTTTACCGATGCCACCGGCAAGCCGGTCACCGAGTGCCCCACGCCGCAAGCCCCGAAGGGCAGCCGGTTGCCCGTGACGCCGAAGTTCAAGGGCAACCTGGTGGCCCGTTATTCGTGGGACGTCGGTCAAAACGAGGCCTTCGTGCAGGGGGCGGTGGTGCATGTCGGCCAGCGCCGTTCCGACCTGCGCACCGTCGAAAACGGTCTGATCGGCAATCTGCCGGCCTACACCACCTTCGATCTCTCCGCCGGATTCAACTGGAGCAGTTTCTCGGTGGACCTGTACGTCAACAACGTGTTCGACGAACGGGCGGCGCTCTACAGGTACGCCGAGTGCGCCGCGGCGACATGCGCGGCGCACGGCGTGGTGCCGCAGTATCCCAACGGCCAGGTCTACACGGTCACCAACCAGCCGCGGACGATCGGCGTGCGCTTCACCCAGAACTTCTAGTTCCGGAACATTCGCCATGCGCGGTCGAAGCCCCGGTGCAACCGGGGCTTTTTTACCCGGTGGAATACATGGCCGAACGCCCCGGCTCGGCAGCCTGTCTCATGGCGTCACAAAAAAACCGGCCACCCTGGGGTGGCCGGTTTCCTGTATCGAAAAACCCGCGGGCGGATTACTTGCCCGAAGCGTCCTTCGCGTTGTCGGCGGCGTCCTTGGCGGCGTCCGCAGCCTTATCGGCCTGGTTCGCAGCGTTGGAGGCAGCGTCCTTGGCATCCTTCGTCATGCCGTCGCCGGACGCGGTCATGCTCGACGCCGGGGCGCCAGCGGAAGCCGCAGCAGCGGCCTGCTTGGCCTGCTCGGCAGCCATGGAGGCCGTGTCCGAGGCCATCTTGGCCTGGTCAGCCGCCTGCTCGGTCGCCGCCGTCGGGGCAGTTGCAGCAGCCTTCTGGGCCTGGTCGGAAGCCTGCTGAGCCTGGTCAGCGGACTTCTGGGCGTCCTGCGCGGAATCCTGCGCGCCGTTGCTGCAAGCCGCCAGCAGCGCGACGAGCGCGGAGGCGAGTAGGGTACGCGTGAACTTCATAGTGGATCTCCTTTGCCGTGGAATGCCGTATGGCCGCGTATTAATAGCTCGTTCGGATGAAAGTCGCTACCGCTTTCTTGATACGCCGTAATGCACATTAACGTGTCTGTTAAGCATCAGCCTTGGGGGGCGCCTGGATTGTCGATCCGGGTGCGTGACGATTCAGTCGATGCGCTCCACTGCAATGGCCGTCGCCTCGCCGCCGCCGATGCACAGCGTGGCGATGCCGCGCTTGAGGCCACGCACTTCCAGCGCGTTGAGCAGGGTCACCACCAGGCGCGCGCCGCTGGCGCCGATCGGGTGGCCGAGCGCGCAGGCGCCGCCGTTGACGTTGACCTTGTCGTGCGAAATGCCCAGCTCCCTGATCGGCGCCATCGCCACCACGGCGAACGCCTCGTTGATCTCGAACAGGTCCACGTCACCGACTTTCCAGCCGGCCTTGGCCAGCACCTTCTGGATCGCGCCCACCGGCGCGGTGGTGAACCACTCCGGCTCCTGCGAATGGGTGGCGTGCGCCACGATGCGGGCGAGCGGCGCGAGGCCGCGCGCCTTGGCGTCGTCGGCCGAGAGCAGCACCACGGCGGCGGCGCCGTCGGAGATGCTCGACGAGCTGGCGGCGGTGATGGTGCCGTTGTCCTTCCTGAATGCCGGACGCAGGGTGGGGATCTTGCTGACGTCCGAGCGGCCGGGCTGCTCGTCGGTATCCACCACCACGTCGCCCTTGCGGCCGGTCACCGTGACCGGAGCGATCTCGCCGGCGAAGGCGCCGTTCTTCTGCGCCTCCAGCGCGCGGGTCACCGAGGTGGTGGCGAACGCGTCCTGCTCCTCGCGGGTGAAGTGGTACTTGTCGGCGCACAGTTCACCGAACACGCCCATCGCCTTGCCGTCGTACGGGTTGGTCAGGCCGTCCCATGCCATGTGGTCGACCAGCTGGCCGTCGCCGTAGCGGATGCCGGTGCGGGCGTTGACCATGTGCGGGGCGTTGGTCATCGACTCCATGCCGCCGGCCACCACCACGCCGACCGAGCCGGCCTTGATCAGATCGTGGCCGAGCATGATCGCCTTCATGCCCGAGCCGCACACCTTGTTGACGGTGGTGGCGCCGACCGACAGCGGCAGGCCGGCGTGGATCGACGCCTGGCGGGCCGGCGCCTGGCCGAGGTTGGCCGGCAGCACGCAGCCCATGATCACCTCGCCGACGTCGGCGGCCGGCACGCCGGACTGCTCCAGCGCGGCCTTGATCGCGGTGGCACCGAGCCTGGGCGCAGGCACGCCGGTGAACTGGCCGAGGAAGGAACCGATGGCGGTGCGCTTGGCACCGGCAATCACTACGCTGACGACAGACATGGGATTCTCCGGGGAAACCTGGGGCGCGATGGCGCGGTAGGAACCCTGCGATTATCGCAGCCGTCGGCGGAGGGCGGCAAACCATCGTTCGCGACGAGCTGGTGCGTCCCACGGCGGTAGGGTGTAATGCAACCGGTCGCGTTGTAGACAGGTTGGCGGAGGGGCCGCCCGTTCTCACGATCACGCTGCCGGGGGAGACACCATGATGAGCAAGCCAGGACGGGCGCCGATGCCGCGCCGCATGCCGTTGATGATTGCCGCCGCCCTCGGGCTGGCCGGCTGCGGAGGCGGTGGCGGCAACGTGCGTCCGACCAGTGCGCCGCCGCCGGCACCGGCATCGACGCCGACGGCGCAGCCGGATATCGATTCGCACCTGGCGCTGACCGACACCTACGCCGCGCACGCCGCCGGTTTCACTGGCGCCGGCGTGACCATCGGCGTCGTCGACACCGGCATCAACCCTGCCCACCCGGCGCTCACCGGGCGGGTCAAGGCGCTGCTCCTTTATGTCGATCCGGCGACCAACGACACCACCAGGGGCGACGTGGTCGGCCACGGCACCTGGGTCTCGCAGATCGCAGCCGGCCGGCCGTTCGGCCAGTGGCCGGGCGGCATCGCGCCGGATGCCGGGCTGGTCTCCGCGCGCATCATCAACGACACGCCGCCGAAGGACGACGGTTCGGGCCTGGGCAACAAGGTCATGCCGTCCGATGCGGATTTCTTCGGCCAGTACCTGCTGCCGGACCTGATCACCCAAGGCGTGCAGGTGATGAACAATTCCTGGGGCGGGCTGTATTTCGACCCGTCCAACGCGGCGGCGGTGGGCACCGCGTTCGGCAATGCGTTCCGTCCGTTCGTGGTCGACCACGATGGCCTGGTGGTGTTCGCCACCGGCAATGAGAGTCTCGGCGAGCCCTCCGATACCGCGGCCATTCCGTATTACGCGCCCGACCTGGAGCGCGGCTGGCTGACGGTGGCGGCGCTCGACACGCTGCATCCCACCCAACTGGCCAGTTACTCCAACGCCTGCGGCAAGGCGATGAACTACTGCCTGGTCGCGCCGGGCGACGTGGTCGTCACCGGTGCGGACGACACCGCGGGGCACCCCACCTATTACGTGGTCTCGGGCACCTCGTTCGCCACCCCGGCGGTGGCCGGTGCGGCGGCCGACGTGTGGCAGGCCTTCCCGTACTTCAACAACGACCTGGTGCGGCAGACCCTGCTGGGCACCGCCAAGGATCTCGGCGCGCCGGGCGTGGATGCCACCTTCGGCTACGGCCTGCTCGACGTGGGCAAGGCAGTGAAGGGACCGGCGCAGTTCAACTGGGGCGACGTCACCGTGAGCTTCAGTGGCTCGTCGAGCTGGGACAACCCGATCTCCGGCGCCGGCGGCCTGATCAAGCAGGGCTCGGGCACGCTCACGCTGAGCCAGCCCGCCACCTACACCGGCCTCACCCGGGTGCAGGGGGGCGGGCTGATCGCCGACTCGCTGGTCGGCAGCGTCGACATCGCATCGCTCGCCGCCTTCGGCGCCAACCACGTCGGCGGCAACGTCACCAACGCGGGCACGCTGGACCTGGGCAACGCCGGCGGCACCACCGTGGGTGGCAACTACGTGCAGCAGGCCGGCGGGCGGCTCGCGCTGTCGCTGGGCTCGTCGCTCACGGTGACCGGCACCGCCACGCTCAACGGCGGCGACCTCTACGTCTACGACAAGAACAGCAACTACACCATCAGTTCACACACCAACGTGCTCACCACCGGACAGGGCCTGAGCGGCACCTTCGACGCGCTCAACACGCCGAGCAACGTGCTGCTGACCGCCACGCTCAATTACGATGCCACCAGCGCCTGGCTCGACGTGACCCAGGTGAATGTCATCCAGGTGTCCGGCGCCAGCTACACCGCCGCCTCGTTCGGCGCGGCGCAGCGGGTGCAGGGCGCGTTCGAGCAGCTCAACGCGCAGTTCGGCGGTGGCGTCAGCCCGGTCTCGCCGGTGGGCAGCGAGTTCGTCGCCGGCGCCGCCAGCCTGCAGCATGTGATGAGCACGGCCGCCTTGCAGAGCTCGCTGCAGAGCCTGTCCGGCCAGCTGCATGCGGCCAGCGCGGCGATGACCTTCGAGGCGATCGACGCGGGCACGCGCGCGCTGTCCGACCACGTCGACCAGTTGCTCGACGGCCCGCAGGCCAGCGCGTGGAGCCAGAGCCTCGGCTATCACGGCGCGATGTCGCGTGCCGGCTACGGCAACGTGGGCGTGGACCTCAACGGCTGGATGACCGGCGCCGACCGCCGATTCGACACGCATGGCTTCGCCGGCTACGCGATCAGCCAGACCGACGGTCTCGGTCGCCTCGCCGAGTCGGTCGACCAGGGCCGCAGCCACGCGATGGAAGCGATGCTCTACGGCGGTGTGGTGAAGGGCTCGTGGTACGTGGTGGGCCGCTTCGGGGCGGGGCAGTATCGCGAGACCATGCGCCGCTCGGTGCAGCTCGGCAGCTTCGGCAGCGGCGTGGCCAGCAACACCCACGGCCGCTACGGCGTGGCCTATGGCGAAAGCGGCTACCGCTTCGGTGTCGGCGGCATGCACCTGACGCCCTACGCCAACCTGCAGTACGCGCAGATCCGCCGCGATGCCTTCAGCGAAACCGGCGGCTTCGGCTTCGGCCTGAAGACGCCCGCGCAGACCATCGCGCGCTGGCAGGCGGGTGCGGGCCTGCGCGCCAGCCAGGACTGGACGCTGGGCAACGGCTCGCGCCTGGAATGGACCGGCCGCCTGCAGTGGCAGCGCACGTTCGGCCTGCGCGGCGACGTGTTCGAGGCCAGCTTCACCGGCGTGAATCAGTGGGCGCCGGTGGGCGGCGTCGGGGTCGCGCGCTACGGCGGCATGATCGGCACCGGGCTGGACTGGACGATCTCCCCGCGCAGCAGCTTCGGGCTGGGCGTGGACCAATACCTGGGCCAGCGCGACCATGCGCGCATGGCGACGCTGAACTACCGGCTGGCGTTCTGAGCGACATCCATCGCCGCTGTGCAACGGAAACGGCCCGCATTGCGCGGGCCGTTTTCATTCGGGCATCGGCTTCGGATGATTCAGCTCTTGCCGTGGAACAGCTCGCGGCCGATCAGCATGCGGCGGATCTCGTTGGTGCCGGCGCCGATCTCGTACAGCTTGGCGTCGCGCAGCAGGCGGCCGGCCGGGTAGTCGTTGATGTAGCCGTTGCCGCCCAGCGCCTGGATCGCCTCCAGCGCCACCTTCACCGCGTTGGTCGAGGCGTTGAGCAGGCAGGCGGCCGGATCGATGCGCGACTTGTATCCGGCGTCGAGCTGCTGCGCGACCATGTAGGCGAAGCCGCGCGAGGACTGCAGCGCGGTGTACATGTCGGCCACCTTCGCCTGCATCATGCCGAAGGTGCCGATCGGCGCATTGAACTGCTTGCGCTCGCGCACGTAGGGCAGGGTGAGGTCCAGCGCCGCCTGCATCAGGCCGAGCGGGCCGCCGGAGAGCACCAGGCGTTCGGTATCCAGGCCGCTCATCAGCACGCGCACGCCTTCGTTCACTTCGCCGACGATATTCCCGGTCGGGATCTCACAGTTGTCGAACACCAGCTCGCAGGTGTTGGAGCCGCGCATGCCGAGCTTGTCCAGCTTCTGCGCGGTGGTGAAACCCTTCATGCCCTTCTCGACGATGAAGGCGGTCATGCAGCGGCTGCCGGCGGCGCGCGGCGCAGTGCGCATGTATACCAGCAGCACGTCGGCGTCGGGGCCGTTGGTGATCCACATCTTCGAGCCGTTGGCCACCCACACGTCGCCCTTCAGCTCGGCCTTGCAGCTCATCGAGCCGACCACGTCGGAGCCGGCGCCCGGCTCGCTCATCGCCAGCGCGCCCACGTACTCGCCCGAGCACAGTTTCGGGATGTACTTCTGCCGCTGCGCCTCGTTGCCATTGTGGAAGATGTTCTGCACCGCGAGGTTGGAGTGCGCGCCGTAGGACAGGCCGACCGAGCCCGATGCGCGCGAGATCTCCTCCATCGCCACCGTGTGCGCCAGGAAGCCCATGCCGCTGCCGCCGTACTCCACCGGGATGGTGATGCCGAGCAGGCCGAGGTCGCCGAACTTGCGCCACAGGTCGTCCGGGAACGCGTTGTTGCGGTCGATCTGGTCGGCGCGCGGGGCGATTTCCTTCTCTGCGAAGGCGTGCACGGTCTCGCGCAGCAGGTCGATGTCTTCGCCGAGGGGGAACGGACGCATGCGGTGCAACTCCATGTCAGGAAAATTCCTCGCATGGTAGCGCGCGCGGGGTGTCCGGCCTTGGCGCGACGCACAACGCAGCGGCCATCCGCGGGCGAGATCAGGTGCTGCGCAAGGCCTGCGCGTGCTCGCGCAAACGCTCGTGCAGCGCCGTCACCCGGGCCAACTGGGCGAGCACGAAGCGCGTGGCGTCGTCACCGTCCGCGGCGGCTTCGATGGGGGAGGCCGCGGCATCGCGTGGCGGGTCCAGGCGTCCGTCCAGCGCCTCGGCGAACGCATCGAGCATGGCCACCACCCGGGCGCCCTGGTGCCGGATCGCCGGCTCGGACGCACGCGGTGTCGCCGGCCGATGCGCGCCCAGCGACGACAGCTGCCCCAGCATCGTGTGTGCGTCGGTGAGGAAGCGCAGCATCGCCTCGCGGCTGGCCGGTGCGCGGTCGGGCTCGCGCAGCATGTCGGCGAGCAGGCCGCTGAGCGCGGCGTCGGCATTGTGCGCATCGCGCCGGGCGATGCGATAGGCGAGGTCGTCGCGCTTGCCGCTGGCGTACTGCTCGAGGATCTGCGCGAGGTAGCGCGCGTCGCATCGCATCGCCTCGGCCAGCACCGTGTCGAGCCGACGGCCGCGCCATTCCGGCAGCACCGTGTAGATTGTCAGCGCGGCGATGCCGGCGCCGAGCAGGGTGTCGAGCAGGCGCGGCCACATCACCGCGTAGCCATTGCCGATCTGGTTGAAGCACAGCATCACGAACAGCGTGATGAAGGCGGTCGCCAGCGTGTAGCGACGCTGGCGCGTGGCGAAGAAGGCCACGCCGGTGAGCACGATCAGCGCCATCTGCCACGGTCCGAACGGCGTGAGCTTCAGCGTGGCCCAGCCGGCGAGCAGGCCAAGCACGGTGCCGGCCACGCGCTGCAGCAGCAGGCGGCGCGTGGCGCCGTAGCTGGGCTGGCACACCAGCAGCGTGGTCAGCAGGATCCAGTAGCCATTGCGCGGATGCAGCGCCAGCAGCACGCCGTAGCCGGCCAGCAGCGCCAGCGACAGCCGCACCGCGTGGCGAAAGTGCATCGAGCGCGCCGTGAACTGGATGCGGATGCGCGCCCACGCCTGCGCCAGCGACTGCGGTGCCGGATCCTGCAGTGCACCGCCGGTTTCTGCGTCCGATGGAGCACCGGCGTCGTCGTCCAGTCGTGCCTGGATCGCACCGAGGTTGCGCGCCAGCGCGTCGAGCGAGCGCTGGATGTCCGCCGCCGGTGCGTGCGGCTGGTGCGCCGCCAGCTCGATCGCCTCGCGCAGGTCGATCAGCGCGACGCGCGCGCGCTGCGACTTCGGCAACGGCGTGCGCAGGCGCAGCGCGGTGGCGCGCGCGCGGCAGCCGGTGGCCTGCAGCTGCAGCTGGTGCGCGCAGCGGAACAGCACGTCGGAGTGGAACAGCGCCGCGGCCAGCGCGTCGTACGGGTGATGGGTGGAGCTGGCACGCTCGTGGATGTCCTGCGCCATGAAGTACAGCTGCAGTCGCGCTGACGTGCGGCCGCGCGGGTGGCGGGTGCCGATGCGGTCCACCAGCACCAGCCGGGTGGCATTGAGCGCCTGCACCACACGCTCGTTGCGCATCGCCAGTTCCAGTTGCAGGGCGTCGCGATCCACCCCGTGCACCGGGGCGAACAGCGCGGCCTTGCCGTCCAGGTAATCGGCCAGCGCGTCGAACAGCCGCGCCAGCGACAGACGCAGCGCCTGCTGCGGCGCCAGCGCGCTCCACAGCAGCGACAGCACGCCGTACCACGCGGCGCCGGCCAGCAGCGGAATGGGTTCGTGCAGCGGATCGAATGCGCCGCCGCGCGCCGCGTCGACGCCGATCATCGTGTACACCGACAGGATCAGCGTGGCGCCGGCGATGGTGGCGTAGCGGCCGCTCACCGCGCCCAGCATCACCAGCGCGAAGGTAGCCAGCGGCAGGCCGAGCGCGAACAGCCACGGCGAGGGCAGCAGCCACTCCACGGCGATCGAGGCGGCGGCGAAGCAGCCCAGCGTGACCAGCAGCGTTCCCAGCCGGTTGCGCCAGTGGTCCTCGGTCTCGGCCAGCGCGCAGGCGATGGCGCCGAGCAGGGCCGGGATCACCGCGGCCCGCTCGCCGCGCAGCAGGCACCACGCCACGATGCCGCCCAGCGCCAGGAACACCCGCACGCATTCGGCGTAGCGGTCCGAGCCGCGGAAGCGGCGCCAGTGCCATGAGAGGGACGAGGCTTGCTGCATCGCACCAGCATACGACGCCGCGCATTGTCGCTTCAGTGCCCGTCCAAATCTCCACGTGACCGCGTTGCCGTGTTTCGGCCACCGTGCTGCCGCCGGGCCTGGTTTGCCCGCATGCCGGCGTCACCCGTCGCGGAAGGACGTTCGCTCCCTCTTTTCCTGTAGGAGCGCACCCTGTGCGCGAATGCTCTTCGCTCCGGTTCCCCATCGAAGCGAAAGCATTCGCGCACAGGGTGCGCTCCTACGAACCTGGGGGACGCCGGCGCGAGGCCGGCGTTTTCGTCATGCGGTGGAGCGGTGGCCTACTGGCCGCGCATGCGGCCCTGGAAGCGGGTGCCGCCGTTGCCCATGTGCGGCAGCTTGATCCTGCCGATCAGCGCGATGCGCTCCTCGGCCAGGCGGTCGGCGGCCAGGTAGGTCGGCACGCCTTCGGTCTTGCTGATCTCGAAGATGCGCCCGAGGTTGTAGTAGATCTGCCGCATCATGCGCATCGCCCGCTCGCGGTTGTAGCCGTCGATCTCCAGCGAGATGTTCATCACGCCGCCGGCGTTGACCGCGTAATCGGGCGCGTACAGCACGCCGCGGCGGGTGAGCTCGTCGCCGATCGCGTTGGTGGCCAGCTGGTTGTTGGCCGCGCCGCAGATGATCTTCGCCTTGATGCGGTCGATGGTCTTGTCGTTGAGCGTGCCGCCCAGCGCGCACGGCGAGTAGACGTCGGCGTCGACGTCGTAGATCTCGTCCAGGCCCACCGCCTCGCAGCCGAGCTCGTCCACCGCGCGCTGCACCAGTTCCTTGTTGATGTCGGTGACGAATACCTTGGCGCCCTGCTCGCGCAGCAGCTTGATGAACTCCATGCCGACATGCCCGCAGCCCTGTACGGCGTAGCTGTACTTGCCCACGTCCTCGTTGCCGTGCTTGAACTGCAGCGCGGCCATCAGGCCCTGCAGCGTGCCGAACGCGGTGAACGGCGAGGGGTCGCCCGAGCCGCCGTGCACCTGGTGCACGCCGGTCACGTACTCGGTTTCGCGGAACACGTATTCCATGTCGTTGACGTCGATGCCGACATCCTCGGCGGTGATGTAGCGTCCGCCCAGCGAGTTGACGAAGCGGCCGAACGCGCGGAACAGCGCCTCGGACTTGTCCTTGCTCGGGTCGCCGATGATCACCGCCTTGCCGCCGCCCAGGTTGAGGCCGGCCACGGCGTTCTTGTAGGTCATGCCGCGCGACAGGCGCAGCACGTCGTTCACCGCTTCGGCCTCGGTCTTGTACGGCCACATGCGCAGGCCGCCCAGCGCGGGGCCCAGCACCGTGTTGTGGATCGCGACGATGGCCTTCAGGCCGGCGTCCTTGTTCTGGCAGAACACGACTTCCTCGTGATCCGTCTGGGCGATGGTTTCAAAGATCATGCGAACGGTGACTCCAGGTTTGACGGCGCCCGGGGAAGGCGGCCGCACAGGGTGGGACAGTGCCGCAGCGCGCGGCGCTCTCCGGTGGAAACGCATCCAACAGCTTGAAAATCAAAGCCCCAGCGGGGGCTGGGGCTTGGTTCGGGGCCGGCAGTTTAGTACGTCCCCCGGGGACTTGCTGCCGCGGCGCAGCAAGCGGGCTGCGCCAGGTCAGCGCACTCCAGGTCAGTGCTCCCAGTGGCCGCGCACGAAGCGCCAGCCGCGACCGTGGTGCACCCAGTGCTCCGGCACGTAGCGGTAGCCCGGACGCGCGCGCACCCAGTAGCCGCCCACCCACACGTGACGATGCGCACGCGGCTCCCAGCGCCAGTAGCCCGGCGCCCAGATGTAGCCGTGGCGCGGCGGCGGTACCCGAACGTAGCGCGGCGGCGGCGGGGCTACGCCCACCGAAATGCCCACCGATACCTGTGCGGCGCTGGCCGGCGGGGTGTAACCGGTGCCGGCGCCCGCGGCGAGGCCGAGGGCGGCGAGCAAGGCGAGCTTGCGGGTTGTCAGGGTCATACGGGTCTCCGTCAGCGCCGCGCGGCGCGGCGGCAGGCGGAAGAACGAAGCGGCTGCCTTGCTGTTGACGTGATCACGGCCGAGTCGTTCAGCCGCCGGTCGGAGGCGTGGTGGTGCGAGGTTTCCCCACGTCATCCCAGCGCAGGCTGGACGGCGGAGGCAGGATGCCGGAGCGAACGCCGAAGGCGGCCCGAAGGGCAGGCCGCAGGAGCGGCCTGTAATCCGGTGTCTGCTCTTCGGAGGTAAAAGTCACGGGATGACGCCCCGCGGCTGTTGATAAAGCGCCTCCTGCTTCCGCGGGAATGCCCCGCTGCGACGAGCTGCCCTCAGAGACGGCACTGCGGATCGTGGTGGTTGGCGCGCGCCTGCTGCCACACCGGCATCAGCTGCTGCGCCTGCTTTTCGAGCGTCTGCTCGCGCTTGCCGCTGGACGGGTGGGTCGACAGGAAGGCCGGCGGCTTGCTGCCGCCCTGGGCACCCATCTTCTGCCACAGCGTCACCGCCGCGCGCGGGTCGAAACCGGCCTGCGCCATGTAGCGCTGACCCAGCACGTCCGCCTCGCTTTCCTGCGTGCGCGAGAACGGCAGCAGGATGCCCACCTCCGCGCCCAGCCCCAGCGCCGCCGCGGCATAGCCGGCGTTGGTGCCGCGCGTGCCGGCGTAGATCGTGCCGGCGGCCACGGCGGCCTGCGCCGCGTAGTTGTCCGACACGCGCTCGGCGCCGTGGCGGGCCACCACGTGCGCCAGCTCGTGGCCCAGCACCACGGCGAGCTGGTCCTGGTC
Organism: Dyella sp. KRB-257; assembly: GCF_049445995.1. NCBI lineage: Bacteria > Pseudomonadati > Pseudomonadota > Gammaproteobacteria > Lysobacterales > Rhodanobacteraceae > Dyella > Dyella sp. KRB-257. Next base: position 23,540 of record NZ_JBMSDZ010000011.1, on the reverse strand, counting down.
GGTGGCCACCTTGAACATGCCGCGGTTCACGCCGATGCGACCGCCGGGCAGGGCGAACGCGTTGGCGCTGTCGTCGCCGACGATCTGCACCTCCCACTGGTTGGCGTTCCACGGCGGCGGCAACTGGGCGATCAATGCATTGGCCACGCAGGTGGCGTAGGCGCGCTCGCGCGGGGCGTCGACGAACTTGCCCTGCTTGCGCATGTCGTTGAAGGCGGTGATGCCCATCTGGCTCATCTGCGCGTCGGACACCATCATCAGCTGCGAGCGTCCGGTGGGCGAAGTGGCGCAGCCGGCGAGCACGACTGCGGCGAGGGCGGTAGCGACAAGGGCGGCACGCATGATGGCAACTCCGGGGGCAGGGCGATCAGGATAGTGCGGATGCGCGTGGTCGGCCTGTGCAGACCTGAAGCGGCGCATCGTTCCGTATTTGCCTGCAGTGCCGCCCGGGCACGCCGGAGCCCGGAACCGCACGTTCTGCGTGCACTGCGGCAAGCGTGTGCAAGTGAACACCACTAGAATCATGCGGTTCAAGCATACGAAGTCCGGAGTCGCCATGAATTCGCCCGCCAAGCACGTTCCCGCCAGCGATTCGCAGCACGCGCCCACCCCGCACGAAGCCACGCCGCTGCGCTTCGTCACCGCCGCCAGCCTGTTCGACGGCCACGATGCGGCGATCAACATCATGCGCCGGATCATCCAGGCGCAGGGCGCCGAGGTGATCCACCTCGGCCACAACCGCTCGGTGGAGGACGTGGTGCGTGCCGCGCTGCAGGAAGACGCCGACGCCATCGCGCTCAGTTCTTACCAGGGCGGTCACGTCGAGTACTTCAAGTACATGGTGGACATGCTGCGCGAGCGCGGCGCCGGCCACATCCGCGTGTTCGGCGGCGGCGGCGGCACCATCACGCCGGAAGAGATCCGGCAGCTGCAGGCCTACGGCGTGGAGCGCATCTACCACCCCAACGATGGCATGAAGCTCGGCCTAGTCGAGATGATCGAGGATGTGATGGCGCGCGCAAGCGCGGTGCGGGACTCGGGACCCGGGACCCGGGACCCGGCAGAGCTCACCGGCCACGTGGATATCGACGATGAAATCAGCATTGGCCGCATGCTGAGCGCGCTGGAGGACGGCATCTTTTCCGAGGCCGAACTGGCCATGTTGCGCAAGCAGTGGACCCGGGCCTCTTCCGGGTCCCGCCCGACGACGCCCGTCATCGGAATCACCGGCACCGGCGGCGCCGGCAAGTCCAGCGTGGTGGACGAGCTGCTGCTGCGCTTCCTGCAGGCGTTCCCCAAGATGCGCATCGCCGTGCTGGCGGTGGACCCGACCCGTCGCCGCTCCGGTGGCGCGCTGCTGGGCGACCGCATCCGCATGAACTCCTTGAGGTCTCACCGCGTCTACATGCGCTCGATGGCCACGCGTCGCCAGCACGCGGCCACCAGCGTGGTGCTACACGACTGCATCGACTTCCTCAAGAGCCAGCCCTACGACCTGGTGATCGTGGAGACCGCCGGCATCGGCCAGAGCGACTCTGAAATCGTCGACCTGGTCGACTTCCCCGTCTACGTGATGACCAGCGAATACGGTGCGGCCAGCCAGCTGGAGAAGATCGACATGATCGACTTCGCCGAGCTGATCGTGCTCAACAAGTACGACAAGCACGGCGCCGAAGACGCCCTGCGCGACGTGCGCAAGCAGTGGAAGCGCAACCGCACCGCCTTTGCCCTGAAGGACGGGGACATACCGGTCTATCCCACCATCGCCAGCCAGTTCAACGATCCGGGCGTCACCTGGATGTTCGTCAACCTCTGCCGCCTGATGCGCGAAAAGCTCCACCTGGGTGTAGGAGCGCACCCAGTACGCGACCCGGATGCCTCGGGCGGCGACGATACGGCGGTCGCCCACAGGGTGGGCTCCTACAACAAGGGCGGCTGCGATTGGCAGCCGCAGCTGGACACCTCGCTCAAGGAACCGCGCGCCACCGTGCTGATCCCCGGCAACCGCGTGCGCTACCTCGCCGAGATCGCCGAGCAGGGCCGCGGCATCAACGCGTCCATCGCCAGGCAGGCCGAGCAGGCCAGCAAGGCGCAGCATTGCTATGAGGCGCTGAAGGAATTGGGCGACGACAAGCTGCCCAGGCCGCTGGACCTCTACAGCAGCGATGCCCTGCATCCCTCTCCCCCCGGGAGAGGGACCGAGGGTGAGGGTACGTCCGGAGCGAATCAATCCCCGCAATCCCCGAACCCTCACCCCCAACCCCTCTCCCACGGGGAGAGGAGAGTGGACCGCTCCCTCCTGCTCCTTCGCCAGCGCTACAACGCCGCCCTCGGCGAACTGAGCAAGGAATCGCTTGAGCTGCTGCGCAATTGGCCTGCGCTGCGTGAATCGGTCACCGCCGAGGTCAACGAGTACCAGGTGCGCGGCAAGACCATCCGCGTGGAGAACTACCGCACCTCGCTCAGCCACCAGAAAATCCCGAAAGTGGCGCCGCCCAAGACCAGGGACTGGGGCGACCTGCTGCGGTTCCTCGGCAAGGAAAACCTGCCCGGCCACTACCCGTACACCGGCGGCGTGTATCCGTATCGCCGCAGCGGCGAAGACCCCACCCGCATGTTCGCCGGCGAAGGCACGCCTGAGCGGACCAACCGCCGCTTCCACTACCTGAGCCAGGGTGGCCCGGTTACGCGTTTATCTACCGCGTTCGACTCGGTCACCCTGTACGGCGAGGACCCGGCGCCGCGCCCGGACATCTACGGCAAGATCGGCAACTCCGGCGTCAACATCGCCACGCTGGACGACATGAAGAAGCTGTACTCCGGTTTCGACCTGTCCGCGCCCACCAGCTCGGTCTCCATGACCATCAACGGCCCGGCGCCGATCATCCTCGCGATGTTCATGAACACCGCAATCGACCAGAACGTGGAGAAGTACCTCAAGGCCGACGCCGCGCGCTGGGCCGAGGCCGAGAAGAAAATCGCCAGGCTGTTCGAAGGCCGCGAGCGTCCGCGTTACGCCGGCGAACTGCCGGCCGGCAACGACGGCCTCGGCCTTGGCCTGCTCGGCGTCACCGGCAACCAGTTGGTGGACGCCGAGACCTACGCCAGGATCAAGGCCGAGACGCTCTCAAGCGTGCGCGGCACCGTGCAGGCGGACATCCTGAAAGAGGACCAGGCGCAGAACACCTGCATCTTCAGCACCGAGTTCGCGCTGCGCATGATGGGCGACATCCAGCAGTACTTCGTCGACCACAAGGTGCGCAACTTCTACTCGGTGAGTATCAGCGGCTACCACATCGCCGAGGCGGGCGCGAACCCGATCAGCCAGCTCGCCTTCACGCTGAGCAACGGCTTCACCATCGTCGAGTACTACCTCGCGCGCGGCATGCACATCGACGACTTCGCGCCGAACCTCAGCTTCTTCTTCTCCAACGGCATGGACCCGGAGTACACCGTCATCGGCCGCGTCGCCCGCCGCATCTGGGCCCGCGCCATGCGCGAGCGCTATGGCGCCAGCCCGCGCAGCCAGATGATGAAGTACCACATCCAGACCAGCGGCCGATCGCTGCACGCGCAGGAGATCCAGTTCAACGACATCCGCACCACGCTGCAGGCGCTGTACGCGTTGTTCGACAACTGCAACTCGCTGCACACCAACGCCTACGATGAAGCCATCACCACGCCCACCGAAGAGAGCGTGCGCCGCGCCGTGGCGATCCAGATGATCATCAACAAGGAGCTGGGCCTCAACTTCAACGAGAACCCCTGGCAGGGCAGCTACGTGGTCGAGGAGCTCACCGACATCGTGGAAGAGGCCGTGTACAAGGAGTTCGAGGCGATCAGCGAGCGCGGCGGCGTGCTCGGCGCGATGGACACCATGTACCAGCGCGGCAAGATCCAGGAAGAGTCGATGTACTACGAGCACAAGAAGCACGACGGCAGCCTGCCGCTGATCGGCGTCAACACCTTCCTGCCCAAGGACCACGGCGGCGAGATCGCCACCGAGATCGAACTGATCCGCTCCACCGAAGAAGAGAAGGCCCAGCAGATCGCCAACGTAAAGACCTGGCAGGCCGTGCGCAACAAGCTCGCCCCGCAGGGAGAGACCGAGCTCACCCACGTGCCCGAAGACGCCACCGCCGCGGCCGAAGCCCACGACGGCCACGGCCTGGCCTATCTGCAGAACACCGCCCGCGACCGCCGCAACCTGTTCAACGCGCTGATGGAAGCGGTCAAGACCCACAGCCTCGGCCAAATCAGCCACGCGCTGTACGACGTGGGCGGCGAGTACCGACGGAACATGTAAGACTTACATCGGCGCGAGCTTGAACCCTCTCCCCCGCTCGCGGGGGAGAGAGCCTGCCCCGGACTCGATCCTGGGGCAGGGTGAGGGGCAGCCGGCCAACATGGCCGCAACAGGGCGCAGCCCACCGCATGGGCCGCGACATGCCCATCATCTCGAGCTTCTTCGGCATCTACGTACGGATGTGTTTCGCCGATCACGCGTGCGTATAGTCCCCATGTCTCGTCATCCCGGCGAAAGCCGGGATCCAGCGTCTTTGCCCTGCATCGCTCCTTGTCGCCAGGGTCCTGTTCGCCATTCGGCCACCCGGCCACGCCGGAGCAGAATTGGGCTAGAGCGCAGGCGCTGCAGCCGCTCAGCCGCATCCCGGGAGCCGACCATGATCAAGCTCAAGGCCGTCGAACCGAAAGGCGATTACCGACTGCTGCTGCGGTTCTCCGACGGCACCGCGGGCATCTATGACTTCGCGACGTTCATCGAAACGAATACCGGGATGCGCTCTGCACAGGCTTGGCGTGGCATCAAGGTTCGTGCGCACGTGTGCCGCAGCGGTCGCAAGGTCTCATGGACAGCCGCCTGCCGGCGCGCTAGAAAGGTCGCTTTCCGCCGGTCGTCGAGGAGTTCTCCATGCGTGCAGCGACATCCGTCTTCCTGGTCGCCGCAGCTTTAGCGGTAGGCACCGTGCAGGCCGGCTCGCCGTCGGCAGCCTCGTCCGCAGCAGCGCCTTCAGTGGCGCTGGCGCCGCAGATCAACGCTGCCGACTTCGCGATGTTCGACAAGACGCTCAGCTCCGATGCGTTCGGCGGCCGCAAGCCCGGCACCGTCGGCGAGCAGCGCACCACGGCCTGGCTGGTGGATCAGTTCAAGCGCATGGGCCTCCAGCCCGGCAACCACGGCTCGTGGTTCCAGACGGTGCCGGCCGACGCGATCACCTTGCTCAACCCCGACGTGCAACTGCATATCACGGCGCAGGGCAAGGACACCCCCTTCGCCTATCGCACCGACATGATGGTGCAGACGCTGCAGGCGAAGCCGTTGATCGACCTGAAGCATTCGCCGGTGGTGTTCCTGGGCTACGGCGTGGATGCGCCGAACTGGCAGTGGAACGACTACAAGGATGTCGACGTGAAGGGCAAGACGGTGATCGTGCTGGTCAACGATCCGGGCTTTGCCAGCGGCGATCCCAAGCTGTTCCAGGGCCGCGCCATGACCTACTACGGCCGCTGGACCTACAAGTACGCCGAGGCGGCGCTGAAGGGTGCGGCGGCCTGCTTCATCGTGCACACCAGCGACGCCGCGGCCGGTTACCCGTTCAGCGTGCTGCAGAACAGCGGCAACGGTCCGCAGCTGAGCCTGCCCACCCGCGTCGACCCGTCGCCGCGCCTCCCGGTGGCCGGCTGGCTCACGCACGATGCGGCCACGCGGCTGTTCGCCGCGGCGGGTTTCGATTTCGATCAGCTGGCGGCGGCGGCGGGCAAGCGCGGCTTCAAACCGGTGCCGCTGAATGCCACCGCCTCGGTGACGCTGCACGACAAGATCGGCCACATCCAATCGCACAACGTGCTGGCGATGGTGAAGGGCAGCCGCAAGTCGGACGAGGCGGTGGTGTTCATGGCCCACTGGGATCACCTCGGTACCGATCCCAGCCTGAAAGGCCACCAGGTCTACAGCGGCGCGATCGACAACGGCACCGGCCTGAGCATGCTGCTGGAGCTGGCCGACGCCTTTGCCCACCAGAAGACGCCGCCGCAGCGCAGCGTGCTGTTCTTCATGCCCACGCTGGAGGAATCGGGCCTGCTCGGCTCGCAGTACTACGTCGCCAAGCCGGTGTTCGCGCTGGACAAGACGGTGGCCGACATCGCGGTGGACGCGCTGCCGATCATCGGTCGCGCGCACGACATGACGGTGATCGGCAAGGGCCAGTCGCAACTGGAGGACATGCTGGCCGGCGTGCTGAAGAGCCAGGGTCGGGTGATCTCGCCAGAGACCACGCCGGAGAACGGTTTCTACTTCCGCTCCGATCATTTCAACTTTGCCAAGGCCGGCGTGCCGGCGATGCTGCCCAGCTCGGGCCTGGACCTGCTGGACGGCGGCAAGGCCGCGGGTGAAAAGGCCGCCGAGGATTACACCGCGCACCGCTACCACACACCGAACGACGTGTTCGATCCGGGCTGGGATTACTCGGGCATCCTCGAAGACACCCAGGCGCTGTACGACCTGGGCCGCAAGCTGAGCCACGTCGGCGTGTGGCCGCAGTGGTATGGCGACAGTCCGTTCCGCGACGCGCGCGAAAAGATGATGGCGCCGGCAAAGCCGGCCGGTTGATCCCCACGCGGGCGCAATGTCATGCCGCGTCCGCGCAGGGTGGCGGTGCAAGCGTGGTTGCGCCTGCAAGGGTTATTTCCCGCTGCCGAGCGATTGTCCGCTCCTTGCTGGTGTTCGGCACTGAAATTCAGCAGCATCCGGAACCGCAGGAGCGCACCCTGTGCGCGAATGCTCTCCGTCACGTCGCCAAGAGCATTCGCGCACAGGGTGCGCTCCTACATGTTTCGTTAATTGTTCGACACATGTCCGGCGACCATCGTGCGCCGGTGAGCATCCGATCGAGCATATCGTTACCCGCACAGCCAGGGCAGCACCATGCAACCAGGCTCTCACTCCCGCGTCGACCCCGCTGGCCTGCGCGAATACTCGGTGGTGTTCACCGACCGCGCGCTCAACCACATGTCGCAGCGCTTCCAGCAGGTGATGCGCGAGCTGTCGGATCGGCTGAAGACGGTCTACCGCGGGCATGCGGTGGCGCTGGTACCCGGCGGCGATACGGCCGGCATGGAGGCGGTGGCGCGGCAGTTTGTGCAGGGCAGGGACGTGCTGGTGATCCGCAACGGATGGTTCAGCTATCGCTGGAGCCAGATCTTCGAGGCGGGTGGCATTGCCGCGCGGGTGGCGGTGCTCAAGGCTCGCGCGACCCACGGCGCGCATCAGGCGCCGTTCGCGCCACCGCCGATCGACGAGGTGGTCGCCGCCATTGCCGAGCACCAGCCGGCGATGGTGTTTGCGCCGCACGTGGAGACCTCCGCGGGCTTGCTGCTGCCGGACGATTATCTGGCGCGCGTGGCAGCGGCGGTGCATGCGCACGGCGGCCTGTTCGGGCTGGACAAGCTCAAGGATGTCGACGGCACGCTGCAGCGGCTGGGGGAGGCGCTGGCACGCATCGCGGGGTGATGGCCGGCGTCTTCAGCGCCGATCCAGCTCGTGATGGATCAGCACCACGCACTGCGACGCGAACAGCATCGTCGGGCCCAGCGTGATCTTCTTCGCGCCCAGACGTTCGAGGCTGTGGAAGGTCTTCTTCGGCATCGGGATGTGGTCGGTGAGCAGGAAGCAGGGGTTGCCGCCGAAGGCCTGTTCGCGGATCGGCGCGCCCTTGCGGTCCATCACGAACAATTGATGATCTGCGGCCAGCTCCTGCACCAGCCGCTCGAAGCTCACCGTGCGTACGCTGACGCCCGATGCCACCACGCGCGTCTCTTCCTTGCCCATGCCGATGGAGGCATCCAGCGCCCTGGCGACTGCGCCCAGCAGGGTGCGCTCGTCGAAACCGCCGATGTCGGTGAGTGCGTTGGCCTCGACGCGGATGGTGCGCGAGTAGTCCGGCGTGCTCTCCAGCACCAGGTAGACGATCACGTCCGCACGATGTGACTGCGCCACGAAGATGGCGTTCATCAGCGTGTGCGCGAGGATCTCGGTGTGCGCCTCCCTGCCCACGCCCGCCAGCAGTTTCTGGCTGTCGGTGGGCGCGGCGCGTGCGCGCAGTACAAAGGTTCGCATGGGAGTCCCGATCGATTCGTGGTGCTGCGCGCGGCGAGGCGCGTCGAACGTCGATTGTCCACGAACCAGCGGATCGGAAGACAGGGGCAGGGCGCACGCGTTCCGCGGGCCACCCGGCGATCACACGCCGGTCGCATCGTCCCACGCTGCGGTTTCCGCCCTGCGCTCAGTACGGATGCTGCCGATAGAACAGCTCCAGCTGCCGATGCACCTCGGGCAGGTGCTCGCGCAACACGGCCGGGGCCTCGAAGAACTGCTCGCTGACCACTGCGAAGAACTCGGCCGGGTTCTCCAGGCCGTACGGGTCGATCGGCAGGGGAATGCCCTGGTGGTGTGCCTCGCGCAGGCGCTCCCATGCGCTGGAGAACACCTTCGTCCACACGCGTCGATCCATGCGCCGGTGCAGCGGCGGAAAGCCGTTCGCCGCGCCGTTCTGCAGGTCGAGCTTGTGCGCCATCTCGTGGATCACCACGTTGTGCCCGGGTCGCTGGCCGGCGGCGAGCACATCCGCCCAGGACAGGATCACCGGCCCGCGCCCCCATGCCTCGCCGGCCATCGCCGAATGGCTCTCGTGCACCACGCCCGCTTCGTCGATGCGCGTGCGACGGGGCACGAACGCGTCCGGATAGACGATGACGCTGCGCCAGCCGTCGTACCAGTCCATGCCCAGTTTTAGGATGGGGATGCACGCGTGCGTGGCGAGCAGCACGCGGTCGGCGACGTCCAGCTCCAGCCCCTGCGTCGGCTCCAGCGACTTCTCGCGCAGGAACAGCGTGGCCAGCACGCGCAGCGCGGCCTGGTCGGACGCGCCCAACCCACGCGCCGGCGCGCACCGCACCAGCGCAGCCTGCCACGGCGGTTCGGGGATCGGGTGTCTGGCGACGATGCGGCGCACGCGCCAGTGTCTGAGCTTTCGGAACATGGACCCACGCGGAGGAGTTTCGGCGCTCCCAGCATCTGGGCGAAGTGGGGTTTCTCAAGCGGGCGCAGGGTGGCTGCGTCGCCGGTGCGAGGTTGTGGCGTGCGGCCGGCTACGCTCATCGGGCGACGGGTGCCGTCGTGGTTACCAGCGGCGAATTCACGCACGCCGCACGCGCCGCGGCGACTCGGGAGCCGCGGGTGCAACTGATCGATGGCGCAGCATTGCGTCGGATGCTGGGGACGGATTCGGTGGGGCTTGCGCTGCACTCCGAGGACGCGGCGGCGGCTGCGCCGGCAGCACCACCGATCCCTGCCTGGCATGGGGTAGCGTCGCCGGCGCGACGTGGACGACGTCCGCGCCGTTCCCGCAATCCACTGCCGGAAGTGCCATAGCCGGGGCGGGTGATGGCTGCGCGGAGGCCTGCCGCATCTCGCCCGACCTGCCCGGCGCTGGCGCCGCGGGTAACGGCCTCGTTCGGCACCAGCTGGTCCGGCCCGGCGACACCCGGTGCACCTCGCGCCTGTTCCGTCTGCGGCCGCCAATCATGGCATCTGCGCGAGCACCCGTCCCTCACCCAACCCTTTCCCGAGGGGGAGAGGGCTTCGATCGCGCGAAGTTCGTGCTCCTTCCGTCGCATCGCAATGCCCCGCGCTTGAGTCCCCCTCGAACGATGAAGCTGTTCAGGGGGGCAGCGCAGCGCGGTCTGCCTTCCACGACCAGGTTCCGCGCGTGAGCTTTTCCCGCGACGGGAAGATGGCGTGTCGGCTCAGCCGATCACGCCCAGCCGCTTGCCGATGCGGGTGAACGCGTCGATCGCGCGGTCCAGGTGTTCGCGGGTGTGTGCCGCGCTCATCTGGGTGCGGATGCGCGCCTGGCCCTTGGGCACCACGGGGAAGAAGAAGCCGGTGACGTAGATGCCTTCTTCCAGCAGGCCGGCCGCCATCGCCTGCGCCTTGGGCGCGTCGTAGATCATCACCGGCACGATCGGGTGCACGCCGGGCTTGATGTCGAAGCCGGCGGCGGTCATGCGCTGGCGGAAGTAGGCGGTGTTCTCCTGCACCCTGGCGCGCAGCTCGCCGGCGCTGTCGAGCATGTCGAACACCTTGATCGCCGCGGCCACCACGTGCGGCGGCAGCGAGTTGGAGAACAGGTACGGTCGCGAGCGCTGGCGCAGCAGTTCGATCACTTCCTTCGGGCCGGTGGTGAAGCCGCCCAGCGCGCCGCCGAGCGCCTTGCCCAGGGTGCCGGTGAAGATGTCGATCTTGTCCATCACGCCGTTGACCTCGGCCGCGCCGCGGCCGGTGGCGCCGAGGAAGCCGGTGCAGTGGCACTCGTCGATGTGCACCATCGCGTCGTACTTCTCGGCCAGCGCGGTGATCTGGTCCAGCGGGGCGATGAAGCCGTCCATCGAGAACGCGCCGTCGGTGGTGATCAGCTTGGTGCGTGCGCCGGCGGCATCGGCGGCCTGCAGCTGCGCTTCCAGGTCGGCCATGTCGCAGTTGGCGTAGCGCAAGCGCCTCGCCTTGCACAGGCGGATGCCGTCGATGATCGAGGCGTGGTTGAGCGCGTCGGAGATCACCGCGTCCTCCTCGCCCAGCAACGGCTCGTACAGGCCGCCGTTGGCGTCGAAGCAGGCGGCGTAGAGGATGGTGTCCTCGGTGCCGAAGAACTCGGCGATCTTCGCTTCCAGCTGCTTGTGCAGGTCCTGCGTGCCGCAGATGAAGCGCACGCTGGCCATGCCGAAGCCGTGGGTGTCCAGCGCCTCCTTGGCGGCGGCGATCACCTCGGGATGATCGGCCAGGCCCAGGTAGTTGTTGGCGCAGAAGTTGAGCACCTTGCGCCCGCCTTCCAGTTCGATCTCGGCCGACTGCGGCGAGACGATGATGCGCTCGGCCTTGAACAGGCCCTGTTCGCGGATGGATGCGAGTTCGGCGGCATAGCGGTCGCGGGCGGTGTAGGTCATGGCTGTCTCGGTGAAGGGGAAGCAGTTTGTGGCTTGTGGCGAGCTCCATCGTCGTCATTCCCGCGAACGCGGGAATCCATCGGGTTCTCGGGCCAGCGACAGCAAATGGATTCCCGCCTTCGCGGGAATGACGGCGGTCAAGTGGGCTTGTTGCAGGAGGGCGTCAACTCCAGCTGCAGACCACCTTGCCGCAGTGCCCTTCGTCCATCAGGTCGAAGCCGCGCTGGAAGTCGTCGATGGCGATCTGGTGGGTGAGCACCTTCTGCAGCGGGAAGCCGGTGAGCACCATCTGCGTCATCTTGTACCAGGTCTCGTACATCTTGCGGCCGTAGATGCCCTGCAGGGTGAGGCCCTTGAAGATCACCTTGTCCCAGTCGATGCCGGCGCCGCGCGGCATGATGCCGAGCATCGCCACCTTGCCGCCGTGGTACATCACCTCGAGCATGTCGTTGAAGGCGCGCGGGTTGCCGCTCATCTCCAGGCCCACGTCGAAGCCCTGGATGTGCAGGTCCTTCACCACGTCGCGCAGCGACTGGTTGGCCACGTTCACCACGCGGGTGGCGCCCATGTCGGCGGCGAGCTTGAGGCGGTAGTCGTTGACGTCGGTGACCACCACGTTGCGCGCGCCCACGTGCTTGGCGATGCCGGCAGCGATGATGCCGATCGGGCCGGCGCCGGTGATCAGCACGTCCTCGCCGATCAGGTCGAACTCCAGCGCGCAGTGCGCGGCGTTGCCGTACGGGTCGAAGAACGCGGCCAGCTCGGACGGGATCTGGTCGGGGATCGGCCACAGGTTGGAGGCCGGCATGGCCATGTACTCGGCGAACGCGCCGTTGCGGTTGACGCCGATGCCCACCGTGTTCGGGCACAGGTGCTGACGGCCGGCGCGGCAGTTGCGGCAGTGGCCGCAGACGATGTGGCCCTCGGCCGAGACGCGGTCGCCGATCTGGTAGCCGGTCACGCCCGGGCCGATCTCCACGATGCGGCCGACGAACTCGTGGCCGATGGTCAGCCCCGGGGTGATCGTGCGCTGGCTCCACTCGTCCCACTTGTAGATGTGCAGGTCGGTGCCGCAGATGGCGGTCTTCTCCAGCTTGATCAGCACCTCGTTCGGGCCGACCTCGGGCACCGGCACGCTTTCCATCCAGATGCCGGGCTCGGCGCGGCGCTTGACCAGGGCTTTCATCGTCTGAGGCATGGGGGCATCCATCGAGGGGTGATGCGGCAGGGAGGCCGCAGGATCAGCCGACGATTATACGGGCCGCACCCGTTGGGTCGCTTCGGCAGCGCAGCATGGCGCCGCCGATCCGTCCACCGGCAGCTGGCCTCTACACTTCACCGAATGGCTATCGACACCCGACCGCTCGCGATCTTCCTGATGGGCCCCACCGCCTCGGGCAAGACCGCGCTCGCCTGCGCGCTGGCCGGGCGATTCCCGATCGAGCTGGTCAGCGTGGATTCGGCGCTGGTCTACCGCGGCCTGGACATCGGCAGCGCCAAGCCCGACGCCGGCACGCTGGCGCGCCATCCGCACGCGCTGATCGACATCCGCGACCCGGCCGAACCGTATTCGGCCGCCGACTTCCGCGCCGACGCGCTGGCCGCGATGCGCGCGATCACCGCGCGCGGGCGCGTGCCGCTGCTGGTCGGCGGCACCGGGCTGTATTTCCGCGCGCTGCAGCAGGGTCTGTCGGCGCTGCCGGAAGCCCACGCCGAGCTGCGCGCGCAGCTCGGCGCCGAGGCGGCCGAGATCGGCTGGCCGCAACTGCACGCCCGGCTGACCGGGCAGGACCCGGTCGCCGCGGCGCGGATCGGCCCGAACGACACCCAGCGCATCCAGCGCGCGCTGGAGGTGATCGCGCTCACCGGCCGGCCGCTGTCGGAACTGCAGGGCAGCCAGGGTCGCGAGCCGTTCCCGTGGCGGGTGCTCAAGCTGGCCCTGCTGCCGGCCCAGCGGGCGCCGCTGCACGCGCGCATCGCCGCGCGCTTCGACGCCATGCTGGCGGCCGGCTTCCTCGACGAGGTGCGCGCGCTGAAGGCCCGCGGCGACCTGCACGCCGACCTGCCGGCGATCCGCGCCGTGGGCTACCGTCAGGCCTGGCGGCACCTGGACGGTGAATTCGACGCGGCCGAGCTGCGCGATCGCGGCATCTTCGCCACCCGCCAGCTGGCCAAGCGCCAGATCACCTGGCTGCGCAGCGAGCTGGACGCCCGGACGCTCGACCCGGAGCGCGCCGACCTCGCCGGACGGGCCGTCGATGCGCTCGAGCTGTTCCTCGGGTCGGCCGCCGACGGCCCGGTGTGACGGTCGCCGTGTTGTCGCCGTATGGTCACGCGGCTTGTGTGGTCACGCGGCTTTCGCGTCTGATTTAAAAGCGGTTAATATTGAGCGGACTTGGTCCGGAGCGGGCGCGCTTCTTTTATCCGGACCGCAGCTTTGACGGGGGTATCAGAACAATGTCCAAAGGACAGTCCTTGCAGGATCCATTTCTCAACGCACTACGCCGGGAGCGCATCCCGGTATCGATCTATCTGGTCAACGGCATCAAGCTGCAGGGGACGGTGGAGTCGTTCGACCAGTTCGTGGTGCTGCTGCGCAACCAGGTCAGCCAGATGGTCTACAAGCATGCCATCTCCACCGTGGTGCCCAGCCGCAACGTGCGCGTCGGCAACGGCCACGACGGTCCCGGCGAAACCCCGGTCACGCCGGCCGAAACCGAAGCCTGATCCAGGCCTGCGCGGGCGCGCACCGGCTTGATCGCCGCGGGCAAGCCCCCATGACTGGGGTTTGCCCGGCAGGATATTCCCGCACCCGTGTTCGACAGACAGAAAAAAGGCGACCGTGCACTCCTCGTGCTTCCGCATTCGCGCGGCGAGGGTGATGCCGTGCGTCGCGGCGAGGAATTCGCCGAGCTGGTGAAATCCGCCGGGGCCGAGATCCTCGGCGTCATCCCTGCCCGCGTCGAGGCGCCCAACCCGCGCTTCTACATCGGCACCGGCAAGACCGACGAGGTCGCCGAGATGGCGCGCGCGGTCGAGGCCGACGTGGTGCTGGTCGACCACCTGCTCACCCCCGTGCAGGAGCGCAACCTGGAAAAGCACCTGGGCGTGCGCGTGGTCGATCGCGCCGGGCTGATCCTGGACATCTTCGCCCAGCGCGCCCGCTCGCACGAAGGCAAGCTGGAAGTGGAGCTGGCCCAGCTCAAGCACATCGCCACCCGGCTGGTGCGCGGCTGGACCCACCTGGACGCCCAGCGCGGCGGTGCCATCGGCAACCGCGGCCCGGGCGAGACCCAGCTGGAAACCGACCGCCGCCTGCTCGGCGAGCGTGTCAAGCAGCTCACCAGGCGGCTGGAAAAAGTGCAGACCCAGCGCGGCCAGCAGCGCCGCGCGCGGCTGCGCAACACGGTGCCGCGGGTGGCGCTGGTGGGCTACACCAACGCCGGCAAGTCCACGCTGTTCAATGCGCTCACCACCGGCGGCGTGTACGCAGCCGACCAGCTGTTCGCCACGCTCGATCCCACCGTGCGCAAGGTCGACGACCTCAGCTGCGGCCCGGCGGTGATCGCCGACACCGTGGGCTTCATCCGCGACCTGCCGCACGACCTGGTCGCCGCCTTTCGCGGCACTCTGGCCGAGGCGCGCGACGCCGACCTGCTGCTGCATGTCTGCGACGCCGCCGACGAGGACCGCGAGCGCCTGCGCCAGGTGGTCGATGGCGTGCTGGAGGAGATCGACGCCGGCGACCTGCCGCAGCTGCAGGTGATGAACAAGATCGACCTCGCCGGCAGCGAGCCGCACATCGTGCGCGACGGCGAGGGGCGGCCCACCCAGGTGTGGCTGTCCGCCGCCACCGGGGCGGGGCTGGCGCTGCTGCGCGAGGCGCTGGGCGAACTGCTCGGCGGCGAGCGGTTGCAGTCCGCGCTCAGCCTGCCGCTGTCCGCCGGCCGGCTGCACGCACGGCTCAAGGCCGCCGGCGCCATCGTCGGCGAGCGGATCGACGAGGACGGCTGGCACTTGGACATCGATGCCCCGCGCAGCGTGATCGCCCCGCTCAGCGGAGGCCTGGATGCCGATGCCGTACTGCTGCGCGACCTGCTCGAACGCACCGCGCTGCCGGTCGAGTGACCGGCAGCGCCGCGGCAGCTCTGGTAGAATCGTGCCCGTTTGTGCCCACGGCACCCGCGCGGGGCGGGTCCTGCGATTCCCGCACGCGAAGCACGTCATGACCCAACCCGTCACACCTGTGTCCCGGCTGCTGTTGCCGGCCTCCCAGCGGCCCTTAGGAGACTGACCATGGCCTGGAACGAACCCGGCGACAACGGGCAGCGCAACCCGTGGGGCAGGAAAAGCCCCGGCGGCGGCAAGTCGCCCAACCTCGACCAGCTGCTGAAGAACGTACGCAGCCGCCTGGGCCGCCTCGGCGGCGGCAGCGGCGGCAGCGGCGGCGTGATCATCATCGTGCTGGCGCTGCTGATCGCGTGGATGCTGCTGAGCAGCTACACCATCATCAACACCAGTCAGAGTGGCGTGGTGCTGCGCTTCGGCCAGTACTCGCGCACGTTGGGCCCTGGCTTCCACTTCAAGCTGCCGGCGCCTGTGGAAACCGTGTCCAAGGTGGAGACCACCCGCGTGCGCGCTATGGTCGACCAGGTGCGCATGCTCACCAGCGACGAGAACATCATCGCGGTGAACTTCAACGTGCAGTACCAGGTGTCCGATCCGCGCAAGTACCTGTTCTCCACCAACGATCCGGACGATACCCTCAAGCAGGCCGCCGAGGCTGCGGTGCGCTCGGTGGTCGGTGCCCATTCGATGGACGACATCCTCACCAGCCCGGGCGAGGATGTGGCGGCGGCCGCGGTCGTTCCGGCCAGCGCCACCTCCGTGGCCAGCGTCGCCAGGCCGGCGCCCGCGCCGGTGGCCAGCAAGGCCAGCGGCGACCAGGATCGCGTCACCCTGCAGCAGCAGACCCGCGAAACCCTGCAGCGCACGCTGGACAGCTACGACGCCGGCCTCGTGGTCACCGACGTGAGCTTCCAGAACGTGTCGCCGCCGGACGAGGTGAAAGCCGCCTTCGACGACGTCAACGCCGCCCGCGAAGACAAGCAGAGCGCCGTCAACAAGGCCTACGCCTACGCCAACCAGGTGATCCCGCAGGCCACCGGCGAAGCCTCGCGCATCATCGCCAGGGCCGAAGGCGACAAGGCCGAGCGCGTCGCCCGCGCCACCGGCGACGCCGAACGCTTCAACCTGCTGCTGAAGGAATACAAGACCGCACCCGCCGTGACCCGCCAGCGCCTGTGGCTGGAAACCATGGAAGAGGTGATGGCGCGCAACGCCAAGGTGGTCGACGGCTCCAACGGCCGCAACATCATCAACCTGCCGGGCGCGGCGCTCAGCGCGCCGGTGAGCGCCGGGGTGTCCGTCACCGGTGACGCCAACGGCCGGGAGAAACAGCCATGAAGATCTCCGCCATCGTCGCCGTCGTCGTGGTCGCGCTGCTCGGCCTGAGCAGCATGTACGTGGTGAGCGAGGGGCAGACCGCACTGCTGCTGCAGTTCGGCCGCATCGTGCGCGCCAGCGACCAGCCCGGCCTGCACTTCAAGCTGCCGCTGGTGCAGCAGGTGATGCGCTTCGACAACCGCATCCTCACCATGGACGCGCAGCCGGAGCGCTACTTCACCTCCGAGAAGAAGAGCGTCAACGTCGACTTCTACGTGAAGTGGCGCATCGCCGACAACGCCGACTTCTACCGCGCCACCGGTGGCGATCCGCTGCAAGCGGCGCAGCGGCTGAGCCCGATCGTCAAGAACGCGCTGCGCTTCGAGTTCAACGGCCGCACCCTGCAGGAGCTGATCACCGGCGGGCGCAAGGACATCACCGACAAGGTGCGCGAGCAGACCGACGCCGCCGCCCGCAAGAACCTCGGCATCCGGGTGGTGGACGTGCGCATCAAGCGCATCGACCTGCCCGACGAGGTGAGCGACTCGGTCTACAAGCGCATGAAGGCCGAGCGCCTGCAACTGGCCAACGAGCTGCGCTACACCGGCGAGCAGATGGCCACCACCATCACCGCCGACGCCGACCGCCAGGGCCAGGTGCTGCGCGCCAACGCCGAGCGCGACGCGGCCAAGACCCGCGGCGAGGGCGACGCCCAGGCCGCGCTGATCTACGCCCGGGCCTACGGCCAGGATCCGGAGTTCTTCGCGTTCTACCGCTCCATGGAGGCGTATCGTCACGCCTTCGGCGACGGCAAGAGCATGCTCATCGTCAAGCCAGACGATCCGTTCCTGCAGTATTTCCAGAACAGCGCCGGAAAGCGCTGAGACCCTTTCCAGTTCCGGTCCGCCGAGCGAAGCCCGTCTGTTGCATCATCCCGGCGGGCGCCGGGATCCAGTGACCTGGGCGCTCTGGAGCGGTGCTGGATGACCGGCGTTCGCCGTTGAAGAGCGCTTCCGGCGCCCGCCGGAATGACGGCGGTTGAGCGGCGCGGGTACGCGGGTCGGGCGTCGCAAGACAAGTCATCCGTTTCATCCGCCCCGCCGATCGGGGCGCCACACGAGAGCAAAAACCACCATGGGCAAGTCCGTAGTCATTCTTGGAGCCCAGTGGGGCGACGAAGGCAAAGGCAAGATCGTCGACCTGCTGACCGAACGCGTGGGCGCCGTCGCGCGCTTCCAGGGCGGCCACAACGCCGGCCACACGCTGGTGATCAAGGGCAAGAAGACCGTGTTGCACCTGATCCCCTCGGGCATCCTGCGCGACGACGCGCTGTGCCTGATCGGCAACGGCGTGGTGCTGTCGCCCGCCGCGCTCAAGCACGAGATCGAGGAGCTGGAGGCCAACGGCATCAACGTGCGCCCGCGCCTGAAGATCAGCCCCGCCACCCCGCTGATCATGCCGTACCACATCGCGGTGGACAAAGCGCGCGAGATCGCCGCCGGCAAGAGCGCCATCGGCACCACCGGCCGCGGTATCGGCCCGGCCTACGAGGACAAGGTCGCCCGCCGCTCCATCCGCGTCGCCGACCTGATGTACCCGCACGAGCTGCCCGAGAAGATCAAGGCCGCCGTGGACTACCACAACTTCATCCTCACCCAGTGGCTCAAGGCCGAGCCGGTGGACTACCAGACCGTGCTGGACGAAGCGCTGACCTACAGCGAGTTCATCCGCCCGATGGTCGACGACGTCGCCACCATCCTGCACGACGTGCGCAAGGCCGGCGGCCACATCCTGTTCGAGGGCGCGCAGGGCGCGCTGCTGGACATCGACCACGGCACCTACCCGTACGTCACCTCGTCCAACACCACCGTCGGCGGCGCGCTCGCCGGCACCGGCGTGGGCGCGGGCGACATCGACTACGTGCTGGGCATCTGCAAGGCCTACGCCACCCGCGTCGGCGGCGGCCCGTTCCCCACCGAGCTCAACGACGAGATGGGCGAGCGCCTGCGCAAGGTCGGCAACGAGTTCGGCGCCAGCACCGGCCGTCCGCGCCGCTGCGGCTGGATCGACCTCGTCGCGCTCAAGCGCGCCGTGCAGATCAACGGCATCAACGGCCTGGCCATCACCAAGCTCGACGTGCTCGACGGCTTGCCGAGCATCAAGGTCTGCATCGCCTACGAATACC
This sequence comes from Dyella sp. KRB-257, assembly GCF_049445995.1. Lineage (NCBI taxonomy): Bacteria > Pseudomonadati > Pseudomonadota > Gammaproteobacteria > Lysobacterales > Rhodanobacteraceae > Dyella > Dyella sp. KRB-257. The sequence goes on along the minus strand of NZ_JBMSDZ010000011.1, from coordinate 4,891 downwards.
GCGGCAAGCGTCGCGAGCTGGCGCCGCTGGACGCCGACGGCTGGGCCGAGTGCAAGCCGGTGTACCTGGAGTTCCCTGGCTGGGAAGAGTCCACCGCCGGCATCCGCGAGTGGGATAAGCTGCCGCCCGCCGCCCGCGCCTACCTGCGCTCGCTGGAAGAACTCTCCGGCTGCCGCATCGCCCTCGTCGCCACCGGCGCCGACCGTGACGACACCATCGTGCTGGATGATCCGTTCGCCTGATCGGCGGGTGTGACGTGACCCGAAAAAGCCCCGCAGCGCGGGGCTTTTTCGTGTGCGCCCGGCAGGGCGCACCTGCTTGGAGGTGAAAGTCCTCTATGGACCTGGAGAAGTTCTTCGACCGGGTCAACCACTTTCATCCTGATGTCGCGCGTCGCCCGGCACGCCGACGACGAGCGGGTGCTCAAGCTGGTCCGCCGTTATCTGGAAGCGGGCCTGATGCGTGAGGGGGTGGCCGCGACGCGGAACAAGGGCACGCCGCAAGGCGGGCCATTGTCGCCGTTGCTGTCGAACATCCTGCTCACGGACTGGGATCGCTGGGCTACACCCTGACGAATGCGGGTGGTCGGATCAGGCTCAAGGTTGCGCCGGAAAGCGTGACGCGTCTGACCGGCCGCGTACGTGAGCTGTTGCGGCAGGGGCGCGGGCGCAGCCTCACCCATACCATCGAGACCCTCAATCCGGTGCTGCGTGGATGGATCGGCTACTTCCAGCTCAGCGAGAGCAAGAATCGCTGGGAGAAGGGTTGGGATGAGAGGGACAGGACTTGCCTCAAGCCGATCTCGCTGTTGCCGCGATACGCAATGCTCAGAGGCCCCCTCAATCCAGCAGCCGCTTCCCGAACGCGAAATGTTCGCGCCAGTACGGCCCGTCGATGTCGTCCAGCCGCACCGTGCCGCCGGAATTGGGGGCGTGCACGAAGCGCCCCTGACCCACGTAGACGCCGACGTGGCTGATCCCGCCGCGGCTGCCGAAGAACACCAGGTCGCCGCTGGCCAGCTCCTTCATGCGCTTCACCTTCTGGCCCAGCTCGGACATGGCGCGCGAGCTGTGCGGCAGCGCGATGTCGGCCGCATGGCGATAGATGTAGTCGACCAGACCGCTGCAGTCGAAGCCGGTCTCCGGTGTGTTGCCGCCCCATTTGTACGGCGTGCCAACCAGCGCCATGGCGCGGAACAGCACGTCGTTGGCGACCTGCGCGCTGGCTGCGGAGGGTGCGCGCGCCGGCAGGTCGGCCAGCCCGGAGTGCGAGGCCTTGAAGGTGGGCTCGCGCCGGTGCGGCGTGCTGGAGCAGGCGGCGAGCAGCAGGGTCGCGATGCCCGTGATCGCCCACGACATGCGACGCGGCATGGTCGGTTGCGCGGGGAGACTGGCGTGGCGGCAGAAGGTCATGCGGCAGGCCCGGCGTGAGATGCGGCGAGCCTACCAAGGCATCAAAACACTTTCAAATCAGTGTATTTGTGGCATTTCAGCAGCCATTTTCTCGGTTTCATCCTTGGTCGTGGTTCCCGGCAGTTCGTGCAGGCTGAATTTCACCGGCACCAACGCATAGCTCTCGATCGGCTGGCCGTTCTTCATGGCCGGATGGAAGCGCCACTGCATTGCCGCATCGCTGGCGGCGGCGATCAGGTTCGCCGAGGTCGTGGTGCTTGCCTTGGGGTCGTAGTCGACGGTCTTCACGCTGCCGTCGGGATGGACCAGCACCTTCAAGACCACCGTGCCTTGCTCCTTGTTGATGATGGAAGCCTTCGGATAGCGCGGCTGCATGCGGGTATTGACCTGCAGATCCTGCGTGGCCTTGGCACTCGGCTCGTTGGCCAGCGGCGCGGCCTGCGCGGCCAGGCCGACGCCGGCGATGAAAAGGACCGCACCCAGATATCCGGCGAGGCGGCGTGCGGTAGTGGTGCGATCGCGTCGAATCATCATCAGGCGCTCCTTCAGTTGCGGCTCGGCGAGCCAGGGGATGAGCACCGGCGCGGCGTCCATGCCGGTGCTGGCGAGCAGGGTGCGGGCGTAGCTGCCGGCGTCGTGTGCGTGGCGGCGCAGGGTGCGTTCGTCGCAGGCCAGCTCCTGGTCGAGCCGGAAACGCGGCAGCGCCAGCCACGCCAGCGGGTGGAACCACAGCAGCGCAGAGAGGACCTCGGCCAGTACGCTCCACAGCGGGTCGCGACGGGTGAGATGCGTCTGCTCGTGGGCCAGCACCAGGGCGCGCTGTTCGGTGCCGAAGCGGCTGGCGAAATCCGCCGGCAGCAGGATCAGGCTGTGCCACGACCAGAGCACCGCCGGCCCCTGCGGATGCAGACGCAGGCGGCGCGGGTCCAGCGACGGATGCTCATGACGGCAGTGCGCCAGCAACTCCGGCGGCAGCGGGCGACAGCGGCGGCGCAGCCGCGCATAGGCAAGCACCAGACGCAGCAGGGCGAGGACGGCGCCGACCAGCCACAGCGCCATCCACGGCACGCTGCCGGATACCGCTGGGGCCAGCGGGGCGGAGGCCGCGAATGCAGCCGGCATGGCAATCACCGGCGGCAGCACGTGCCAACTCACCGGCAGCATCGGCAGCCACGGCAGGGCGCCGAGCAGCACCGGCCACAGCCAGAGGGTGAAGGCCGGGCCGGCGCCGAACAGCCTCCGCGCGGGCTTGCGCAGTGCCAGCACGAGCAGCAGGCCGGCGCTGAGGTCGATCAGGCTGGCGAGCATCTCAGCGCTCCTTCCGGTCGATGGCGTCGATCAGCGCACGCAGCTCGGCGATGTCGCGCTTGCCGAGTTTCTCGTGGGCGGAAAAGTGCGCCAGCAGCGGCGCCACGCGGCCGCCGAACACGCGGTCGAGCAGGCTGCGGCTCTCGCTCGACTGCCACTGTTCGCGGGTGATGAGCGGGCTGTAAAGGTAGCGCCGGCCGTCGCGCTCGGCACTCACCGCGCCCTTGCCGAGCAGGCGGTTGAGCAGGGTGCGGATGGTCTTCTCGTGCCAGTCGGTGGTTTCGCCCAGCGCCGCGACGATCTCCTCCGAAGTGCGCGGTGCGTTGTCCCACAGCACGGCCATGACCTGGCTCTCGGCCTCGGTGATGGCGGGGACTTCGCGACGCATGCCTGGCCTCCTTGTGGATTACGTTTGTAATCTTCATCCGGAGATTACAGGCGTAATTCATCGGCGCGCAAGTGCCCGGCGCCAGATCCCGAACCGTTGACGCTGAACCGGCGATACTCCCGGTCCGCTCATCGTTCGGAGAAAGCTTCATGACGCAGGTCTGCGATCTCATCGTGCTGGGCGCCGGCTCCGGCGGGTTGGCCACGGCGTTCCGCGCGGCGCACCACGGGGCGAAGGTGGTGCTGCTCGATCCGGCGCCGCCCGGCGGCACCTGCGTGCATCGCGGCTGCGTGCCGAAGAAGGCGCTGTGGTACGCCGCGCAGCTGGCGCAACAGCAGTCGCTGGCACACGAGTACGGCTTCGGCGGTGCGGGCGGGAGGCTGGACTGGGAGCGCTTCCGCCAGCTCCGCCAGGGCTACGTGGACGACATCACCGTCCGCTACGTAGAGCGCCTGCGGAAAGCCGGCGTGCAGCGGGTGTCTAGCGCCGGTCGGCTGGTTGACGCCGGCCTCGTGGAGGCTGCGGACGGCCGTCGCTGGCAGGCGCCGCACGTGGTGATCGCCACCGGCGGACGCCCGCGCAGACTGGATATCCCGGGCTTCGACCTGGGCTGGGTATCCGATGACATATTCGCGCTGCGCGCCCTGCCGCGGCGGGTGGCGGTGGTCGGTGGCGGTTACGTGGCAGCGGAGTTCGCCGGTTTGCTGCGGGCGTTCGGCTGCCAAGTGAGCCTGCTGGTGCGCGGTCCCCTGCTGGCTGGTTTCGATGCCGAACTTACCGACGCGCTGGCCGAACGCATGCAGCACGACGGCATCCGCATGATCCGCCCGATCGAGGTGCAGGCGGCGCGGCGTGAGGCCCATGGCCTGCTGCTCGACGGCAACGACATGGATGCCGGCGGTCCGTATGACGCCGTGCTGTGGGCGGTCGGACGCGTCCCGCATACCGAAGGTCTTGGTCTGGAGGTATTGGGCATGGCACTCGGCCGGCGCGGCCACGTGCCGGTGGACGACTACCAGAACACCGCATGCCCGGGCATCTATGCCGTAGGCGACGTCACCGATCGCGTGGAGTTGACCCCGGTAGCGGTGGCGGCAGGACGACGGCTGGCCGACCGCCTGTTCGGCGGGCAGCCGGAGGCGCGACTGGATTACGAGAACATCCCCAGCGTGCTGTTCAGCGAACCGCCGCTGGCCAGCGTGGGCTTGAGCGAAACGCAGGCACGCGAGCAGCACGGCGATGCGGTGCGTTGCTACCGCAGCCGCTTCACGCCCATGCAACTGGCGCTCGCGGGGCGGCGCGAACCGTCGCTGATGAAGCTGGTATGCATGGGCGAGGACGAGCGCGTGGTCGGCATCCACGCGCTGGGTCCGGGCGCCGACGAGATGCTGCAGGGTTTTGCCGTGGCGATGAAGCTCGGCCTGCGCAAGCGCGACCTGGACGCGACGGTGGCGATCCATCCCACCTCCGCCGAGGAACTGGTGCTGATGGGCTGAGAGGCTGAGAAAAAATCGCCCGCCTACTGCGCCCGCCGCCAAACGCCCATGCCGGCGGCGCGCTGGGCGCAAATCCGGGTCATTTGGCTCACCAAACTCCCCGGATTTGCGCCCAGCGCACCTTGTCACGAACGCTTGGCGGCGCTCTCGCTACGGCGGGCGAATTTTTCTCAGCCTCTGAGAGGGTGTCGACAAAATAAAACAAACCTGTAGAATCTGCCGTAGGTCTCACGAGCGGACGGTTCTCATGGAACAAAAGAAGCGCAGTGACGTAAAGCGCGGGCGCA